>CAMNRF010000076.1 GCA_946551795.1 uncultured Oscillibacter sp.
CAGCCCCAAGACACGCCGGGCACCGGCGTGTCGCCGTCCCCGGCCCGTGGCCGGGTAACTTTCGTCCCCGCCCCGTGGGCGGACAACTCCCGTCCCGCCCCCGTGGGGCGCTATGCTCTGTCCCAGCCTGCGGCCGCCCCCATGAACGGCTAAAATTCTAGATTCACCCGGACGTCGTCCAGGGCCGGGGCCGCGTCGATCAGCCCCTGGGAGAGCATCCAGTCGATGTTCTCCTGCCAGCACTCGTCAGACTGTGACAAAAACGCCGCGTCCGCCGTCTCCATCATGGGCAGGAGGGTTTCCATGCTAGACCGCTCCACCGTCTCCGACAGGGGGAAGTTCTCCTCGTTCTGGTTGGCCAGGAGAATGGCCAGGGCCTCCTCAGGGTCCGCCTTCATGTCCGCGAAGCCCTTCGCGCTGGCCCGCAGGAAGGCCGAGAGCATCCCGCTGTCGTTCTCAATGGCGTCGTCGCCGGCCAGGAAGATCCCCTCGTAGTAGGTGGGCACACCGTAGTCGTCCAGGTCGAACCAGCTGACGGAAAATCCCTCCTCCTCCATCTGGGGCACCTCGTGGTTTACAAGACAGCCGATGGTGGCGTCCACGCTGCCGGTGGTCATGGAGCTCATGAGGTCAAAGCCCACGTCCACCAACTGTACGTCGCTGTAATCCGCCCCCACGTTGGCCATGATGCTGCGGACAATGGCCTCGGAGAGCTCCGTCCCGGCGTAGCCGATGGTTTTGCCCACCAGGTCCGCGGGGGAGGAGATGCCTTTCTCCTCCAGGGACAGCACGATGTTCAGCGGCCCCTGGACCACCGCGCCGATGGACTTCACCGGCACAGCCTGGTTGGCCCGGGCCTGGATCACGTCCTGTTGGTAGTACAATCCGATGTCCGCCTTTCCCGCCGCCACCAGGGAGATGGCGTCGTTGGCGTTGGAGGGGAAGCGGATGTTGACCTTCAGGCCCTCCTCCGCATAGTAGCCCTTCTCCATGGCCACATACAAAAAGGCGTGGAGGGCGTTGGGATACCAGTCCAGCACCACGTCCACTTCCCGCAGGTCCTCTCCCCCGGCGGGGATCACCTGGGTGGGCCCGTCCGGGCTGGTGATCACGCCGCCGGAGCAGCCGGACAGCAGCAGACATACCAGCAGAAAAGCAAATACTCGTTTCATCAAAAACAGCTCCTTTTATTTTTCATAGCTTTAGGTATCCCCCCGCCACTTGACCACGCGGCGCTCCAGGACCCCCACCAGCCCCGTCACCGCCATGGCCACGGCGCTGAGGAGCACAATGGGGGCAAACACCCCCGCCCCGTCCAGCTGGGTCATCATCCGGCGGGAGAAGTACCCAAGGCCGCTCTGGGCCCCCAGCCACTCCCCGATAGCCGCGCCGATGATGCTGATGGGCACCGCCATCTTCACGGCGGAGAAGAAGTACGGCAGGGCGCAGGGGACCTTGATCTTGCGGAAGATGTCCCATTTCGTGGCCCCGTAGGTCTCCAGCAGCTCCGCCATCTCCGTCCGGGCGGAGCGGAGGCCGTCGTACACCGTGATGGTGATGGGGAAGAAGGTCATCAGCACCGACACCAGCACCTTGCTCCAGATGCCGTAGCCGAACCACAGCACGAACAGCGGCGCGATGGCGGTGGTGGGGATGGTCTGGGAGGCCACCACCACCGGGTACAGGCACTTTTGCAGCAGCGGGCTCCAGTCCATGGCCGCCGCCAGCCCCAGCCCCAGCACCAGGGAGATCAAAAGGCCCAGCCCCGTCACCGCCATGGTGGCGGGCAGGTGGACGGTGAGGAGCGGCCGCCGCAGCTCCCACAGCCGCCGCAGGATCTGGACGGGCGTGGGCAGGATGTAGGCGGCGTTCACCTCCATGGCCCCCAGCTGCCAGAGGATCAGCAGCGCGAAGAGGAAGACCAGCGCGGGGAGGCTCCCCCGATTGGCTCTGTTCATGACCTCACCTGCTTTCTCAGCATCCCGATCAGCTCCTCCCGCAGGGCCACCGTGTCCGGCCGGGTGAGGCACGCCCGGGTCCGGGGATAGGGCGCCGGGACGGGGGCCTCCGAGAGGGCGCGGATGGGCGTCTCCGCCACCGCCAGCACGCTGCCGGAGAGGAAGACCGCCTCCTCCACGTCGTGGGTGATGAAGAGGATGGTCTTCTTGTGCTTCTCCCACTGCTCCAGCAGCCACTCCTGCATGGAGACCCGGGTGAGGAAGTCCAGGGCGGAGAAGGGCTCGTCCAGCAGCAGCAGGCCGCTGCCCGCCAGCATGGTGCGGGCGAAGGCCGCCCGCTGCCGCATCCCGCCGGAGAGCTCCCCCGGAAGCTTGTCCGCGCAGCCGGCGAGGCCCACGTCCGCCAGGGCCGCCTCCGCCAGCTCCCGCCGCTCCGCGCGGGTCGTGCCCCCCCGGATCTCCAGGGGCAGGGCCAGATTCTCCCCCACGGTGCGCCAGGGAAAGAGCAGGTCCCGCTGGGGCATGTAGCCGCAGTAGTGGGACTGTCCGCCGATGGGCGCGCCGTTTACCAGGATGGTCCCGCTCTTCGGCCGCAGCAGCCCGCAGGTCAGGCGGAGGATGGTGCTCTTGCCGCACCCGCTGACGCCCACCACGCAGTGGAAGGACCCGGGCTCCACGGAGAAGCTGAGACCGTCGATGATGTTAAAGTCCTCGCCGGGGTACTGGTAGGAGACGTTTTGAAACTCCAGTGCCTTCATGGGCGCAGCTCCCAGGCCATGTCCCAGAACCCCAGCTCGTAGCGGCTGCAGTTGACGAAGATCTCCTCCAGGTACTTGAGCTCCTCCTCCGGGGCCCCCGCCGCCAGGCGGTCCATCAGCTCGATGAGGGCCCGGTTGGCGGCGTCGTAGTCCCTTGATGCGTAGCCCTGAATCCACTCGCCGTAGAAGGGGTGCTCCGCCGCTCCGGGAATTTTGGCCAGGGTCTGGCCGATCTCGGCGTAGCTCCAGGAGCAGGCCAGGATGGCCGCCGCGATCTCCATGGGGCCGCCCCGCTCCGCGACGGAGAGCATATAGTGGGTGTAGGAGAGGTTGTCCAGGGCGGGCTTCACCGCCAGCACCTGCGCCTCGGAGATGCCCAGGCGCTCCATATAGGCCCGGTGGATGTTCATCTCCCCGCCCAGGATGGCGTCCACATTTTGGGCGAAGGTGCGCATCAGCGCCGCGTCCCGGGCCTTTACCACCCCCAGGGCGAAGACCCGGGCGTAGTCGAAGAGGTACAGATAGTCCTGGAGCATGAAATACTGGAATTTCTCCGCCGGCAGCGTGCCGTCGCCGATGCCGGTGACAAAGGGGTGGGCCAGGCACCGGTCCCAGATGGGCCGGGCCGCCTCCCGCAGGCGCTGGGAAACTGTCATGGTAACTCCTCCTTATAAAAACAAAAGCGGGACGCCCCCGGAGGGACGCCCCGCAAAATCACGAGAAAACCGCCGAAACCCGCGGCGGACAGCTGCATCCCTACGTTGGCATGATCCAAATCAGGTGAGGTCGAGGGGTAACACCCTCCTCTCAGCCCCCTTCCGGGGACTCCCTTGCAAGCGGTAGTATATGCTGTTTTATGGGAAATGTCAATGGTTTTTCAGCGGAGGAACACACCTGTCCCATAAACATATTCCCTGTAGGGGCCGCCGCCCTCGGCGGCCCGCCGAAAAACGGCATTTTTCGAGGGAACGGCCCGCCGGAAAACGGCATTTTTCGAGGGAACGGCCCGCCGAGCACCCGCAGGGGGGACGCCGCATCTCTAAGCGGCGGAGCCGCCAAGGGCGGCGCAGGGCGGCGGCCCCCGCGGCGTTCTTTCGGGAAAAGGCAGAAATGAGAACTTTTCAGAATTTATGAGACAGGCATCACCGCAGCAGCTCCGGGCGGAAGACCGCCGGAAAGGGCTTTACCGGCGCCGGGTCCGGCAGGTGCTCTCCGATGTGCTTTTCCAGCCACGCCATGTTGTACCACCGGCCGAACTTGCAGCCGCAGCCGTAGAACTCCCCCACAAGGCGGTAGCCGAGGCGCATGTGGAAGTTCACGCTGTCCCAGGTGAGGTACTCGTCCTCCCGTTCCGGGCAGGCGGCGCAGGCGTTGAGGTTCCGCACGCCCTGGGCCGCCAGGCACCGCTCCAGGGCGGCATACAGGGCCCGGCCCGCGCCCCGCCGCCTGCCGTCCTCCCGGATGTAGACCGTGGTCTCCACCGCCCAGTCGTAGGCGGGGCGGTCCTTAAAGGGGCCGGCGCAGGCGTAGCCCGCAACCCGCCCCCCGGCCTCCGCGATTAAATAGGGGTACCGCTCCAGCGTGCGGGCAATCCGTCCGGCGAACTCCTCCACAGAGGGGACATCGTACTCAAAGGTGACGGCGGTCTTCTCCACATAGGGGGCGTAGACCGCCAGCAGGGCGGCGGCGTCCTCCGGCGCGGCGGCGCGGATGGTCAGATGGTCCATAAAATCCCTCCCGTTTTCCCAAAATAGCACGCCGGAGGAGAGAAGTCAAGGTCTCCGGTCCCCCACGGGGATTCCGTTCAGGAGAAGGTATTCCGTGAGGTCCTCGACGCACTTCCGGTCGCTCTCCCGGGCGGCGATGATCTTGGCGATGTTTCGCAGGTTCGAGCTGGCGGGCTGGGGGGTGAGACCGGAGAGGTTGTAGGTCTTAATCAGTCTTAGGAGAATTTCTTTGTCCATAACCATATTCGCCTCCAATATCCATATATGGTTATTATAAACCGTGACACTCCATATAATCAAGAGTAAATCCTCTATATATGGAGAATCGGATGGAATGAATCGCAGTACGCCCAAAAAACGGAATATCGGTCAAAAGGTCAGATACTACCGTGTTCAGAGCGGGCTGTCTCAGAAGGACTTGGCCGCCCGCCTGCAAACAATTGGCTGTGACATGACATCTGAGATGATTTGGAAGGCGGAAAATGGGCGGCGGAACCTCTCAATTTTTGAAATCGACAAGCTGGCGGAGGTCCTGAACGTGGACTACAACGCCCTCTTTGCCCAGGACGGAGAGATCAAATAACAAGAGCCGGGACGGCAGGCTCCCGGCTCTTTCGTTTTGAGAAGCTCAGTGAAACAGCTTCCGCCCGATCCAGATGAACAGGCACGCGCCCACCACGGACACGATCAGGTTGGCGATGGCGCCATAGGCCCGGAAGCCGATGAGCCCAAAGGCGAAGCTGCCCACCACGGAGCCCACTACGCCCACCACGATATTCCGCGGAAGGCTCCCCTCCATGTCCATCAGCTTCCCGGCAATCCAGCCCACCAGCGCGCCGGTGATCAGCGTACCCAGCAAACGAAACATCTCTTATTCCTCCTTCGCCGCCCGAGGCGGCCCTTCTTTTGTATTGTATGGGAGCGGCTCAGTCCGCGATATACTCCCGCACCCGGTAGACCGCGCCGATCTCCTCCTCGCAGATCCTCCGGCAGTTCTCGATCTCCTCCGGCGAGATGGTGTCCACCACGGTCATCATCACCGTGGGGACATACCGCGTCAGCTCTTTGGCGAAGTCCTTCATGGCCTGGTAGGCCCCGGGGTACCGGGGATGGCACAGCGCCTCGTACTTCTCCGCCGTGTCGGTGTTCAGCGAGATGGACACCACGTCGAACCGCCCCGCGAAGTCCGGGCAGGTGTCCCGGCCGTGGATGAGGCTGGCGGTGCCGTTGGTGTTCATGCGGACGGGGATGCTCACGCCGTGCTCCTTCAGCCGGTCGATGACCCAGCAGATGTCCTCCAGCCGGTAGGCGGGCTCGCCGAAGCCGCAGAACACCAGCTGGCGGAATTTCGAGAGGTCCCAGCCTTCGATGGAGGCCAGGATCTCCTCCCGGGTGGGCTCCCGCTCCAGCCACAGGTTGTCGTTGTAGATGCTGCCGCCGCTGGAACCGTTGTGCCGCAGGCAGAAGGTGCAGGCGTAGTCACAGCGGTTGGTTGTGTTGACGTAGAGGTTCCCCTCGTACTCGTAGGTGATGGTAAAGCCCTTTTTCATAATTTTCGCTCCTTTGGCCCGCGAGGCGGCCGTTGATCTGGTTTATGCCGGAATGGATTGGGGGAATCCCCCGATGGGGGACGGGGGTTTTGTATTCCTTGCGGAATCCGCCCCACGGGGGCGGGACGACGACACGCCGGGACCCGGCGTGTCTGGGGCTGCACCCCCCATTTTCTCTTTTCTCCTCATGCGGAGAAAAGAGAAAACGGGCCGTGCACGGTCCAAAAGAGAAAAGAGACGTGGGGGCGAGAATTTGACATTCGTCAAATTTCGCCCAAGATACGGGAGCTGGTCTGAACCGGTGCTTCCGTGAATTGCCGGTCTTCTGCCGGGTGCGGCTGACAGCGTACCGTCCGTTGGCGCTCCGCCGCATTTGCGGCTTCCAACCATGTTGTTTTGCTTCTTTGACGCAAGGCCCCCAGCGCCTCTTCCCGCGCTTCGCGTATAGTGGGCCGAAAGAGAGGTCCGCATTTCTATTGGCTTGCCGGAAGAAGAGTCTCCATTTAGGTGCATCAGTTACCGGAATCACCGGGGTAGACGCTGAAAACGTCTTAAATAGGACCGGCTATGCGCGAAGCGCGGGAAGAGGCGCCAGGGACAATGCGTCAAACCTCCAAAACAACCTCGGAGGTACCAGCAGATGCGGCAGAGCGTCCCATCGAGGAACGGGGTCAGACGCAGCCGGATCGAGACCGCTAAATTTCCGGGCACCGTCTGAGAACAACCCCCGTACTTTTGGCGAAATTTGTCCGAACGGGCAAATTCTCGCCTGGCGTCTCTTTTCTTTTGGACCGTGCACGGCCCGTTTTCTTTTCTCCGCAAGAGGAGAAAAGAAAATGGGGGGTGCATTTGCCCAGCCATCATCATGGCTGAAATCCTCCCCGCCCGTCAGGGCAAACCCCTGTTGGCCTTACCCGGCATTTCCAATCTTCGGAAACAGCCGCAAGCCGTTCTCATAGGTGATCCGCGCCATTTCGTCGGGGGAGACGCCCTTCCACTCCGCCAGTTTCTCCACAATATACGGCAGATTCCGGCTGTCGTTCCGCCTTCCCCGGTTGGGCACCGGGGAGAGATACGGCGCGTCGGTCTCAATGACGATCCGGTCCAGGGGCGTCACGGCCAGCACCTCCGGGGCCCGTCTGGCGTTTTTGTAGGTGATGGGGCCGTCAAAGCCCAGGTACCAGCCCCGCTTCAAAAGCTCCTCCGCCATCTCCGGGCTGCCGGAGAAGCAGTGGAACACCCCGGTGACCTCCGGAAACTCCTTCACAATGGCCAGCGAGTCGGCGTGGGCCTCCCGGTCATGGACAATCACCGGCAGCCCCAGCTCCCTTGCCAGGGCCAGCTGGCGGCGGAAGATGTCCTGCTGAAACTCCCTCGGCGGGTTCTCCGCCCAGTAGTAGTCCAGCCCGATCTCTCCCACGGCCGCCGCCTTGGGGTGTGCGCACAGGCGGCGGATCTCCTCCAGCTCCGTCTCCCCGGCCCCGGCGCAGTCCTCCGGGTGCAGCCCCGCGGCGGCGTAGAGATAATCGTATTCCTCCGCCAGGGCGACGGAGGCCCGGGAGCTCTCCACGTCCACCCCGGCGGTCACCGCGGCGGCCACGCCCGCCGCCGGGAGCAGCTGTCCCAGCAGCTCTGAGCGGTCCTTGTTGAAAGCGTTGTCGGTGTAGTGGGCATGGGTGTCAAACAGCGTCATGGCGCGCCTCCTGTGTGGATGTGATCCTATTGTAGCACAGTTCCGCAGAATGAAAAGAGCCAAATTGTTCCCGGAACACCAGGCCAGAATATGAAAAAAGGACATCCGAAGGATGTCCTTTCCATCAACTCGGGCAGTCAGCCGATCTTGTTGAGCTTCAGGGTCATGGCGCTCTTTCTGTGAGCGGCCGTGTTCTTGTGCAGAACGCCCTTGGCCACGGCCTGATCGACCTTCTTCACCGCGACCTTGTACGCGCCATCGGCCTCGGTGCGATTGCCTTCTGCGGCAGCAGCCTCGAACTTCTTGATGGCGGTCTTCAGCTCAGACTTCGCAGCCTTGTTGCGCGCGTTTCTGGCGCTTCCGATGAGAACACGCTTCTTGGCAGACTTGATATTCGGCAAACCAAACACCTCCTCCTTAGGCAGATTTGTCCGGCGGACCAGAAGTCCCACCGTGCAGAATGATATTTTAGCAGGGAAATTCAAAAAAAGCAAGAGTTTTTTTACAATTTCCGGTGATTTTTTGAATATTGTATCCCGGAGCGCAAAACCTATGGGGAAGACCCCCAGATTTTGTGCAGGAGGCAGAGCGGTATGTTGGTAAAGCGCACAGACCTGGCCCTGGAGGCCCGGGAATTATGGCAGGAGTCCGCCGAGCGGACCACCCGCCTCTCCGGCGTCAAGGCCACCAAAACCAAGCGGGAGGGGTACCCGGTGACCCGGGTGGACATTTTGGACCAGCGGGGGGAGAAGGCCCTGGGAAAGCCCCAGGGCAGCTATCTGACCATCGACCTGACCACCTTCTGGCAGCGGAAGGCGGACTTTTTCGAGCGGGCCGTCCGGGCGGTGGGCTCCCAGCTCAAGGAGCTGCTGCCGGAGGAGGGGCCGGTGCTGATCATCGGCCTGGGCAACGAGGCCATGACGCCGGACGCCGTGGGCCCCCTGGCGGCGGACAACATTCTCATCACCCGGCACCTGATCGCCGCCATGCCCCGGCATTTCGCGGGATTCCGGCCCGTGGCGGTGTTCCGCACCGGCGTGCTGGGCACCACCGGCGTGGAGTCCGCCGAGGCGGTGCGGGGACTGGTGGCGCAGGTGCAGCCCGCCCTGGTCATCGCCATCGACGCCCTGGCCTCCCGCCGCTGTGAGCGGGTGTGCGCCACGGTGCAGCTCTCGGACACCGGCATCATCCCCGGCTCCGGCGTGGGAAACCACCGCTCGGCGCTGAACAAGGAGACCCTGGGGGTGCCGGTGCTGGCAATCGGCATCCCCACGGTGGTGGACGCCGCCACCCTGGCGGCGGACCTTCTGGAGGAGTCCGGCGTGGAGAACATCGACCCCGAGTCCCTGCGGCACGGCAGGGGCGGCCTGATGGTGACCACCCAGGACATCGACCAGCAGGTCCGGGATCTGAGCAAGGTCGTCGGCTACGGCATCAACTGGGCCCTCCAGGACCTGGAGATCGAGGAGATGAACGCCCTTTTGAGCTGAGAGAAGCCGGGGAGAACATTGGAATTGCGGCGGCGGCGGACCTGTGGTAAAATGCAGACATCTTACAACAGAGAAATGAGGAAATAACCATGGATTTCAACGCGCTGTCCGCCGCCAGGTACTCCCTGCGGAAATTCAGCTCCCGGCCGGTGGAACGGGAGAAGCTGGACCTGATTCTGGAGGCCGGCCGAAACGCGCCCACCGCCCACAATTTTCAACCCCAGCGTATTTTTGTCCTCCAGTCCCCCGAGGCCCTGGAAAAGGCCGACGGCTGTATGGGCAGTCACTTCCACCCGCCGGTGATTCTGGCGGTGGCCTATGACGGCGCCGTCTCCTGGAAGCGGGAGACCGACGGCAAGGACCACGGGGAGATCGACGCCGCCATCGCCGCCACGCAGATGATGCTCCAGGCCGCGGATCTGGGCCTTGGCACCACCTACGTGGGCATGTTTGAGCCGGAGAAGCTGCTGGCGGCCTTTCCGGAGATGGCGGGGACCACGCCCATTGCCCTGCTGCCGCTGGGGTATCCGGCGGAGGGGGCCCATCCGGCGCGGCTCCATGGGGACCGCAGGCCGGTGGAGGAGTTGGTACAGTATCTGTAAGGCTGGCTGTGTGATTCCTTCGGAATCCGCCCCACGGGGCGGGACGAGAGATACCGCATCTCGGGCGCGGGACGAAAGGTTCCCGCCACGGGCGGGGACGACGACACGCCGTTCCGGCGTGTCTGGGGATGCACCCCCCATTCTCTTTTCTCTGTCTTGCCAGAGAAAAGAGAATGCGCCGTGCACGGTGTAAGAGAAAAGAGAACGCTTTGGTCCTCGCGCAAGTGCGCTCTATTCATCGGTAGACTGGAGAAAACTTGATGCGTGGACGCATGGACTTCCTTCTCTTCCCGCGCTTCGCGCCTGGCCGGTCCCATTCAGGATGGTCCGTTCCCCGGCACTTCCGGTACCCCCCGTAGGGGCCGCCGCCCTCGGCGGCCCGTCTCCCAGCCCCCCCTCGGATTCCCCATAGGATTCTCGAAAACCACCCGTCCATACAATAGGGCCCCCGGAGCTTTCGCTCCGGGGGCCCTTCTTTGTGCTTTTACGCTGGACCTGTGCCTCAGCCCTCGTACATGGCCTTGAGCTTCAGCAGGTGCTCGTAGCGGTCCATGGCCGCCTTCTCGTTGCGCTGGAACAGCTCGCTGGCGCGGTCGGGGAACTCGCGGGTCAGGCGGCTGTAGCGGGCCTCGTTCATCAGGAACTCCTGATA
>CAMNRF010000077.1 GCA_946551795.1 uncultured Oscillibacter sp.
TCGTCTACCGCCAAGAGGAGGGCAGTCTTACCCAAACATGCCCGGCTATGCGCGAAGCGCGGGAAGAGACGCTTGGGGCCTTGCGTCAAAGATGCAAAACAACCTCGGAGGTACCAGCAAGTGCGGCGGAGCGCCAACGGGCGGAACGGGGTCAGCCGCACCCGGTAGAGGACTGGCAATTCACATTGGCACCGATTCAGGCCAGCCCCCGTATCTTGGGCGAAATTTGACGAATGTCAAATTCTCGCCCCGCGCCTCTCTTTTCTCTTTGGACCGTGCACGGCCCGTTTCTCTTTTCTCTGGCAAGACAGAGAAAAGAGAAATGGGGGGTGCATTGCCCAGCCGCCAATGCGGCTGAATTCCCGCCCCCGCGGCGCCAGCCGCGGATTTGACAATTCCCCATAAGAATGATATTTTTAATAGAATAAAAGAGAAAGGCAGGCCCTCCAATGCGCATTGGAACAGTGGACATCCCCTCCCAGCTGGCGCTGGCCCCCATGGCGGGCGTGACGGACGCCGCCTTCCGCCGGATCTGCGCGGAGCAGGGCGCGGGCTACACCGTGACGGAGCTCATCTCCTCCAAGGCGCTGTGCTATCACGACAAGAAGACCCTCTCCCTTCTGCGGCAGTTCCCTGGGGAGCACCCCGCCGCCGTGCAGATCTTCGGCAGTGACCCGTCGTGTATGGCGGAGGCGGCCCAGATTGCCCTGGAGGCCTCCGGGGCGGACATCATCGACATCAACATGGGCTGCCCCATGGGGAAAATTGTCAACAACGGCGACGGCGCGGCGCTGATGAAGGACCCGGAGCGGGCCGGGCGCATCGTGGAGGCAGTGGCGCGGGCCGTCTCCGTACCCGTCACCGCCAAGTTCCGCCGGGGCTGGGACATGGGCAGCTGCAACTGCGTGGAGTTTGCCCGAACGCTGGAGCAGGCGGGCGTCTCCGCCGTGGCGGTCCACGGGCGGACCCGGGCCCAGGTCTACGGGGGGCAGGCGGACTGGAACTGCATCCGGGCGGTGAAGGAGGCCGTCTCCGTGCCGGTCTTCGCCAACGGCGACATCTGGAAGCCGGAGGATGCCGTCCGCATCCTGCGGCACACCGGGGCCGACGGGGCCATGATTGGCCGGGGGTGCTTCGGCAACCCCTGGATCTTCCGCCAGGCCGCCGCCGCGCTGGCGGGGGAGCCCATCCCGCCGCTGCCGCCGCTTTCGGAGCGGTGCGACACCGCCGTGCGGCAGTTCGAGCTGGCGGCGGAGATCAAGGGGGAGCGGGTGGCCGTGCTGGAGGCCCGCCGCCACTACTGCTGGTATCTCAAGGGCGTGCCCCACTCGGGCTATTATAAGGAGCAGATCGTACAGATGAACACCCTGGAGGACGTCTACCGGGTGACAAGGGGGATCAAACGGGACTTGCAATGAACGCTTTACAGGAACGACAATGGGTGGAGGCCGCCCGGCGGGGGGACCAGGACGCCTTTGAACAGCTGGTGCTGGCCTACGAGAAGCGAGTCCTGGCCCTGACGGGGAGGATGTGCGGCAACCCGGAGGACGGCGCCGAGGCGGCCCAGGAGGCCTTTTTGGCGGCGTGGCAGGGGCTGGGGGCCTTTCGGGGCGAGAGCAGCTTCTCCACCTGGCTGTACCGCCTGGCGTCCAACGCCTGCGTGGATCTGCTGCGGCGGGAGGGGCGGCACCGCGCCGCCGCCGGTCCTTCGCTTGACGACGAGGAGCTGAACGTGGACGCGGCGGACCCCGCCCCCACCCCCCAGGAGGCGGCGGAGCGGGCGGAGCTGCGGGAGAGCATCGAGGACGGACTGCGGGAGCTGCCGGAGGAGTACCGGCAGGTGCTGATCCTGCGGGAGATGCACCAGCTGAGCTACGGGGAGATCGGGCAGGTTCTGAGCCTGGATCTGGGCACGGTGAAATCCCGGATCAACCGGGGAAGGCAGCGGCTGCGAAAATTTTTGCTGGAGAGCGGGAACTTTTCGGGCCGGCAGCCGTCTAAAGGAACAGAGAAGGAGGGCTGCCAATGAAATACTGTGAGGAATTCGCGGCCCTGCTGGACCCATACGTGGACGGGGAGCTCACCGGGGAGGAGGCCGCCCGGGTGCGGGCCCACCTGGCAGACTGTCCCGGCTGCCGGGACTATGTGGACGGGGCTCTGGCCATCCGCGCCGCCTTTCCGGAGGCGGAGGAGACGGCGGTGCCGAAGGGCTTCGCCGGGGGCGTCATGGCCGGCATCCGGGAGCTGGAGGCCGCAAAGGGGAGAGAGCCCCGCTCCGGCGCCCGGCGGCATACGCCCTGGAGAGCGGTGCTGCTGCCTCTGGCGGCCTGCTTTGCCCTGGTTCTTGTGCTGCGGGCTGTCCCCGGCGGCGGGAGTGTGAGCACCCCCTTGGCCGGCGCCGGCAGCGCCGCTCCCGCCGCCATGGACGCCGCCGCCCCCGACGGCGGCAGCGGCGAAACGCCGTACGGCTCTGCGGGCGCCGCCCCGAAGATGGAGACCGCCGCCGACGCTCCCGCGGAGCTTGACGCCGGGACCGGCCCGGCGCTTCGAAGCATCGCGGGGGAACCCGCCTCTCCGGAGGAGCCCGCCGCCGGCGTCACGCCGGACAGCATTGCTCCGCAGACGGAGGAGGGGACGATGGTGACGAACACTGCCCTTCTGGGCGGGGATCTGCCCGCATGGAAGGGCCGGGTCATCCGCCTGACGGCGGACCAGGCCGGGGAGCTGCTGGCGGACCTGCCCTATACCGCCGGTGAGGACGGCGTCCGTTGCTACCAGCTGCCCAGCGGCGATTTTGACGCGCTGCTCACCGCCCTGGCGGAGCAGGGCATCCTTCCACAGGAGGAGGCCGCGGAGCTGGAGAGCCTCCCCGAGGGATACGATTTGGTATATGTGACGGAAGAATAGAGGAGAGGGAACCGCGGAATTGTGCGGTTCCCTCTTTCTTTTTGCGGGACACTGTGGTATGATGCTCCGTGACAGGTGCCATCTCCCTGTCCAAGCGTCCGGGCTTCTCCGGGCGTTCGTTCGATGCGCTGTACCAGATGGGGCATCGTTCTCTA
Source organism: uncultured Oscillibacter sp. (assembly GCA_946551795.1). Taxonomy (GTDB): domain Bacteria; phylum Bacillota; class Clostridia; order Oscillospirales; family Oscillospiraceae; genus Oscillibacter. The sequence continues at coordinate 3,063 of CAMNRF010000077.1, forward strand.
AACAAAAAAATGGAGGCCACCCGGGCCTTATCTCGGGTATTTTCCGTTTTTGCGGGCCTCCACACCGAGAAAAGGAGGCTCTTTTTCATGTCCAAATCCCGTTTTTCCGCTCATCGCCTGACCCTGGCGGCCGTCATCGCCGCCGCCTATGCCGGATTGACCCTGCTTCTGCCTATTCCCCAGTACGGCCCCGTCCAGTTCCGGGTGGCGGAGGCCATGACGGTGCTGCCCTTCCTGTTTCCGGAGGCTGTTCCGGGTCTTGCGGTGGGGTGCTTCCTGGCAAATCTCCTGGGCTCGCCCTATGTGCTGGACTGGGTCTTCGGCACCCTGGCCACGCTCCTGGCGGCCCTGTGGACGGCCAGGATGCCCAACCGGTACCTGGCGGCGGTGCCGCCGGTGGTGTGCAACGCCCTGATCGTGGGGGCGGAGATCGCGTATTTCGCCACCCTGGACGGGGCGGCTTTTCTTCCGGCTTTTGCCATGAACGCCGTCACCGTGGGGTTGGGGGAGGCGCTGGTGTGCTTTGTCCTGGGCGCGCTGCTGCTGCGGGCGCTGGACCAGGTGCCCGCCCTGCGGGGCCGGTTGGAATAGAAACAAAAAAAATTGCGTCCCGCTTTTGCGGGACGCAATTTTTTATTGCACCTCTTTGAAGAGATCCTTGCCCACCCCGCAGAGAGGGCAGATCCAATCCGCCGGCAGGTCCTCCCACTTGGTGCCGGGGGCGATGCCGTGATCCGGGTCGCCGGCCGCCTCGTCGTAGATATAGCCGCAGGGCACGCACTCGTATTTCTTCATGGTAAACGCTCCTTTTATCAATATTGGGGATTTTTCTATTATATACCAGATTTCTCCTCATATCCGCTATTGCATTTGCAACAGCTTTCCGGTTAACGCAGTTTTTTCCGAATCTTTGCCTTCAGCTCCGGGGACAGCAGCTTTCCCGCGGCCCGCACCGGCAGGGGCGGCAGAGCGAAGAACCGCTTGCGCACCGCGTCGAAGGGCTCCAGGGCATAGGCGGCGAAGAAGGCCGCCCGGTCCGGGGGACAGGCGGTGGGAGAGGCCAGCCGGGGATTTCCGGCGATTGCCCGCTCCGGGGGAAAGGCCTGGCGGCCCAGGGGGAGCTGATCGAAGAGATGGCTGCCGTGGGCCGTGTTCACCAGCAGAAGGCTGACCCCCTTCTCCTGCTGCTCCGGCAGCTCGTCGGGCCGCAGGCCCCAGAAGTCCCCCAGGGTGAAGTCCCCGGGGCGGGTCATGGAGGCGTAGGGGCAGCGGTAGCAGCTGGGCCGCAGGAACAGCGCCCGCCCGAAGGCATGGCCGTACTCCGTGCGGAACAGGGGGGCGGAATCCACGGAGCCGTCGTCGTAGACGGCGGTGAAGTGGCTGTCCTTCCAGCCGGTGACCTTGTTGCGGAACCGCACCGCCTGGAGGCCCTTGCCTCTGCGCTTCGCGATCTGCCGGGCCGTGTCCTCCCACACGCCGGGGGAGGGCACTCCGTGGCACACCAGGTCGCAGGTGGTCAGATTCTCCGGCCGGCCCCCCAGATAGCGGTAAAGGCCGTCCACCTGACAGGGCGTGCCGGAGAAGAGCACCTGGCGGCTCTCCAGGCACTCTCTCACCAGACGGAAGGTGCCCGTGAGGTCGCTCTGGACATACTTGGCCCCCCGCAGGCGCCACAGCTCCTCCTTGCGGAAGCACACCGTATGGCGCAGGTGCTGCTGGCCGTCAAAGGCCGCGCCGAACACCACGCCGCCGCTCTCCAGGATGAACTCCGCCAGGGCGGTGAACACGCCGCCGGAGGTGGAGTCCCGGCGGATGGCGTCGTCCCGGTTCCAGGCGGCGAAGACCGCCGGCAGAGGCCTTGACTCCTGGGGGTGGAGGATGGGGCAGACGGCGGTGCAGCGGCCGCAGCGGACGCACTTGCCGAGGTCCACCGCCGGGTGGGCGAAGCCCTCCCGGTCCCGGGCCATGGCAATGGCGTCCTTTGGGCAGACGGCGGCACAGGCGGTGCAGCCGGTGCAGCGGGTCCAATCCGCCAGCCGGGGCGGGGGATTTTCCGCCGCCGGGGCGGGGGGCTCTTGATACGCCTCGTTTTTCAGTGCGGCCTCCAGATAGCGCAGGGAAGCCCGCCGGGCTGCCAGGAGGCGGGTCTCCGCCCCGGCCCAGTCGATGGGCGCTTTGAGATCCGCGGTGTCGCCCTTGCCCACGATCCGTTCCGTCAGCCCCAGGCGGCTGAGGAGGCTGAAGGTCCGGGAGGTCTCCGGCGCCGCCAGCTCCCGGGGGGAGACGGCGGTGAAGAAGGGCTTTTGAAACTGGACGGAGAACACCGTCCCATGGAAGGAATTGGTACAGACGAAGCTGGCGTCCCGGAAGAGGCCCAGAAACTCCGCGGGGCCCGCGTCCAGCACGCACCGCGCCCTGGGGTGGACCTTCCGCCGCACGCCGCACAGCTGCACCACCGGCAACCCCGTCTCCTCCGCCAGACGGCGGATGTAGGGCTCCAGCGCCCCGGGGCCGCTGATGCAGTAGCAGAGAATGTAGCCCCTTCCGGTATAGGCGTGCCCCGCCGCCATTTGAGTCCAGTCCTCCCGGGAGAGCAGCAGCGTGGGGTCCAGCACCACCGGCGCCTCCCGCCCGGCGGCCTGACGGACGATGGCCGCCCCCTGGCCCTCCCGGGCGGAGAGGTGGGAGAACTGCTCCAGATAGCCCCGCAGCTCCGTCTCCATCCCATCGGGAATCCGGGGGACGCCGAAGGAGGGGGCGTAGGCGATCTTCCGCCGGTCCGAGAACGCGCCGAAGAACACTGGGTCAAACCGTCCGTCCGGAAAGATGGTGGGGTTCCAGATCTGGTCGCTGCCGGAGAGGATCAGGTCATAGGGGAGCTCCGCGTCCCGCAGCTCCCCGAAGCTCTCAAACCGGTGGGGGGAGATGCGGAGCTGCCGGCGGGAGAAGTCCTCAAACCGCTCATAGCGGGTTTTCAGGGGCTTGTAATGGAGGGCCGTGTGGGCGTCCGCTGCGGCGGAGCCCAGTCCTGTGGGGGCGCGGAAGAGGTCGTTGTTCTGGTTGACGTAGTAGTCGATGATCTCGCACTCCCCGCCCAGGGACTCCACCGCCCGCTGCGTGGCCGCAGCCTGGAGCAGGGCTCCGTAGTGGTGGATGTGGTAAAAGGTGACAAGTCCTGTTTTCAAGGCCAAGACTTCCTTTCTCTTATATGGCGCGTCCGCGCTGTCAGGGCAGGTCCGGGACCGCCTCCGGGGGGACCAGCAGGTCGTCCTCGGCGATCCACTCCTCCACGTCCACCACCTCAAATTCAGTCTCCGTGCGGCGGATTACCACCTTCTTCAGTCCCGCGTTGATCACCAGCCTGCGGCACATGGAGCAGGAGGTGGCGTCGGAGAGGAGCCCGCCGGTGCGGGCGTCCCGGCCCACCAGGTACAGCGTGCCGCCCACGGTGTCCCGCCGGGCGGCGGAGATGATGGCGTTGGCCTCGGCGTGGACGCTGCGGCACAGCTCATACCGTTCTCCCCGGGGCACCCGCATGGCCTCCCGGGAGCAGTAGCCCAGGTCCACGCAGTTGGCCCGGCCCCGGGGGGCGCCGTTGTAGCCGGTGGCGATGATCTCGTCGTTTTTCACGATGATGGCCCCGTAGACCCGGCGCAGGCAGGTGGCCCGCTCCAGCACGGTCTCCGCGATGTCCAGGTAGTAGTTCTCCTTGCTGATGCGCTTCATGGACAGCCCTCCGTCTCTCTATGTGAAAATTTGTATAATTTCTCCTGACGATTATAGCACAGTTTTGTGGGGTTTGGCAAGACGCTGGGGAGGCGGGCGAAACTTTTATTCCCGCTTCCCGCTGGCCTGCATTCCCGCCCGGACGGCAATCAGCTCCGCCGCCACGGACACCGCGATCTCCTCCGGCGTCTCCGCGCCGATAGAAAGGCCGATGGGGGCGTGGACGGCGCCGTACTCCTCCGCCGTGAACCCCGCCGCCAGCAGCCGCTCCCGGCACAGGGCCAGCTTCCGCCTGGAGCCGATACAGCCCAGATACTTCACACCGCTGCGGAGGGTCTGCTCCAGCACCTCATAGTCCGCCTGATGGCCCCGGGTCATGATCACCACGTAGTCGTCCGCCGTCAGGGTGATCCGCTCCCCGATCTTTGTAAAGTCTCCGCTGAGGACCTTCTCCGCCTGGGGAAAGAGGGCGGGGTCGGCAAATTCAGGCCGGTCGTCGTAGACCACCGGGCGGAAGCCCACCGCCGCGATAACGGGCACCAGCGCCCGGGAGACGTGCCCGCCGCCGAAGATGTAGACCCGTCCCGCCCGCACCACGGGGATGGCCAGCCAGCCGCCGGACCGCGCGGGCCGGTTTTGCAGCAGGGCGGGCAGGTCCTCCGGCGGGGTCTCCAGATGCCGGGGGCCGTTCCGGTCCGCCGTGCCCAGGACGGCCTCGTCCTGCTCCGTGTTCAGCACCAGCCAAGTGTCCAGGTCTCCGGCGGACGCCTCCATCAGGTCCCGCAGGACCGCGGTCACGGCGGCGTCTCCGGCGGGGAGGTACTGAAACCGCACCGTCACATCGCCGCCGCAGACCATGCCCAGGCTGGCAGCATCCCCCTGGACGAACCGGAAGCGCCGCGACCCGCAGCCGCCGCGCGCCAGCAGCTCCGCCGCCAGAAGCTGGGCCTCGTACTCCACATTGCCGCCGCCGATGGTCCCCAGGGCCCGTCCCCCGGGAAACACCGCCATCAGCGCCCCGGCGCCCCGGGGGGTGGAGCCGCTGGCCTCCGTCACCGCCACCAGCTCCACCGGCTCTCCCGCTTCCAGAGTGTGGACGATCTCCCGCAGCCACTCCCGCATATGCTTCACCCTCTCCTGTTTTCTCCATCATACCACATTTTCACCCCGGGGCAAATGGCCCCGGCGGGAATTTTTCGTAAAACATTTTCCAAAAGGCCAGACGAACGCCCCGGCGTTTGTCTGGCCTTTCGCGTTTTGGGGCTGTACTCCAATTTTATGAAAACTGTCAAAAATACGACAATTTCCCAGAAATCGCACATATTATCCGGGACTTTTTCTCCCTAAAATGGAAGACAAACCACTTCAAAAATGGAAAATCTTTACATTTCAATCACTTGCGTCACAAGTGTAACCCAACGGGAGAGGGGAGGCCGTATATGGGAGCGTACACTGTCAACCGCCCGGAGGAGGCGGCTATGCGCCGGCTACTGAAGCGGAATCCGGACAACGCCGCCGGGGCCATTCTGCGCCTGGCGTGGCTCCAGGGGCTTTTGCGGGAGGAGATCACCACACTGACCTGGGACCGGGTCTCCTTCCTGGACCACAAGATCCTCCTGCCGGGGCGGGAGGCGCCCATGGCGGAGGAGATGGAGGACTACCTGCGGAAGATGTACGGCAAGTGGAGCCGGGTGTCGGAGTACGTGGTGTTCTCCCAGCGGTTCCGCAAGCCCATGCAGCCCCAGGCCGTCTCCCGGGCGGCCCGGCGGGAGCTGGACAGCGAGGGCCAGACGGCCGTCCGCCTGATCGACCTGCGCCACGACTATGTCATCCGCCAGCTCCAGACCCATGCCGCGCCCTACGTGGCCCAGGTCACCGGCATGGAGGTGCGGACCCTCCAGCTGCATTTTTCCGAGCACATGGAGGCGGCCCGGCGGCCCACTCTGCGCCAGACCCGGCAGCCCGCCCCCGTGGACGAGTTCCGGCTGTGGAAGATTTTACAGGCGGAGAAGGACACCGCCGCGGGCCTGGCCCTGTGGCTCACCTGGCAGATGGGCCTCTCCGGCGGCGAGATCGTCTCCCTGACCTGGGACCAGGTGGACCTTGAGGGCGGCCTCCTCCGGCTGAGGGGCCGGGAGGCCCCCCTCACCAGCACCGTCCGCCAGATGCTGCTGGACCGGCGGGACCGGGGCGGGGAGGACCCCCACGTCCTCCTCTCCGACAGCGCCGGCCGGCCCCTGGACCTCCCGCGTCTTTCCCGGCTGGCCAGGACGGTCCTGATCCGGGGCGGCATGGACCAGATGACCCTGCGGGACCTGTACCGGGCCGCCGGCCGGGGCGGCACGGAGGCCAGGCTGCTGGAGCTGATCCGCCAAAAGGGGGCCATCTGCCGGGGGGATGTGATCGAGACCCTGGGCGTCACCAGCGCCGCGGCCTACGGCGTTTTGCGCCGGATGGCCGATGAGCACAAGCTGGTGCGGGTGGGGGGCAAGTACTACCTCCCCGGCACGGTGGTGCCGCCGGAGGAGCAGCCCGCCGCCATCCGGGAGTACCTGGAGCGGGTGGGCTTCGCCTACCGCCAGGACATCGCCGGAGTGCTCCGCGTCGGGAGCAAGCAGTGCGGTGTGATCCTGCGGCACCTGGTGGAGTCGGGGGAGCTGGTCCAGGTGCGGCAGAAGTACTATCTGAACACCCAGGCGGAGGCGGAGGCCCGGTGAGCCTCCGCCCCTCTTTTGTTACGGCAATATTTCCGTGGGTTACAACTGTGATTCAAGCAAAAAATGGATAAATTGCGCATTTTTTCACCTTGTTAACAAAAGGGGCGAAATCGTAGACAGACCGAAATCGGGCTG
>CAMNRF010000078.1 GCA_946551795.1 uncultured Oscillibacter sp.
GAGAAATGGGGGGTGCATTGCCCAGCCGCCAATGTGGCTGAAATCCGCCCCGCCCGCCAGGGCGTCCTCCCGGTTTTAGGGTCTTGCCCTTTGAACAGATTTCGTGTAGAATAGGAGAGCAAAAATCACGGAGCGAGGAGGGACAGGCCATGTCCAGCGTATTGGTACCCACCGGGGACGAGGGCGTCACCCTCACCGGCCAGGCGGTGAGACGCCTGCTGGAGCGGGGCGACGGTGACGCGGCCCTTTTATACCTGGCCCTTCTGCGCCGCCGGGGAGACGTTCCGCCCCGGTCCCTGGCGGGAGAGCTGCGGTGGGACCGGACCCGGATTGAGGCGGCGGAGAGCACCCTGCGGGAGCTGGAGCTCATCGCTCCGGCGGCGGACCTTCCCCTGGAGCCGGCGGAGGAGCGGCCGGACTACCGCCAGGCGGACATCGCCGGCTGTCTGGAGGAGAACGGGGAGTTCCGCCGGCTCACCGCCGAGGTGGAGCGGAAGCTGGGCAGGAAGCTCACCGTGCCGGACGTGGGGGTGCTGCTGGGCCTGAACGACTACCTGGGCCTCCCCGCCGACGTGATCTACCTGCTGGTGTGCCACTGCGCGGAGCGGGTGCAGCGGCGGTACGGGCCGGGGCGGCGCCCCGGGATGAAGCAGATCGAGCGGGAGGGCTACGCCTGGGCCCGGAGGGGCATCGACAGCCAGGCGGCGGCGGCGGAGTATCTGAAGAACTACGCCCGGCGGCAGGAGCGCGTCCCGCAGTATATGCGGGTGCTGGGCCTGGGAGAGCGGATACCCTCGGCCTCGGAGGAGAAGTACCTGACCGCCTGGCAGGAGATGGGCTTTCCGCCGGAGACGGTGGCTTTGGCCTACGACAAAACAGTGCTCAAGTGCCACGAGCTGAAGTGGCCCTACTTAAACGGAATTTTGAAGCGGTGGCACGAGGCGGGCCTCCACACCCCGGAGGAGGCGGAGGCCGGAGACGGCCGGAGGGCGCCGGACAAGCCCGCCGGAGGCCGGAGCGCGTGGGAGTATGTCTGACCGCCGGCCCGTGGCCGGATAAAGGAGCGGAGAGATGGCTTACGACGGAAAAGTGATGCGCCGGGCCCTCCAGAGGTTTGAGGAGGACCGCCGGGCGCGGGAGGAGCAGGAGCGGCAGCGGCGGGAGCGGATATTCCAGAGATCTCCCCGGCTGCGGGAGATCGAGCGGGAGCTGCGGTCCACCATGGGGCGGCTGGTGAGCGTCACCTTCCGCCGGGGGACGGACCCCGGCGGAGAGGTGGAGCGGCTGCGGGTGGAGAACCTGCGCCTCCAGCAGGAGCGGCAGGCGCTGCTGGAGCAGATGCACCTGCCGGAGGACTGCCTGGAGGAGAAGCCCCTGTGTCCCCTGTGCGGCGGCACGGGGTACCGGGACGGCGGCGTGTGCCGGTGCCTGCGGGGATATTACGCCCAGGAGCAGCAAAAGGAGTTGAGCCGGATGCTGGACCTGGGGGGCCAGAGCTTTGACACCTTCTCCCTGGAGTGGTACCCCGACCAGGTGGAGCCGGGACAGAAGCGGTCCGCCCGGAGCCATATGGAGGAGCGGGTCTACAACAGCTGCGCGGAGTTCGCCCACCAGTTCGGCCGCCGGTTTGAGAACCTGCTGTTCTTCGGCGCGCCGGGGCTGGGGAAGACCCACCTCTCCGCCGCCATCGCCCGGGAGGTCAGCGGGGCGGGGTGGTCCGTGGTGTACGACACGGCGGGCCATGTGTTCCGGGTGTTTGAGGATGAGAAATTCGGCCGGGAGGAGGCCGGGGAGGACGTGGAGCGGGTGCTCCGGTGCGACCTGCTGATCCTGGACGACCTGGGGACGGAGCTGACCACCGCCTTTGTGCAGAGCGCGCTGTACGAGATCGTCAACACGCGGCTTATAGAGCGGCGGGCCACGATCCTCAGCACGAATCTGATGCCGGATGAGCTGGGGCGGCGGTACTCGCCCCAGGCGGCCTCCCGGGTCCTGGGGGAGTATCAGCTGCTGCCCTTTGTGGGGGAGGATATTCGGAGATTGAAGCGGGAGCGGGGGCAATAGGCCGCTGGTTCGGGGCAAGACGAGGCGCGGACCCATTTGCGTCCGCGCCTGCTTTTTATGATATACTGATAGATTGGGGCGTTTTGATGGGAGGTTCAGCCCAGTCCGTCCTCCGGCAGGACGATGATGGGCGGGTTCGTGCCCGGGTCCACGATAGGGGGCTCCGGGGTCGTTCCGGGGTCCGTCTCCGCCGGGGGGAAGTCCACAGTGATGTCGCCGGGGGTGGGATTCACCGCCGGGACGGAGGGCTCCGCCACAGGGCCCCGGAGGATCACCCGGTTGCGGACCTTGTAGTCGCTGGTATCCTCGTACTCGCTGGAGATCAGCGTGCCGTCGGCGGCGTAGACGTTGCGGTAGGTCCGGCCCTTGTAGCCGGTGTAGGGGGTGACCTTTACCACCTCCTGGCCCGGGGCCAGGGTGGGGTCGTCCTCGTAGACCACCTCAAAGGGGGTGGAGGAGAGCTGCTCGTAGGTCATCTTCACATAGGTGCCGTCCACATTGGTGCCCAGCAGGCGCACCGTGAGATAGCCCTTTTCGTAGACCGTCTCGATCTTGATGGGGTAGTCGGTGCTGTTGGTGAACTTGTAATCCGGCCCGCCCCAGGACACCGTGGCGTCCATGCCCTTGGCGATATAGGCGGGGACGTACCGGTGGGCGTACCGCTCCGTGATCTCCAGGTTGGCCCGGAGGCAGGCTAAGTACAGCGTGGAGGAGGGCTGGCACACGCCGCCGCCGATCTCGTCCACCGTCTCGCCCTGCACGTAGGCCGGGGCGGGCTTGTAGCCCTTGGCCGCCGTCCGCTGGCCCACGGTCTCGTTGTAGGAGAACACGTCGCCGCTGTTGAGCACCGTGCCGTCGAAGGCCGCCGCCGCCAGCTTCACGTTGGAGATGCGGGCCGCCGTGCCGGAGACGTGGGTCCTGGCCTCCCCCAGCACGTCCCGGAACAGCACCGCCTCCAGGTCCTCCGCCGTGACGGCGGGGAGCTGGATGTCCGCGGGAATGCGCACGGTGGTGCCGGGCTCCGCCGCATCCATGGCCGCCTGGGCGGCGGGGACGTCAAAGTCCGCCCCCATCTGCTCGGGGGTGATGGTGTCCGTCTCCACGTCATAGCCGGCGTTTTTCACCTCGCCGCTGACGGCGTCGTGGATGTCCCGGGCCGTCATGGTTTTGGCGGGGGAGAGGCTCCGGCAGGGGAAGGAGACGGCGAGGTCCGCCACCCAGGCGCGGCCCCGCAGGGTCTCATCCAGGTCCTCCGCGTCCACGGCGCGGCCGTCCATGGCGGTGCGCACCAGGAGGGCGTCCTCCTCCACGCTGTATTCCGTGTCCAAGGCGGGCCAGGACAGTTCCGCGGCCACCCGGGCGGCGGTCTCCGCCGTCTTCTCCGGGTCCAGGGTGACGGCGTCCGGGCTGCTGAGGCCGCGGGAGGCGGGGGCGGCCAGATAGCGGTATCCGGCGGTGAGGAAGGGGCCGGATCTCACGGAGCCGTCCGCGCGGTCCACCAGGGCGGCGGCGTCCACCTCCGCCCCCAGGCCGCTGAGAGGAATGGAGCAGCCGCCGGGGGCGTCCGGGTCCACGGGGCCGCCGTCCGCGTCGTAGAGCCGGAGGTCGATGGCTAGGTCCGGCACCGCGGCCTCCACCTTTTGGATGGCCTCCTCCCGGGTGAGGCCGCCGATGTCCTGATTCAGCACATGAGTGTTGTTCCAGATGGCGGCGCTGTTGACCGCGTAGGCGCACAGGCCCAGATAGGCCCCGCCGGCGATGACCGCCGTCAGTCCCAGGGCGGCCAGCAGCGCCCCGGCGATTCCGCCGCCTTTTTTCAGCCGGGCGCCCCCGGCCCGCTTCTCCACGGCTTCGTTGATCTGTTCCATGAAGCCCCTCCTGTCGCTTGTTCCTTTTGGAAAAGAGCCGCACACAACCGGCCCTTTTCCGCCACGATGTATTGTATCACATCGGCGGGGAAAAAAAGATTACAATCCAGTAACAATAAAAGGAAAGAGAGGAAGAGAATTTTTCGATGCGGGAGGGATTTTGTAGGGGCCGCCGCCCCCGGCGGCCCGTCCGACGGAAGTGCCAGGCTCCCGGGAGAACGGGCCGCCGAGGGCGGCGGCCCCTGCAGGGGGGGAAGGCCCCGCGGTTTTGCCGGGGGCCTGGAGTTCAGCGGCGGTGCTTGGGGATGCGGATGGTGAGGAGAATGTCGTCCTCCGTCTCCTCCCGGCCATAGGCGGCGTCCACCCCGGCGTCCCGAATGATCCGGAGGCCCCGGTCCACGCTGTTCAGGAAGAGGCGCACGTCCTTAATGATGTAGGTCCGCCGGCCCGCCGGGGGGGTGGACTGGAGGGCCGCCAGGCGGCGGTCCACGTACTGCTCCGCCTGGGCCACGGTGAACTGTTTTTCCGCCATGTGCCGGGCGGCCATCAGGCGCTCGCTCTCGTCCTCCAGCCGCAGGAGGGTGCGGGCGTGGCGCTCCGCAAGACCCCCGGAGATCAGAATCTCCCGGCAGGCGGGGGAGAGGCGCAGGAGCCGCAGCTTGTTGGCAACCGCCGGGGGGGACCGGCCCAGCAGGGCGGCGGTCTCCTCCTGGGTGGCGCCGGACTCCTTGATGTAGGCGGCGATGGCGGCGGCCTCCTCGAAGTAGTGCAGGTCCTGGCGCTGGAGGTTCTCCACCAGGGCCAGCAGGGCGGACTGGCGGCTGTCCACCGCCGCCTCGATGCAGGGGACCGTCTCCAGGCCGGCCAGCCTGGCCGCCCGGAGCCGCCGCTCCCCGGCCACCAGCTCCCAGCCGTCCCCCCGCCGCCGCACGGTGAGGGGCTGGAGGATGCCGTGGCGCCGGATGGAGGACGCCAGCTCCCGCAATGACGCCTCATCAAAGAACCTGCGGGGCTGGGCGGGGTTGGGACGGATGTCCGCCGCCGGCAGGCGCAGGACGCGCCGCTCCTCCGCGTGGTCCATCAAAAACCGCCTCCTTTGTGTTGTTTGGGTTCTTTCTATTCTACATATTGTGGAGGGAGAAGTCCGGGGGAAAGCGTCGAAGGGGAGAAAAAAACCGCCGCTAATGCCTCCAGCATGTTTGCTCCGGCTGCGCCTGCGCAAAATGCCTCGCTTCGCTGGCTGAACGCCTGCTCCGCAGGCTTTTCAGGGCGGCAGATTTTATACGAGGCGGGCGCTGCCCCCTTGTGCTCCCCCGCATAAGCGGCAGCCTGTTTTTCTAAAAGAAAACCGCCGCCCCTCAGGGGCGGCGGTTTTGGGAGTTTTGCGGGGATTGGGAATCAGCCGCCGAAGAACTCGGCCAGAATCTCGTCGGCGTTCTCCACGATGGCGTCATCCTCCAGACCGGCCATGGCGGTCAGGGCGGGCATGGTCATGCCGGCGAAGTCCGCGTAGCGGGTGAGGAAGGCGGTGAGGTCGGCGGCGATGACGAAGTTGTCGGGATCGAAGGTGCCGTCCTCGTAGGCCACGGCGATGCCATTGGCCTGGGCCCAGCCGATGGCGGCGGCGAACGCGTGGTCCGCGGGGACATCGGTGAAGGTGGGGGCCTGGGCGGCGGGGCTGCCGGCGCGGACATAGAGGTAGTTCATCAGCTCGCCGCGGGTGGGCATCAGGGCCAGGGGCACGATGCCGTCTTCGATGGTGGCGGCGGTGTCGTCGTCGTCATCGGCGGTGTCGCCGTCGGTGCCAGTGATGTCGTCGAGGATTTCTTCCGCTCTTCTGGCGGCGTCATCATAGGCATCACGGGCGTCGTCGGCATCCCTTCTGGCATTGTCCAGGTCGGTCTGGGCCTTGTTCTTGAGAATCTCAGCATCGGCCAGCGCCTGTCTGGCAGCGGCCAATGCCGCATTGAGGGATTCGAGGTCCTGAGCAGTGAATTCCACGGAGCTTACTTCAGCCTTTTTCAGATTTTCCTCTGCCTCGTCTACGGCCTTTTTGGCGGCCTCGTACTGATTTTTGGCGGACTGGGCCTTTTCTTTGGCGGTGTTATACTCGCGCTCTTTTCCCTCGTAGACTCCTTTGGTACGCTCCATCTCCGCAATCAGGGCCTTGGCGGTCTCAACCTGCTCTTTCAGAACCTTGAGCTGGTTGAGTGCTTCGATGGTCGCGGTGTCGCTGGACAGCTTGGTGCCGGCAGCGGTATTCAGCGCGGTAATGGCTTTGGAATATGCGTCGGAAGCGGCAATCAAAGCGTTATTCGCATCATCGAGGTTGGATACGGTCAGCTTGCCACCCTTATCCGTGTACGCCTGCTTGGCACTATCCAGAGCGGTCTTGGCGGCTCTGATGGCGGTAGACAGGTCTTTCAGGTCCTCATCATACTTGCCTTCGGTATTGATAGCGTCGATTTTGCTACTCAGGTTATTGAGCACATCCTGTGCGGTGGCGCCGGTAGCACCGGTGGCCTTGGTGACAGTCTCTACCGCAACGCCGAGGTTTCCTGTCTCGGTTTCCAGATTTGCGCGGGCTGTACGGAGGGTTTCAATGGTTTGACCAACTTTATTAACATAATTTACCGGAGATTTTTTTGCAGAACTCAATACCTCCTTAATATTTTTTTCAGTAAGAATTTTGGAGTGATCCGCTCCGGAGGTATCAAGCAAAGCGTTGACTATTTCTCGGCGTGTCGGGTTCCATGCGAGACCGTCAAGATGGAAGTCCAACCAAATGTTTGAAAGGTTATGCTCATTGGCATCTGCCCAAGAATCCTTCCAATCCTCATAACTATCATAGCTAATGTCTTTGGAAGGAAGCCTATCTTTGGTGTCTTTGGCAATCTCCTGTGCGCCCTTGACATGGTTTCCGTTCTCGTCCGTGTAGCCGTTCAGGGCCTTATCCGCCTCATCATAGGCTTTCTTGGCCTCGGCCAGTTTCTTCTGCTCCTCGGTGAGATTCTGGAGGTTGTTGAGGTCGTCGGCTTTGGTCTGGGCGTCCACCACAGTCTGGGCGGCGTTCTCCAGTTCCTTGGCGCTGATGGCGGCATCGGCGCTGTTATCCACCTGCTCTTTTTTGCTGTCTACAAAGCCTTGGCTGTGCTCTTCCTTGGCACTATCAATGACTTTGTCCTGTCCTTTGGCGGCAACAGCGGCAGCATTGGCGGCAATCCGGGCAACCTCAGAGGCATCCCAGGCATCCCCGCGGGCCTTCTCGACTTTGCCAAATTCCTCCTGAGCTGTCGTTAAACCTGCTTTGGCGTCATTGACTTTTCCCTCGGCATCATCAATCAGCTTTTGGGCCTGAGCCTTGAGACCGAGGTCATCGCCAGCGTTCTCAAGAAGGGCGTTTGCCTTGTTGAGGGCATCCTGATAGGCCGTGTTTGCGTCGTCCAGAGCTCTCTGGGCGGCGTCCACCACGCCCTGCGCGGCAGTGACCTGCTCGTCGGCCTTCTGGGCGGCCTCTTCGGCCTTCTGGGCGGCCTCCTCGGCTTTTCTGGCGGCTTCTTCGCGCTCTTCAAGGCTGAGGGATTCGTTCTTGGCGTCGTTGGCGGCGTCATTGGCCTCCTTGGCCGCGTTTGTGGCCGCGTCGTTCTGGGTTTTGATCTCCGCGTTGATCTCTTCAAGGCTGGTATTGGCGGTTTCAGCAGCTGTGTCGGCATCGCTGTTAGCGGCGTCGATTTCGCTGTTGGCGGTGTCAGCCGCTTCCTCGATTTTGTCGTTTACCGCATCCAGCTCCTCGCCGTCAAGGCGGTCCGCCTCTTTGGCGTCATCATAGGGGGGCTTGTAAGGGTCCTCCGTCGGAACTGCGGTCTCATCAACCTCTTCCAGATCCGGAAGGGGCTGTTTGACGGTGTCCTCACCAGTCGCCAGCACGGCGGTGGGCAGGAGGCTCAGGGCCAGGCTGGCGGCTACCAGCCAGGATAAAACGCGTTTTTTTGCCATCATTTCATTCTCCTTAAAGATAAATTTGGATCGTGAAATTCCGGCGGCTGGGCGAGCATGGCCTTTCGGCTTTAGCTCCCATAGCTTTGCGTCCCGCTCTTTCGGGCGGTTTGCCTTTTTCAGAATGCTGGAATTGTGTTTTACCGGTCACCCGGTGTCCGGCGTTGGCCGGTTCGGTCTTTCCCGCGGCCAGGCGGCCGATCCGCATGAGGCCCTCTTTCGCATAGGCGCTCCCTCCCATTCCTCCAGATTTATGCAAAGTTCCGGCCGCCCGGAACAGAACATACGCGGCTCCCCGGTTTTTGCTATTCTACGCATAGCAAAAAGGGCTTTGCGCCATGGCGCAAAGCCCTGAATCACAGCTGAACACATCATGATGCAGCTGGCTGCCACTCCTTCCAGAAGTAAGGCCCTCTAGCTTTGCGTCACCGGCTTTCACCGGGTTTGCCTTTTATTTAGCTCCACCCTAACACATTCTCGGAAGAGTGTCAAGGACATTTTTGAAATAAAAGGAAATCCGGCAAATGCGACAAACACAGTGGGAAAAGATATACACAATGACGGTCCCGCCTGGTCACCGGCAGACGCAGGCGTACCAGCCCTTCCGCTCATGGGTCTCCCGAATCGTGAGCCCCGCCGCCCGGAGGGCCTCCGCCGTCTCCGCCTGCCGGCCCTCAATGATGCCGGAGCAGAGGAAGAGGCCGCCCTCTCTCAGGAACCCCCGCACCAGGGGGGCCAGGCCGATGATCACGTCCGCCACGATGTTGGCCAGGACAATGTCGTACCCGCCGCCAAGGGCCGCCCGCAGGGTCCCGTCCGTCAGCACGTCCCCCACCCGCACGTCGTAGACGTCCTTTCCAATCCCGTTGAGGGCGGCGTTCTCATAGGCCACGTCCAGGCACATGCGGTCGATGTCCACCGCGGCGGCGGAGGCGGCCCCCAGCTTCAACGCGGCAATGGACAAAATGCCGCTGCCGCAGCCCAGGTCCAGCACCCGCTCCCCGCCCCGAATCTCCCGCTCCAGGGCCGCGAGGCACAGGCGGGTGGTGGCGTGGTCCCCGGTGCCGAAGGTGAGGCCGGGGTCCAGGTACAGGGGGACGCGGGTGCCGGGGTCCACGGTCTCCCATTTGGGCACCACCAGAAGACGCTCCCCGATCTCGATGGGCTTATAGTACTGCTTCCAGTTGTTCTCCCAGTCCTCGTCCGCCAGATTGTCCAGGGACATGATGAGGGAGCCCCAGTCCTGCCCCCGGGAGCGCAGGGCCTCCAGGGCGACGCGGACCTCCCCCAGCTTGGCGAAGCCCGCCTCGTCCGCCTGGAGGTAGAAGGTGACGCGGGACAGGCCCTCCATCCGGCGGGAGAGGTCCTCGTCCACGTAGTCCCAATATTGGTGATTGTCCTCCAGGAATTCCCGGAACTCCGTCTCGTCGTCGATGACGACGCCGTCTACGTCCAGGGAGGAGAGCATGGCGGTTACCGGCTCCAGGCCGGCGTGGGTGGTGTCGATGTGTACTTCCAGCCAGTTCATGGGTGGGGGACCTCTTTTCTTAACAGAATAGGAGAGGGGCGCGCCTCGGGCGCGGGACGGGGGATGCCGCCCCACGGGGGCGGGACGGGAGTTGCCCGGCCACGGGCC
>CAMNRF010000079.1 GCA_946551795.1 uncultured Oscillibacter sp.
TTTTTTTTTTTTGGGGGGGGGGGGGGGGCGGGCCCCCCCCCCCCCCCCCCCCCCCAAAGCTCCCGTGACTGCGGGCGAAGCCCCAAAGGGAGACCGCGGAAAACAGTGGGCAGGCGCCCGCTGTTTTTTTACTTGACATACCTTGCGATACTATGTATAATAAGCCTAGAGATACAAGGTATTATTTTCGGAGAGGAGCGAGAACGATGCGCAAAAAGCAGCAGATCGAGCACACGCCGCTGCTGGTGCTGTCCCTGTTGTCGGCGGAGGATATGTACGGCTACCAGATGATCCTGGAGCTGGCCCGGCGGTCCAACCACACCTTTGACATGAAGGAGGGCACGCTGTACCCGGTGCTCCACGGCCTGGAGCAGCAGGGCTATGTGGAGGCCTACCGGCAGGAGGCCCCCACGGGCCGGGTGCGGAAGTACTACCACCTGACGAGAAAGGGCGGCGAGGCGCTGCGGACGGAGGCGGAGAGCTGGCGGCAGTACAGCGGGGCCGTGGACGCGGTGCTGCGGTCCTCCGCCCTGGGAACGGCCTGATGGACCGCTCGGCGTACTGCGCCCAGGTGCTCTCCCACCTCCGCCGCCTGTCCCGGCGGGAGCGGGAGGCGGTCCGGACGGAGCTGGAGGAGCACATGGAGGACCACATTCTGGCTCTTTTGGACCTGGGGTACGACGAGAAGCTGGCGGAGGAGCGGACCGTGGCCGCCATGGGGGACCCGGCGGAGGTGGGAAGGGAGATGGAGCGGCAGTACCCCCGGGGCTGGATGCTCCTGGGCCGCGGGGCCATGGTGCTGACGCTCCTGCTGGCGCTGTTTCTGGCCCGGCCTCTGCTGGAGCGGGTCCCCGCCGCTTGGGAGAGCCTGGTGGTCCGCTGCGCCCCCAAGGCCGTGCTGGACATCAGCGAGAGGCGGGAGGACTTCTTTGACCCCCTGGGGCTGGACGCCTGGGATCTGGACGCGGAGGCCGTCATCCGGGATGTCCATTTCCGGGTATATCAGGTCGGCTACGAGCCGGACCGGGCCGGGGGGAACACCCTGCTGGCGGCGGTCTGCTGGCGGACAAACCCCTTCCAGGAGGCACTGGACGATTACGACGGCTATTCCCTGCGGGTCCGGGTCGACGGGGAGGAGACGGGGCACAGTATGGAGGCCATGGCCGGCGGGATCTGCCTGTACAGCGTCTGGGCCGACCCGGGACAGTCGCTGACCATGACCTGGGAGATCTACGGGGAGACGGCGGCCGTCTCCATCACATTGCCGGAGGTGGGATCATGAGGGGAAGACGGGCACTGTCCACCCGGCGGAGGCGGGCCCTGGGCTGGGTCATCCTGCTGTGCGCCGTCCTGCTGGCAAACTATTTTTGGGGGCTGTACTGCGTCACGCCGGGACACGCTCTGCGGCAGATGTCGCTGCGGTACGGGCTGTCCGGCATGAGGATCTGGACGGTGGTGGACCTGCCCGAGGGTCTGGACGAGGAGCGGGCGGAGGGGGAGTATCTGCTGTCCTGCAACGACGATTGCCTGCTGCTCAGCGCGGTCCGCTTTGACCCCTGGAGCGGCTGGACCGCGGAGCCGGCGGCCCTGCGGCAGGAGCATGGCGAGCCGGTCACCCTGGGACAGGTCTCGTTTTGCAGGGAGATCGAAACGGGTTATGAGACGGTATACCTGTTTTTCGGCAGGGTAAACGCCCCGGACGCGGCGGCGGTGGAGCTGGCGGTCCGGCACAGTTCCCTGGGAGAGGATGAGCAGGGCGCCCGGTGGGAGGAGTTTCCCTGGCAGAGAGCCCGTATTCCCGCCGGGGATTTCCAAACGGTGGGCGGATACCGGCAGTTCGTGGCGGTGCTGGACCCGGTGTACGATCCGGGCGGCAGTACATACGAGACATATGATCTCCGGCTTGTTCGGGAGGACGGAAGCGCGGAGGACATCCCGCCGGAATCGACCTATGGCTTTCAGCGGTATTGAGCGCCGCGGCGGCGGGAATTGGCGCGTAAAGAGAGAAACTCGAAGATTGGGAGGTTTGACTGGGATGAACGATGATGTTACCACCGCAATGGACCGCTCGGCGTACTGCGCCCAGGTGCTCTCCCACCTCCGCCGCCTGTCCCGGCGGGAGCGGGAGGCGGTCCGGACGGAGCTGGAGGAGCATATGGAGGACCGCGTCCGGGCCCTTTTGGACCTGGGGTACGACGAGAAACTGGCGGAGGAGCGGACCGTGGCCGCCATGGGGGACCCGGCGGAGGTGGGCCGGGAGATGGCGAAGCAGTATCCCCGGGGCTGGAATGTGGCCGCCGGCGTGTCGCTGGTCCTTTGTGTTTTTGTGCTTTTCTCGGTCCTCTCCAGCAGCTACAACAGAAAGATGATCGGGTACGCCTGGGAGAGCCTTGCCTACCGTGTGTTCCCACCGGGGCCGGAGACGGTGATCGCGGGCACCGTCGCCCCCCAGGGGATCGAGCCTGTCTCCGGCGTCACGGAGACGGTGGACATCCGGCGGACCATCGGAGACAACGTGCTGCGGGTCTACCAGATCACCGTGGGGACCCAGGACAGCCAGACGGCGGAAAAGACGGGGATCTATGAGGGCGGTTATCCAGACAGCGCGCTGGCGGCGGAGGTAAGGAAACCCCAGGAGGACGGCCAGCTGACGGCGGAGGCGGCGGTCTGCCTCTATCACCGGATTCCCGGCGGCCTGGTGGCGATGCCGTCGTTTAACGAACTCAGTGTGGAGAGCCAGCGGGGGGACCAGCAGGTCCCCTTCCGCCGGGGGGCGGTGTTCAATCCGATGATGTGGCAGGTCTTTCTGCGGGCCCCCGTCCAGCCGGGGGACGACCACATCACGCTGCGCTACGCGTGGCTGGGGGAGAACGTTGCGATTGATGTTCCCCTGCCGGAGGAGGTTGTGCCATGAAGAGGAGAAAAAAGCTGCTGACCCGCCGGCGGCGGGCCCTGCGCTGTGCCGCGGCCGCCCTGGTGCTCCTGCTGCTGGCGCAGAGCCTGCTGCACACGGCGCTGCTGCTGCCCATCCAGGCCGTCCGGCGGAGTGAGGATCGGCTGGGCGTCCAGGGCACCCGCGTCATCCGGCGTCAGTGGAAGCCGGACCTCCACAACGGGACCGCCCTGTTCTATCTGACGGCCAATGACAGAGCCGTGCTTCTCAGCGACACATTTTTTGACGCCCAGGGCTGGCTGCCCAAGTCCGCGTCCCTGCTGGACTGCACCGGCGGCAAGCCCCTCCACGCCGGGGAGCGGATCATCCTGCTGGACGCCGGCGAGGACGCCGAAAACCGCTACTACGGCACCCACCTTTTTTTCTACGGCCGGGTGGATGACCCCGCCATTGAGACCCTGGAGATCCAGCTCCAGGCGGACCCCGATGACGAGGCGGCGGGAGGGGGCGCCGGCGGGGGATCGATCTCCCTCACCGCCCCCATCTTCCAAAAGAGCGGACGCCGGTATTTTCTCCTGGATTACCGGATGCCCTTCCTGCTCAACTTCGCCAGGGAGGACCGCATTGTTGGAAGGGATGCCGCCGGGAACACCGTCACGGAGCTCCAGATCGAGCTGACCGGCAACAGCTCCTCCCGCCGCGCGCCCGGAGCGGCGGAAGTACATAGCTGACGGGAAAGACCCCCGCGCCAACTTGGGCGCGGGGGTCTTCTGTCAGTTTTCAGGCAATTTGGCTACATCCAGCAGCTGGTCCAGAATGTTTCCGCTGAACGCCTCCAGCCGCTCCTCGATCCCCGGCAGGCGCACCGCCGTGCCGGCGTCGTTGGCGGTCTCCAGCATACAAAAGCCCGGCGGCAGCCAGAAGCCCTTGTTCATGTTCATGGCCGAGACCACCTGGCTGGCCACGATGTCCCCCCCGGAGTACCCGGAGACCACGACGGCAAAGACCGCCGTATTCTCGAAGGGTCCCGCCCGGTAGAGGGCCGTCAGGCGGTTGACGGCGGCGGTGAGGTTGGCGGGCAGGGCGTCGTTGTAGTTGGGGCACAGCAGCACCACGCCGTCCGCCGCCCGGATGGCGGGGTACACCTCCTCCACCATGACGCCGCCGTAGAAGCAGTCCCCCCGCTCCCCGAAGTGGAGGCAGGCGGTATAGGGGCACCCGGCGCAGTCCGCCAGGGTGCCGTTGCGCAGGCCGATCTCCGTGATGCCGCAGCTCGCCTCCAGCCGCTCCCGGCACCGGCTCCACAGGGCCAGGGTATTGGAGGTGCGGTGGCTGGAGGCGTGGAGCACCAGGAGGCTGGGCCGCCTGTGCCGGGGCGGGGCAAAGTCCAGCACCCGCCCAGCCAGGTCCGCCGCCGCCCGCCGGTAGGCCTCCTCCAGAGAGCCCCCGGCGTTTTTGGCCTGGACGGTGAAGTTCCGCAGGTCCCCGGAGGCCTCCACCAGGGACCGGCCCGGAAAGGCGCACCCCGCGAGATTCGCCGCCAGCACCAGCTCCCGCCCGGCGGACTTGGTGTAGAGGTCCCCGCTCCCGTCCACCAGCACGCCCCCCACGCACCCCCGGAGACACCCCGGATGGGTGCGGAGCTGCGCCAGCAGCGTGTAGAATTCCGGGTTCACGCCGCTTTCGTCCAGAGACACGGCGAAGAGGACCCGGCGGCCCTCCAGCGGCCCCTCCAGCCGGGACCGCACCTGGGACCGGCGGCCCTCCAGGGCGGACTCCAGCGTCCGGACAAACCGCTCCGGGGCGGTCTCCCCGGGGCAGAGAACAGTCAAAACCTGTGACATGGCGGACCTCCTATCCGATTTCCCGCAGCGTCCGCTCCGTCTCCCGGAGGCGGGCGAAGAGGCCGTCCGGCAGGGCCAGGGTCTCCCACTCCAGCCCCCGGGCCGTGAAGCGGTTCTTGCAGCCGAACCACACGCCCCCCAGGGGCACGGAGCCGCAGTGCCAGTCCCCCCGCAGGCTCAGCAGCAGCTGCATGGCCCCGGAGGACACGGCGGGGGCCACGTAGGGCTTGAACCCCAGCTCCCGCACACGGAGGTTGGCCTCCAGGGTGAGCCGGGTCAGCTCCTGGGAGAGCTCATCGTCGTAGTGCTCCACGGAGTTGGCCGCCACCAGCCCCCTGCCGTGGGGGCCGAAGGTCCGTCCCTCGGTGAGGAAGGCGGCAAAGCGGGGGTCCCGCTTCGCGAAGTACGCCGCCCGGGCGTTCATCACCCCCAGGCCGAAGCCCTGGACCTGCTCGGGCAGGAGGCCCAGGTGGTCCCGCCGGCCCTCCCCGTCCCGGTTGGAGGCCCGCCAGACCGCCTGGCACAAGGGGTCCACCGGGTCGCTGAGGACGATAAAGAGCCCCCGGAAGTCCGCCTCCCGGGCCTGCCGGGCGAACCGCTCCGCCAGGGGCCGGTTGGCCTCCAGCTGGGCCATGCGCACGTCCCGCACGCCGCTGCCCACCGGGGGGATGGCTTTGGCGGCGGCGAAGAGAAAGACGTCGCAGTCAAAGAGGCGCTCCGGCTCCACCGCCTCCACCTCCGGCAGGGCGCCATAGTCCCAGGGCCAGGCGATCTGGCCCGTCTCCGTGACCCAGCGGGCCACGGTGTTCTCGTCCAGGTCGCAGATGCCGATGGAGGAGATCACACCGCCCCCCAGCAGGTCCAACGCCGTCAGCAGCGTGCCCCCCACGTCCCCCACCGCCAGCAGGTGGACCCGCTTTTTCCCGGGCCGCGGGGCGGTGAAGTCCAGCGCCCGCCGCCAGCGGGGGTGCTGGAGATTCACGGCGGTGAGGCGCCCCGCCGCGATGGCGCCGGAGACGGATTCCGGCAGCTCCGGCGCGTCTCCCATCCGCCGGGGGTCCAGCCAGCGGACGTCCGCCGTGTCCGCCGCCAGCTGGCGGGGGTCCGTCACCCGCCAGGCGGCGGGGAGGCGGGCGGGGTCCCGCCGGAGGAGAAACAGCTCCGGCGCCCCCTCCGGCGCGGGAGGGAGGGGGAGCTCCGCCTCCGGTGAGGCGGCCCGTTTTCCGTCGATTGCGTACCAGTACATAGCGTCTCCTGTTCTCCGGGGAGGAAGAGCCCGGCGGCGGGCGGTCCCGGGGACCGCCCCTTTTTTCTGGCTCTAGCTTAGCACAATTCCCCCCTCCGCACAAGGGCCCGGGCGCGTTTGTCCCGTGATCCCCGCCCCGGCGTGTGCCTCCACCTCGGGGATTTTTATTTTTCCGAAGAAGTTGGCGGGAAAACCGGGACAAGGGCCGCCGTTATCCTGTAAAATAAGAACCTGTAGCTGGCGCCGGGGCGTACCGCGGGGACGGGGAACCATGCCCGCGGGACGCGCCCGGCGGCTGAGGATACAGCCCTTCCAAGGGGAAATAAAAAAACGGAGGAGCTTCCATGGAGGAAAACACCTACGGATACATCCGGGTATCCAGCACGGACCAGAACGAGGACCGGCAGCGGATCGCGATGCGCAAACGGGCGGTGCCGGTGGAGAACATCTACACAGACAAGCAGTCCGGAAAGGACTTCAACCGGCCCCAGTACAAAAAGATGGTGCGGCGCCTGCGGTCGGGGGACCTGCTGTACATCCTGAGCATCGACCGGCTGGGGCGGAATTACGAGGAGATCCAGAACCAGTGGCGGGTTCTGACCAAGGAGATCGGCGTGGACATCTGCGTCATCGACATGCCCCTGCTGGATACCCGCAGCGGCAAGGACCTGATGGGGACCTTCATCGCCGACCTGGTGCTGCAGATCCTCTCCTTTGTGGCGGAGAGCGAGCGCACCAACATCCGTCAGCGGCAGGCGGAGGGCATCGAGGCGGCCAGGGCCCGGGGCGTGCGCTTCGGCCGGCCTCCCGGGCCCCTGCCGGAGAATTACCACAGCGTCTACCAGCGGTGGAGGGCCGGCGTCATCACCGGCGTGGCGGCGGCCAGGGAGTGCGGGATGCCCCTGTCCTCCTTCCGCTACCGGGCCCGGGTCTATGAGAGCGGAAAACGGCAAGATCACACTTGAAGCCCGGGGAAAAATGTGGTATATTCTTCTGTAATGTGGTATACTTTGATCCGACATCCCCCGTGAGAGAGGTGAGTCCCATGGAAAAGAAGGGGATCAAGACCGCGGCGCAGAACCGCAAGGCCTTCCACGACTACTACGTGGAGGAGCGGTACGAGGCCGGCATCGAGCTGGCGGGCACGGAGGTCAAGTCCATCCGGGCCGGCACGCTGAACCTGAAGGACGCCTACTGCGCCGTGAAGGACGGGGAGCTGTTCGTCCACGGGATGCACATCTCTCCCTACGAAAAGGGCAACATCTTCAACAAGGACCCCGTGCGGGTCCGGCGGCTGCTGATGCACCGCCGGGAGATCCGAAAGCTCCACGCCCTGGTGAAGCAGGACGGCTACACCCTGGTGCCGCTGTCCGTGTACTTCAAGGACGCCCGGGTCAAGGTGGAGATCGGCCTTTGCAAGGGCAAGAAGAACTACGACAAGCGGGACGCCGCCGCCCAGCGGGACGCCCGGCGGGAGATGGACCGGGCCATGAAGGACCGGAGCCGCTGACCCCGCAAGAAAACGAAATGAGAGAGGAATCAAACCAATGGGAAAGAATCCTACAGTCACCATCACCATGGAGGACGGCAAGATCATGACCGCCGAGCTGTACCCGGAGAAGGCCCCCAACACGGTGAACAACTTCATCTCCCTGGCAAACAGGGGCTTTTATGACGGCCTGACCTTCCACCGGGTGATCCCCGGCTTCATGATCCAGGGCGGCTGCCCCGACGGCACCGGCATGGGCGGCCCCGGCTATGAGATCGACGGTGAGTTCTCCGGCAACGGCTTTGCCCAGAACGACCTGCTCCACACCACCGGCGTGCTGTCCATGGCCCGCACCATGGACCCCGACTCCGCCGGGAGCCAGTTCTTCATCATGGTGGCCCCCGCCCCCCACCTGGACGGCCAGTACGCCGCCTTCGGCCAGGTGATCGACGGCGCGGACGAGGCCGTCGCCATCTCCCGGGTGCCCCGGAACATGATGGACGACAAGCCCAAAAAGCCGGTGGTCATCCGGTCCGTCAAAGTGGACACCCACGGCGTGGACTACCCCGCCCCTCAGACCCACTGAGGGCGTTCCTTCCATCCATACAAACCGTAAAGGAGGCGCTTTATGAAGACCGCCATCATCACCGGGGCGTCCGCCGGCCTGGGACAGGAGATTGTCCGGCAGCTGGGGGATGTGTTCCCCGAGATCGAGTGCTACTGGCTCATCGCCCGCCGGGCGGACCGGCTGGAGAGCCTGGCCATCAGCCTGCCGGGGAAGGCCACCGTCTGCCTGCCCCTGGACCTGTGCGACCCCATGAGCTTCGTGCGGCTCCAGGAGAAGCTGGCGGAGGACCGGCCGGAGGTGTGCCTGCTGGTGAACAACGCCGGCTGCGGGTATCTCGGCCTCATCGGCGAGGCGGACACCGCCTCCCAGACCCGCATGGTGGATCTGAATCTGCGGGCCCTCACCGCCGTCACCAACATGACGGTGCCCTATATGCCCCGGGGCGGGCGGATCTTGAATGTGTCCTCCATTGCCTCCTTCTGCCCCAACCCCCGCATGACGGTGTACTCCGCCTCCAAGGCCTACGTCTCCGCCTACACCGTGGGCGCGGCGGAGGAGCTGCGCTCCAGGGGCGTCACCGTCACGGCGGTGTGCCCCGGCCCCATGTCCACGGAGTTTCTGGAGGTGGGGAACATCGCCGGGAACTCGAGGATGTTCGAGACGCTGCCCTACTGCGACCAGGTGCGGGTGGCGGCGGGCGCCCTGCGGGCCGCCAGGGCGGGCCGCACCATCTACACGCCCAGGCTCTTCTACAAGTTCTACCGTCTGCTGGCCAAGGTCACGCCGGTGAAGCTGATGGTGAAATTCGCGAAGACCTGAAAAAATGAAAATGTCACGGAATCGTAACACATTTCGACAGAGAAATGTGTTACGATTCCAAGTGGCAGTTTCCCGCAGTACCCTATAGATACCGATCTCGATCCTGTGTGCCTCCGCTTTGCCGTAAGATGCGAAAAGGGGAGGAAGGCCTGCCTCAATGGTCTCCCGCGCGAGTCCAGCGAAGCGAGTCGTGCGGGAAGAGGAGGGGCAAAGGAGCGAAGTGCAGTTTTCGCGCAGAGCCGCAGGCTCAGCGCGGAAATGGAACGGAGCGGATTTCGCCCCGACGACGAGGGGGTGTACCGGTTTCGACGGGGGTATGGAGGCGGGATCAGCGGGCGGCGGCGCCTGACCGCCATAAAACGGGCAATTTATAAATCAAATAACAACAACACTGTTGCTGTTGCTGCCTAATTAAAGGCAGCCGTCCGACCCGGG
>CAMNRF010000080.1 GCA_946551795.1 uncultured Oscillibacter sp.
CCCCCCCCCCCCCCCCCCCCCCCCCCCCCCCCCCCCCCCCCCCCCCCCGCCCCTCCTTCTTTGGTATGGAGCGGGGAATCAGCAGCAGGGAGTGGGATTGCAATTGCAATTGCAGTTGCAGTTGCACCCGCAGCCGTTGCTGCCGCCGTTGCAGCAGTCGCAGCAGCAGCAATTGCTGCCGCCGTTCCAGCCGCTGTTGCCGCAGCAGCACCAGATGATGATCAGCAGGATGATGATCCAGCAGCAGTTGCCGCCGCCAAAGCCGTTATTGCACATAAGGGGAACCTCCTATGAATTGTTGGCCGGCTGAACCGGTCTCAACCCATAGTATGCGTCCCCCCGTCAGGGGTGCGGAATTCTCTTAAAGCCGCCAGGAGGTCACCAGCCCCCGGGCCGTCTCCCACTCCCCGGCGGTGAAGACGCCCGCGTCCATCAGCTGGTCCGCCAGGGTCCGGCCGCTGTTTGGCAGCGGGGCCTCCAGGGCGTAGTAGGAGATGTACACCAGCTCCGCCCGCAGAAAGCGGTCCTGCCGGAGCATATCGGCCTCCCCGGCGGTGAGGACCCCCGCGTCCATGGCCCGCTGGAAGACGTCCGCCAGATTGGTGCTGGCGCTGTACCCCATGGCCCGGAGGACGAACTCCGTGTACTGGAAGGCGTTGGCGGCCCCGGCGGGCCGGAACTCCGTGGCGCTGTAGCCGGTGGTGTAGCCCCGCTCATAGGCGTAGCCCACGTACTTCTCCGCCTCGGTGCCCGGAGCCACGTCCCGGAAGGGCGTGGTCCCGGTCCAGGCCAGGGCCTGCTCCTCCTCCCCCAGGACCCGGATGAACATGATCAGCGCCTGGAGCCGGGTGGGGGCCGCCTCCAGGTCGAAGCCCTGGCCGTAGCCGGTGAGGGTGCCCCGGAACAGGTGGAGCTGTTTCAGGGCGGCGGCCATGGCGTTGTAATCCACAGCGTTTGAATAGACGGGGGATACGTCTCCCTGGTAGTCCAGCACCGCCGTCTTGGAGGTGATGACGAAGTGGGCGATGGTGTCCTCCGCCGCCATGTAGCGGTGGTTCACGGCCAGCACCGTGCCGCTGGGGACCACCGTGCCGGCAGTGACGTCCACCACCGCGCCGGAGGAGGGGTAGGACACATAGGCCCCGCCCGCCAGCAGCAGGACGCTGGAACCGGTGGAGCAGACGGCGTCGTCCGCCCCCTTCAGCCGGATCTCCGCCCAGGTGGGGGCGGAGGCGGTGGGTACGCTCCCGGCGTCGGAGAGGCCGGCGTCATTCAGCCGCTGGTCCACCCGCTGGTCCACTGCGTCTGTGAAGGCCCCGGTGAGGTAGCTGAGGGTGGCCAGCGGGTCCGCGGCGTCCCCCGCCGCCAGGGCCCAGACGGCGGCCAGAAGCAGAACGCAGACGGGCAGCAGAATCAGGAATTTTTTTCGCATGGCAGTTCCTCAGCGGTTGGCGATGCGGTAGCTGAGGGTCAGCAGACTGTCCGCAAAGTGGATGTTCTCAAACTGGACGTCGGGGTCGGCGCTGCTGAGCTCCACGTTGGTGAAGTTCCAGAAGCCCCGGACCCCCAGGCCGATGAGGCGGTCGGCGGTGTCCTGGGCCACCGACTGGGGGATGGTCAGCACCACCACGTCCACGGCGTGGCCGTGGATATAGCTGTCCAGCTCGTCCATGGCGTAGATGGGCACGCCGTTGACGCTGGAGCCCGCCACGGAGGGGGAGATGTCAAAGGCGGCGTCCACGGTGAAGCCCGCCTGGTCGAAGTGGAAGTTCTGCAGCAGGGCGTGGCCCAGGTTGCCCACGCCGATCATAATGAGGTGGTGGTGGTTGTCCACCCCCAGGATGTGTCCGATCTCGGAGCGCAGCTCCTCCACGTTGTAGCCGTAGCCCTGCTGGCCGAACTCCCCGAAGCAGCTGAAATCCTGCCGGATCTGGGAGGCGGTGATGTTCATCTCCTGTCCCAGGGAGTGGGAGGAGATGCGGACCACGCCGCGGCCGCAGAGGTCCGTCAGCTGCCGGTAGTAGCGGGGCAGGCGGCGGATGACCGCGTCAGAGATGTTTTCCTTTTTCAAGCCGATCAGCTCCCCTTGAAAGAGTTTGTTAAAGTTATGATTAGTTTAGACCAAATCCGGCGACTTGTCAATTTTTTTAACAATCTTGTTCGTTAAAAATTTCCACCATTTTTGTGCAATCACGCCAAAGTCCGGCAAAGTGCCCGGGCGCGTCTGCGCCCGGGCACTGAGATTCTCTCCGTTTAATAGATGCTGGTGTAGACCCCCGCCCACTGCAGCGCCGCGGCGGCCAGCACGAACAGGTGCCACACGCAGTGGTCGTTCTTCCGCCCTCTGGCGAAGGGGATCATCCCCAGGGTGTACACCAGCCCGCCCCCCAGGATGAACCACAGCAGGGGCCGGTTGTTGGCGTAGAAGTCCGGCAGGAACATCAGGCCGCTCCAGCCGATGAGGAAGTAGAGCGTGAAGTGCAGCGCCCGCCAGCGGCCGGGGCCGAAGATCAGGATCAGCGTCACGCCGGTGAGGATCACCGCCCACTGGACGCAGAACAGGGTGATCCCCAGCGCGCCCCCCAGGTACACCAGCAGGATGGGGGCGAAGGTGCCGCCGATCAGCAGGTAGATGGAGGTGTAGTCGAACCGGCGGCAGACCCGCTTGGCCCGGGACCCGGTCCTCATGGCGTGGTACACGCTGCTCATCACCATCATCAGCACCATGCTTAGCCCATAGAAGCAGGAGGCCATGATTTTCAGCGGCGTGTCGGACCGCGCCAGCAGCAGCACCATGGCCGCCGCCGCCAGGGCCGCGCCCGCGCCATGGCTCACCGTGTTAAACAGCTCCTCTCCCGCCGTCAGGTGCGGGGGCTCGTTCCGCTCCCGGATCTTGGCCCTGCGGATCGCCCGGGCTCTGGCCCGGTACATCTCGTTTGTCATCGGCATCGCTTCCATCGTCGTTCTCCTCTGCCGCGTGAATTGCGGCTGACTGCATCGTGTAATATGGTTTATAAAACTATATTACACGATGTATGATTATATTGCAAGTAGTTTTTTCAAAAAATCTGTGGACATTCTGTGAAAATTTTACCAAAACGGCGGAACACGTTTTGGCGTGTTCCGCCGTTTTTCAATCGGGGCAGGACTTATGGGCGCTTGTCTGCCGGCAGGGTCCGCATGAGGGAAAAGAAGTGCTGTTCGCTGCCGCTGCTGAAATACGCATACCACGCCTCCAGGGTATCAGGCTGGAAAACTTCCAGCCGCGCAATGATTTGTTTTGCCCACGGCAGGGCCCCGGTGGAGCCTGCGGTAATCAGATTTTGATCTGCGACAGAGGGCTGATCCACGTAGAACCGCTGCCCCTTGTAGCGGGGAGAGCATGTTTCAAGGTATCCCATCCCGTTGCTGGTGTGCGGACGCTGATCCAGCAGGCCGGCATTTGCCAGAGCGGCGGTGGCGCCGCAGATGGCGCATACCGCAGCTCCCGCAGAGAGAAGCTCTCCCGCCTTATCGATAACAGCGTCATGAATCGGGTCGTTCCAGGCAGCTGCGCCCGGCAGCAGCAGCACGCTCTTTTCATTCACCGCAATATCGCTGATGGGACAGTCGGGAATGACCGTCAGACCGCCCATTGTTCTGACTGGCTTTTTTGAGATACCGGCTGTTTTGACGGATACACGGGGCGCGTCCGCTTTGAAAAAGCGCCTGGAGTTCAATTCCGCGGTGACATACCCCAATTCCCAATCCGCCAAAGTATCAAGGGCGTAGACATAGACTGTAAACATACTGTTCCTCCACTTTCGTTTTCTGCTGTGTTGTCAGCTTCTTCATTGTACCGGACAATTGTTGACACCGGTATGGCAGCAATCTATAATGGAGGAAACTCTCTGAAAGGCGGCTGCCAGATGAAAATTGACAGGCTTGTCAGTATTATTATGACGCTTCTCGATAAAAGGCGGATCGGCGCGCGGGAGCTGGCGGAGAAGTTTGAAGTCTCACCCCGTACAATCTATCGTGACATCGATGCGATCAATATGGCGGGGATTCCGGTCCGTTCCATATCGGGAGTGGGCGGCGGCTTTGAGATCATGCCGGAGTACAAGGTTGATAAGAGCGTTTTTTCGTCCGCCGATCTCTCTGCGATTTTGATGGGACTGTCCAGTCTCTCCAACGTGGTGCGAGGGGATGAGCTGGTCAATGTCCTTGCGAAGATCAGGAGTTTCATTCCTGCCGACAGGGTGAGAGATCTGGAAATAAGGACAAATCAGATCCGCGTCGATTTCAACTCGTGGTCGGGTAATCAAAATATCCAGCCATACCTGCAGAGGATCAAAACCGCTTTGGAAGATCATAAGCTGCTTTCCTTTGCGTATATCGCGCACCACGGAAATAAAACTGCGCGAACAGTTGAGCCATACCAGCTTGTGTGGAAAAGCGGCCACTGGTATTTTTATGGGTACTGCCGCGTCAGAAACGGCTACCGCCTGTTCAGGCTCTCCCGTATGTTGGACCTGCAGATCAAACAGGAGACGTTTGCGCCGCGGGACTATCAGAGGCAGACTTTTGATTCTCAGGAAATCATCGGAGCGATGCAGACGGAGATAAAAATACGTATTCACAAATCTGTGCTGGACAGGGTGCTCGAGTTCTGCACGTATGACCACTTTCTGCCGGATGGCGATGCGCACTACATCGTGAGCTTTCCCTTCATTGAAAACGAGTATTTCTATGATATTCTCCTCAGCTTCGGCGATCGATGCGAGTGCCTTGCGCCTCCGCACATCCGCGCGAAAATGGCGCGGAAGATACACGGCATGGCTGCCATATATGAAAGTCAGCGCCCATAGAGGCCATGATCAGCAGGGGGGAAGATGCGGCGATTGCGGAATTTGCGTTTCTCCGGCAGCTCCGCTTCCGCGCTTGCGGCCTGAACTGCGGCGCCGCACCGGAAATTCCCCGTTTTCCTCGGCAGAATTCACAAAAATTCCCTCCATTTTCTCAATTTTATTGCTTGCGTTTTTCCAGAAACTCTGTTAGAATACAACTACAAACTGAGAATGATAGCTGTAACGGAGTGCCGCGCGCACGGGCTGACACCTATCATTCCTTTTCTTTTGATAGGTGTTTCAAACCAGTCCGGTTTGGGGCGCCTTTTTCTTTTTGTAACCTGCATAATAAAATACGGGAGGTTTTTACTATGATTTTACTGGCAAACGGCAGACTGATCACCCGGGACCCCGGCGGCACCGGCTACCTGCCCGATGGCGGCGTGGTCACCGACGGCGGAAAGATCGTGGAGGTGGGCGGGACCGCGGCCCTGAAGGCGAAATACCCCCAGGCGGAGTTCGTGGACGCCCGGGGCGGCGTCATCATGCCCGGCCTCATCAACGCCCACACCCACATCTATTCCGCCCTGGCCAGGGGCCTCTCCATCAACGGCTACGCCCCCACCAACTTCTACGAGGTGCTGGACGGCCAGTGGTGGTACATCGACCGCCACCTGGACCTGGCGGCCACCCGGGCCAGCGCCCAGGCCCTGGTGATTGACTCCATCAAGCAGGGCGTCACCACCATCTTCGACCACCACGCCTCCTTCTGCGAGATTCCCGGCTCTTTGATGGAGATCGCGGATGTCACCCGGGAGATGGGGATGCGGGCGTGCCTTTGCTACGAGGTCAGCGACCGGGACGGGGAGGAGAAGTCCCTCCAGTCCGTCCAGGAGAACAAGGACTTCATCGACTACTGCGAGAAAAACCCCAGCGATATGCTCAAGGCCATGTTCGGCGGCCACGCCCTCTTCACCATCTCCGACAGGACCTTCGACCGCATGAGCGCCGCCAACGGCGGCCGGGTGGGCTACCACATCCACGTCTCCGAGGGCATGAACGACGTGTACGACAGCCTCCAGAACTACGGCCGCCGCCCGGTCCAGCGGCTCCAGGACCACGGGATTCTCGGCCCCAGGACCATCCTGGGCCACTGCATCCATGTGAACACCGCCGAGATGGACATCATCAAGGCCACCGACACCATGTGCGTCAACAACCCGGAGAGCAACATGGGCAACGCCGTGGGCTGCTCCCCGGTGCTCCAGCTCTTCAAAAAGGGAATTCTGGTGGGCCTGGGCACCGACGCCTACACCAACGACATGCTGGAGAGCATCAAGGCGGCTCTGACCATCCAGCGGCACAACGCGTGCCTTCCCGGCGTGGGCTGGTGCGAGGTGACGGACATGCTCTTCAAGAACAACGCCAAAATGGCCGCCCGGGCCGGGTTCCCGGAGATGGGCGTTTTGAAGGCCGGCGCCGCGGCGGATGTCATCGTCATGGATTACAAGCCCTTCACGCCCTTCTCCGACGCCAACATCGACGGCCATATGCTCTTTGGCATGACGGGCCGCCAGTGCCAGACCACGATGATCAACGGCAAAATCCTGATGAAGGACCGCCAGCTGACGGAGATCGACGAGGAGACCGTCAACGCTCACATTCTGGAGGTCTCCAAGAAGCTGTGGGGAACGCTGAACCATTGTGAGTATTGAGAGGGATACTCTTTATGACATTGACTGAATTGTCATCTGTTTTGCGGGAGATGTACAAGAATGCTCCACGTGGTGAACAAGTGACGATGATCCATTTATTTGGTATTCGATACGCAGATGAAATCCTATCGTCAGGTTATAGCCCCAAAGAGATTATTCTGGCAGCGGAAATCACACCAAACCATACAAATCAATTGTATGGCGGAATACGATTAGCCCGATACGTCAAAGAACGAAGTACCTGATCTGTTTTAAGGAGGAAATTTCAATGTCCGAACTGATGACCCCCATCCCCTTCCGGGAACTGATGACCTGGGTAACCGCCGAGTACCAGAGAGAGGGCACTGTCTTCGGTGTCCACAGGCCCTATCGAGCCGGCGTCAAGACCCTGCCCATCTTCGGCGAGAAGATCGAGACCCCCTTTGGCCCCGCCGCCGGACCCAACACCCAGCTGGCTCAGAACATCATCGCCAGCTACTTCGCCGGCGCCCGGTTCTTCGAGCTGAAAACCGTCCAGAAGATGGACGGCGCGGAGCTCTCCGCCTGCGTCAACCGGCCCTGCATCCTGGCGGAGGATGAGTGCTACAACTGCGAGTGGTCCACAGAGCTGTACGTCCAGCAGGCCTTTGAGGAGTACGTCAAGGCCTGGTGCGCCTGCAAGATCATGGCCAAAGTCTACGGTCTGGGCGACCCCGACGCCTTCGTGTTCAACATGTCCGTGGGCTACGACCTGGCAGGCATCCAGGGGCCCAAGGTGGACAAGTTCCTCACCGAGATGGCGGACGCCTCCAGGACGCCCGTCTTCCGGGAGTGCATCCGCTGTCTCAAGGAGTTCTTCCCCGGCGAGAGCGGCTTCATCGACGCCATCTCCCCCCGGGTCTCCGGCAGTGTCACCGTCTCCACCCTCCACGGCTGCCCGCCGGACGAGATCGAGCGCATCGCCAGCTACCTCATTGAGAAGAAGCACTTCCACACCTTCGTCAAGTGCAACCCCACCCTCCTGGGCTACGAGACCGCCCGGTCCATCCTGGACGGCATGGGCTACGACTATATCGCCTTCGACGACCACCACTTCAAGGAGGACCTCCAGTACGAGGACGCCGTGCCCATGTTCCGCCGCCTCCAGGCCCTGGCGGACAAGAACGGTGTGGAGTTCGGCTTGAAGCTCTCCAACACCTTCCCTGTGGACGTGAAGGCCGGGGAGCTCCCCAGCGAGGAGATGTACATGGCGGGCAAGTCCCTCTTCCCCCTGACCACCACCATGGCCGCCCGGATCTCCCGGGAGTTCGGCGGGAGGATGCGGATCAGCTACGCCGGCGGCGCCGACGCGCTGAACATCGACAAGCTCTTCTCCCTGGGCATCTGGCCCATCACCATGGCCACCACGGAGCTCAAGCCCGGCGGCTACCAGCGGTTTGTTCAGATCGGCGACAAGCTGGACACCCTGGCCTTCCAGCCCTTCACCGGCGTGGATGTGGAGGGCATCGAGGCCCTGGCCCTGGCGGCCCGGTCCGACAAGTACCACGTCAAGGCCGTGAAGCCCCTGCCCCGGCGGAAGCTCTACGAGAAGGTGCCCCTGATGGACTGCTTCACCGCCCCCTGCAAGGGCGGGTGCCCCATTCAGCAGGACATCCCGGAGTATATCGAGCTCTGCCGCAAGGGGGCCTACGCCTCCGCCCTGCGGCTGATCTGCGAGAAGAACCCCTTGCCCTTCATCACCGGCACCATCTGCGCCCACCGCTGTCAGACCAAGTGCACCCGGAACTTCTACGACGACTCCGTCCAGATCCGTGCCACCAAGCTGGTGGCGGCCCAGCGGGGCTACGACGCGTATTTCTCCAAGATCAAACCGGCGGCCCCGGTGAAGGACGGCCGGAGGGTGGCCGTCATCGGCGGCGGCCCCGCCGGCATGGCGGCGGCCTACTTCGTGGGCCGGGCGGGCATCCCCGTCACCATCTTTGAGAAGTCCGATAAGCTGGGCGGCATCGTCCGGCAGGTGATCCCCGCCTTCCGCATCTCTGATGGGGCCATCGACAAGGACGCGGCGCTGGTTGCCAAAATGGGCGCCGAGATCAGGCTGAACACCCCCGCCCCGTCTGTTGCTGAGCTGAAGGCCCAGGGGTACACCCACATCTTCTTCGCCGTGGGCGCCTGGAAGGCCGGGAAGCTGGACATTCCCGGCAACGTGGTGCCGGTCATCGGCTGGCTGAAAGATTTGAAGGCCGGAAAAGAGGTCTCCCTTGGGAATGTTGCCGTGGTGGGCGGCGGCAACACCGCCATGGACGCCGCCCGGGCGGCCCTCCGGGCCGGGGCACAATCCAGCACCCTGGTGTACCGCCGGACAAAGAAGTATATGCCCGCCGACGCCGAGGAGCTGGAGCTGGCCATGGCCGACGGCGTGAGCTTCCTGGAGCTGGTGGCCCCCGTGGAGCAAAAGGACGGCAAACTCCGCTGTGAGAAGATGAAGCTGGGTGAGCCCGACGAGAAGGGCCGCCGGAAGCCGGAGCCCACCGGGGAGTTTGTGGAGA
>CAMNRF010000081.1 GCA_946551795.1 uncultured Oscillibacter sp.
ATTCCGCCCCCCCCGCTTTTTTTTTTTTTTGCCCCGGGCCCCGCCCCTTTTTTTCTTTTCCGCCCCCACCAAAAAGCCAAAACGGGGGGTGCAAAGCCCAGCCATCTTCATGGCTGACACCTCCCTGCCCGTCAGGGCGGATACAGGCCCCGCCTCCGTGGAGCGGAACCCCTTTACAGCTATTCCGCAAAAACCTCCGCCAGCAGCTCCATGGCCTGGGGCAGGCCATCCTCCTCCAAGCCGGCATAGTTCACCACCAGGGTGTGTTCGTAGTCCGGGTGGGGCCGGACGGCATACTCCGACAAAAAGCCCAGCCGCACCCCCAGGGTCTCCCCCCGGCGGCGGAGCGCCTCGTCGGACCGGGCCGTGTCCAGCCGCAGGAGGAAGTGGAGCCCCGCCCCCTGCTCCGAGATGGCGATCCGGTCCGCGAAGGAACTGGTACGAAATGCCTCCAGCACCCGGGAACGGCGTGCCCGGTACTCCTTGCGCATCCGGGAGAGGTGCTGCTCATAGTGCCCGCGGTCGAGGAACCGGGCCAGCACGTGCTGGTCCAGCGCCGGGACGGTGCAGGCGTAGAACCCCAGCTCCCGGCGGTACCGCTCCAAAAGCCGCGGCGGCAGCACCATGAACCCCAGGCGCATGGAGGGGGAGATGGTCTGGGAGAAGGTGTTCATGTACACCACCCGGCCGCCGCCGTCAATGCTCTGGAGCGTCGGAATGGGACGGCCTGTAAAGCGGAATTCGCTGTCATAGTCGTCCTCGATGACGACGCCGTCCCGCTCCTCCGCCCAGCGCAGCAGCGCCTGCCGCCGTCCGATGGGCGTCACCAGCCCCGTGGGGTAGTGGTGGGAGGGGGAGAGGTGGAGCACCCCGGCCCCGGAGGCCGCCAGGGCCGTCAGCTCCACCCCCTGCCCGTCCAGGGGCACCGGGCGGCAGACGGCGCCGCATTTGCCATAGACCTTTCGGATCTTGGGGTAGCCCGGGTCCTCCACGGCGAAGGCGGCCCCCTCCAGCAGCTGGGCCAGCAGGAGGTAGAGGTACTCCGCCCCCGCTCCCACCACCACCTGCTCCGGCGACACCGCCATGCCCTTGCGGTCCCGCAGATCCACGGCAATGGCCCGCCGCAGGGCGGGCAGTCCCTGGCGGTGCACCGGGGTCAGCAGGGCCGCTCCGCCCTCGGAGAGGACCTGCCGGGTGAGGCGGGCCCAAACGGACACCGGAAACCGGGCCACATCCACCTGGCCGCTCTTCAGGTCCAGCCGCCAGACGGGCTCCGCCTCCTCCGGCGGAACCGGCGGCCGGGCAGCCGGGGCGGCGGGCAGCCGCTCCACCGGCGCCGCGAAGAACCCCCGCCGGGGCCGGGAGAGGAGGAAGCCCTCCGCCTCCAGCTGCTGGTAGGCGTTCTCCACGGTGATGACGGAGATCTGCAGGTGCTCCGCCAGCGCCCGCTTGGAGGGCAGCCGCTCCCCCGCCGCCAGGGTCCCGTCCAGGATGTCCCGCCGGATGCGCTGGTACAGATACTCGTACAGGGGCAGGCCGCCCCGGTCCTCCAGAGAATAGGTCAGCATGGACGCACCTCCTCTCTGACCCTATAAAAAATACGGAGATTGGATATTTTCATCATATCACATCCGCGCTATGATGGCAATATCAAAGGAAAGAGGAGCGGACGATATGGAAAAGACACTGGAGCGGACGGCCTCCGCCGGAAAGACGCGGCTGCTGGTGACGGCGGCGCTGTTCGCCGCCCTGGGCTGCGTCTCCACCATGGTGATCAAGGTGCCCTCCCCCACCGGCGGCTACATGAATCTGGGGGACGCGGCGGTGCTGCTGGGGGCCTGGTTCCTGGGGCCCGGTTACGGCGCCCTGGCCGGGGGCGTGGGACCCGCGCTGGCGGACCTGCTGGGGGGCTATCCCATGTACGTCCCAGGGACGCTGGTGATCAAGGCCGTGATGGCCCTCACGGCGGGTCTATTGTACCGGTCGCTGCGGGACCGGCCTTGGGGCCCGGCGGTCTGCGGCGCAGCGGGGGAGGTGCCCATGGTGCTGGGGTACTGGCTGTACGACGCCCTGCTGGTCTCCGCCGGGGGCACGGCCTTCGGGACGGCCCTGGCGGGGGCCGCCGCGGGAATTCCCAGCAATCTGGTGCAGGCGGCTTTCGGGGCGGCGGCGTCTACGCTGCTGCTGGCGGCCCTGCGCCGCAGCGGCTATGTGAAAAGGGCGTTCCCCAGCCTCTGAGGCGCGAAGCAGAGATAAAAGTTTAGGGCCGCCCTTTTCAAAGGGCGGTGGGGTCCCGGGGCAACGCCCCGGGGCGCGCCTCGCAAGGCGCGAAATCTCTTTATTAAATAGGAGAAAACCACAACTGAGAGCGCCTTTGCCGCCCCGCAGGCGGCAAACAGCGTCCCCCGTTAAACGCCTCAGCCCTTAACACAAGCGCCCCGGCGGGTTCTAAAACCTGCCGGGGCGCTGTATCTTTATCTTAGCAAGGACGAGTCACATCTGCCCCCAGCCGCCATTCCAGCCGCCGTCGGGCCCATCCTCCAGCCGGGGCGGCTCCGCGTTCAGGCCCACGCCGGAGGTGCGCTTGGCAATCTCAAAGTACCCCAGCTGCACACACTGCCGGTTTGGCCAGTAGAACAGCTCCACCACAAAGGCCCATACGCCGGCCAGGAGCGTCCACACCAGGAACTGCCCGGGGTGCAGGTACAGGCTCCAGGGCACATAGCCCCCGCCGGAGGCCATCTGGACGGCGGCGTTGACCAGATAGCCCACGACGGCGAAGATGGGAAGGGTGGACAGCAGCTCCCAGCCGAAGTAGCTCCAGTCCAGGATAAAGAGCTGGCCCTTGTAGCCCCAGGTCTGGCGCTTGCTCATGTCCAGGGCCTCCATGACGCCGATGCCGGGGTCCTCACAGAGGTTGTAGAGGGCGAACTGGTAACGGTAGGCGGCCACGATGCCGGGGATGACGAAGAGCATGGACCACAGGATGATAAACAGCGACTCCACAATGTTCAGGGCGATGATCTTGCCCACGAAGGTGAAGCCGTCGAAGAGCGTCAGGTACTCCGCCCGCTCCCCCCGGCGGATGGCCATGCAGTAGAGAATGAAGCCCACTCCCAGCACCGCGGCCAGGAGAGAGGTCAATATGGTCACAAACAGTCCCACGGGGCTGACGAGGTCCTCCGAGGCCCTGTTGTTGGCAAGGGCGTCGATGAGGTTCAGCACCAGCGCCAGGCCCAGGTACAGCGCCGCCATGCCCTTGGGGGACACCTGGGCGGTGCGAAACAGCTCCCGCACCTCCGCTTTCAGCCGTCTTCTGTCAATGAGTTCCGCCATCACGGTGGGACACCTCCCGTATTCCAAAAATCCGCCGGACCTCCCGGCTCTGCTGACAGTTTAGCACACCGGACCGCGGTTTGCAAGACCGGGGACACTTTCCGCCCCGCCGTCTCAGGGAGACGCGGCGCGGGGCGGACCCGCGGGAGAAAAATCTCCGGCCGGGACATCCCCGGGGAACATTTCCGCCCTGTCAACGGCGTGTGAAAAAAAGGGGGAATTCCAGCAAAAACCGTCGTTCACAGTCTGGACATTTGTCAAAACAGGGTGTAGAATAGGGAACAGTATGTGATAGAGGCGCCGGAGGTCCGGACCACTCCACCCCAAGCCGGCGGATGGAGGCTTTCCCCGGGCGGCCGGCCGCTATCAGGAGTAAAAATGAGGTGAAGACTATGGCACAAGCTTTCTTTGGCGGCGTTCATCCCAACGACATGAAGGCCGCAACCAATGAAAAGGCCATCGAACAGCTGCCAGCTCCGGCAGTGGTGGTCATCCCCATGTCGATGCACTTTGGCGCGCCCTGCACCCCCCTGGTGAAAGCCGGGGACGAGGTGAAGGTGGGCCAGAAGATCGGCGAGTTCCGGGGGCTGGGCGCCCCCATCCACGCCAGCGTCTCCGGCAAGGTGAAGGCCGTGGAGCCCCGCCCCTATTCCATGGGCGGCAACATCACGTCCGTCATCGTGGAAAACGACTTCCAGAACACCCTCTCCGAGGAGGTCCAGGCCCCGTCCAACCCCGACGCCCTGATGCCCGACGAGATGGTGGAGATCGTGAAGAACGCCGGCATCGTGGGCATGGGCGGCGCCACGTTCCCCACCCACGTGAAGATCTCCGGCGGCATCGGCAAGGTGGACACCGTCATCATCAACGGCGCGGAGTGCGAGCCCTACATCACCGGCGACCACCGCACCATGCTGGAGCGGCCGGAGGAGATCATCGGCGGCGCTACCTATCTCGCCAAGATGTTCGGCGTGGACAAGGTCATCATCGGCGTGGAGGACAACAAGCAGAACGGCATCGACGCCATGAACAAGGTCATCGCCGAGAAGAAGGCCCCCGTGGTGGTGGAGCCCCTCCACTGCCGCTACCCCCAGGGCGGTGAGAAACAGCTCTGCCAGGCCATCACCGGCAAGCAGGTGCCCCCCGGCGGCCTGCCCAGCAACATCGGTTGCGCCGTGTTCAACATCAACACCACCTGCTGCATCTTCCGGGCCGTCACCCAGGGGATGCCCGTGGTGAACAAGATCGTCACCGTCTCCGGCTCCGGCATCGTGGAGCCCAAGAACATCGAGTGTCCCATCGGCACCCCCGTCTCCGCCCTGCTGGACTTCTGCGGCGGCGTGAAGGACGGCACCTACAAGCTCATCGCCGGCGGCCCCATGATGGGCATGGCCCAGTACACCGCGGACATCCCCGTGGCCAAGGGCACCGGCGCCATCCTGGCCTTCTGCGAGAAGGAGGAACAGACCGTCGAGCATCCCCAGTGCATCCGTTGCGGCAAGTGCGTGTCCGTGTGCCCGATGCACCTGGAGCCCCTCTTTATGTACCAGTACGCCTCCAAGGGCATGGTGGATGAGCTGAACGAGGCCCACATCATGGACTGCATGGAGTGCGGCGCCTGCGCCTACGCCTGCCCCGCCCGGATGCATCTGACCCACATGTTCAAGACCGGCAAGCAGCTGGTGAAGGACAAGGCCGCTGCCGACAAGGCAGCCGCCGAGGCGAAAAAGGCCGCGCAAGAGCGGAAGGAGGCGTAAACAACTATGACGGACTACAAAAATCTCAAACTGATCGCGACTTCCAATCCCCATATCCGGGGCAGCGAGACCACCCGGTCCATCATGCTGGACGTGATCATCGCCATGCTGCCGGCTCTGATCTGGGCCGTTATCAAGTTCGGCCCGGAGGCCCTGATCCTCACCGCCGTGTCGGTCATCGGGTGCGTGTTCTTTGAGTGGGCCTATCGGGCCATTATGAAAAAGCCCCAGTCCGTGGGCGACCTCAGCGCCGTGGTCACGGGCATGCTGCTGGCCTTTGTCTGCCCCCCCAGCACCCCGCTGTGGATGATCCTCATCGGCGACTTCTTCGCCATCATCGTGGTCAAGCAGCTCTTTGGCGGCATCGGCAAGAACTTCGTGAACCCCGCCCTGGCGGGCCGCGCCTTCCTGCTGGGCAGCTACGCCGGCGTCATGACCACCTGGGTGGACCCCTCTCAGAGCAAGGCCCCCCTCTTCGGCGGCGTGGCCGACGCGGTGACCGCCGCCACCCCCCTGGCCATCATGAAGTCCGGGGACATGGCGGCACTGACCTCCACCTACACCGTGGCGGATATGTTCTGGGGAAACATCCCCGGCTCCATGGGTGAGATCTCCGTCCTGATGCTGCTGATCGGCGGCGTGTACCTGATCGCCCGCAAGGTCATCAACTGGCACACCCCCGTGAGCTATATCGCCACCGTGGCCGTGCTGACATTCCTCTTCCCCAAGTACGGCACCGGCGTGGAGTGGATGCTGTACAGCATCTTCGGCGGCGGCCTCATGCTGGGCGCGTTCTTCATGGCCACCGACTACGCCACCTCCCCCGTCACCAAGAAGGGGCAGGTCATCTTCGGCATTGGCTGCGGCCTGTTCACCGTGTTTATCCGCTACTTCGGCTCCTATAACGAGGGCGTGTGCTACTCCATCATGGTCATGAACCTGGCCGTGGCCCTGATCGACAAGTACACCAAGCCCACTCGTTTCGGCGTCGTGAAATCCGATAAGAAGGAGGGGTGAGGGTCATGAGTACCGATGTGAAGACCAAGGAAAAGGTCGATATGGACCCCAAGTACATCATCAAGCTGACGGTGACGCTGTTTGTCACCTGCGTCATTGTGGCGGCGCTGCTGGGCCTGGTGGACAACGTCACCCGGGACAAGATCGCCGCCATCAACTGGGAGAACACCGTGGCGGCCATGAAGGCCGTCGTGGCCGACCCCGACGCCACCACGTTCTCCGACGCGCTGGAGAACACCGAGGCCATGAGCGCCGCGGCTCTGGCCGGCGGCGGCACGCTGGACTCCGTGTATGAGGTCCAGGTGGGCGGCGCCAGCGCGGGCTACGCCATCAAGGTGGTGGCCTCCGGCTCCCAGGGCAACATCGAGATGATGGTAG
This sequence comes from uncultured Oscillibacter sp., assembly GCA_946551795.1. GTDB lineage: Bacteria > Bacillota > Clostridia > Oscillospirales > Oscillospiraceae > Oscillibacter. The sequence continues at coordinate 6,489 of CAMNRF010000081.1, forward strand.
GCGTAGACGGCGAAGGCACCGTCACCGGCGTCTCCATCGTGGACAACTCCGAGACCTCCGGCATCGGCTCCAAGGTCATGGAGAACCAGAACGGCGTTCTGGACCAGTTCATCGGCAAGAGCGCCGCGGACGGCACGCTGGCCGTGGGCACCAATGTGGACGCCATCACCGGCGCCACGGTCTCCAGCCGGGGCGTCACCGCCGGCGTCAACGCCGCGCTGGCCGTGGCCGGCGCCATCGGCTGAGAAAGGGGGAGCAACTTATGAATCTCAAGAAGCAGTTTATGGACGGCCTCCTGTATCAGAACCCCGTCCTGGTGCAGGTGCTGGGCATGTGCTCCACCATGGCCATCACCACGTCGTTTTTCAACGGCCTGGGCATGGGCGTGGCCGTGCTGATTATCCTGACGCTTTCCAACGTCATTATCTCCCTGATCCGGAAGATCGTGCCGGACAAGATCCGCATCGCCATGTTCATCGTGGTCATCGCGGGCTTCGTCACCATGGTGGATCTGCTGATTCAGGCGTTTCTGCCGGATCTGGCCAAGTCCCTGGGCGTGTTCATCCCGCTGATCGTGGTGAACTGCATCATCCTGGGCCGGGCGGAGGCCTTCTCCTACAAAAACGGCGTGGGCGCCTCCTTCTTTGACGGCGTGTTCCAGGGCATCGGCTACACGCTGGTGCTGCTGATTATGTGCATCATCCGGGAGTTCCTGGGCGCCGGCACCTTCGGCGGCGGCATCCTGGGCCCCGGCGGCAAGGGCATCACCATTCTCCCCTCTCAGTATCCCATCGGGATGCTGACCATGCCCGTGGGCGGCTTCCTGGTGCTGGGCACCCTGATCGCCACCATGCAGTGGGCCCTGAACCGGCCGAAAAAGAATAAGGAGGAGAGCAAATAATGGATACTGTTTTCAGTCTGCTGGCAATTTCGCTGGGCGCGATCTTGTCAAACAACTTCATCTTCTCCCAGTTCTTAGGCATCTGCCCCTTCCTGGGCGTGTCCAAGAAGGTGGACACCGCCGTGGGCATGGGCATCGCCGTGACCTTCGTCATGGGCCTGGCCTCCGCCATCACGTGGCTGGTGAACACCTTCATCCTGGTGAAGTTTGACCTGATGTATATGCAGACGGTGGCCTTCATTCTGGTCATCGCCTCCCTGGTGCAGTTCATCGAGATGTTTCTGCAGAAGTCCATGCCCACGCTGTACACGGCCCTGGGCGTGTACCTGCCCCTGATCACCACCAACTGCGCGGTGCTGGGCGTGGCCCTGCTGAACATCCAGAACAGCTACGGCTTCATCGAGTCCGTGGTGTACGGCATCACCGGAGGTCTTGGGTTCCTGCTGGCCATCGTGCTGTTCGCCAGCATCCGGGAGAAGCTGGTCTTCGCCGACTATCCCAAGAACTGGGAGGGCTTCCCCATTGCGCTGGTGACCGCGGGACTGATGGCCCTGGCCTTCATGGGCTTCTCCGGCCTGCAGGTCTGGTAAGGAGGTAGGAAAAATGGGTAATGTAATTGCTGCCCTCCTGGTGCTGGGCATCCTGGGCGCCCTGTTCGGACTGGTGCTGTCCGTGGCGTCCAAGATCTTCGAGGTGAAGAAGGACCCCCGGGAGGAAGAGATCCTGAGCCATCTGGCCGGCGCCAACTGCGGCGGCTGCGGCTTCCCCGGCTGCGGCGGCTGCGCCGCGGCCATCCTGGCCGGCACGGCTCCCGTCACCGCCTGCGCTCCCGCGGGCCCGGAGAACGCCGCCGCCATCGCCAAGATCATGGGCCAGGAGGCCCCCACCGGCGAGCGGCAGGTGGCCTTCGTCCGGTGCAACGGCGGCACCAACGCCGTGAAGCGGTATGAGTACGTGGGCGTAAAGGACTGCGTCTCCGCCACCAAGGTGGCCGCCGGCCCCCTGGAGTGCGCTTTCGGCTGCCTGGGCTTCGGCTCCTGCGTGCAGGCCTGCCAGTTCGGCGCCATGTCCATCGGCCCCAACGGCACCGCCGTGGTGGACCCGGACAAGTGCACCAACTGCGGCGCGTGCATGAAGGCCTGCCCCCGGAAGCTGATCGTGTCCGTCCCCGCCAACGAGAAGAAGGTGAAGGTGGCCTGCGCCAACAAGGACAAGGGCAAGGCCGCCATGAGCGTGTGCAAGGCCTCCTGCATCGGCTGCGGCCTTTGCGAGAAGGAGTGCAAGAAGGACGCCATCCACGTGGTGGACGGCGTGGCCGTGGTGGACGGCGAGAAGTGCATCGGCTGCAAGCTGTGCACCAAGGTCTGCCCGCGGGACGCCATCCTTCCCATCGCCACGGCGGAGGAGAAGGAAAAGTACAAGGCCATCAAGAAGGCCCAGGCTGAGAAGGCCAAGGCCGCCGCTGAGGCCGCCGCTTCCGCCGAGAAATAATCAAGCGCCAAAAAGAGGAGTGGCCCCCCCCCCCCCCCGGGGGGCGCCTGTTTGGGAATATTAGGGCGCCCCGGTGAAAAGCGCGGGGGGGGGGGCCCACCCACCGGGGGGGGGGGGGGG
>CAMNRF010000082.1 GCA_946551795.1 uncultured Oscillibacter sp.
ACCGGGTGCGGCTGACCCCGTTCCGCCCGTTGGCGCTCCGCCGCATCCGCAAGTGTCTCCGAAGGTGTTTTGCATCTTTGACGCAAGGCCCCTAGCTTCTCTTCCCGCGCTTCGCGCCTGGCCGGGCACGGGCGGGCTGCTCTCTTCGTCTACCGCTTTTTTTGGAGGGGCGCATCAGCCAAAGCCTTCCCCTTTAGGGGAAGGCGGCGCGGCCGCAGGCCGTGACGGATGAGGTCGTTGATTATTTGGTGGGTTGGTCGTGACAGACTAAATCGTCTATGGTGATGCCATAAAAATCCGCCAGCGCAATCAGCGTCGACAGTTTGGGCTCCCGCAGGCCCAGCTCATAATTTTGATAGCCTCTCCAGCTGAGGCCGATTTTTTCCGCAAGCTCTGTTTGCTTTAGGCCGTGTGATCTTCTCAGGAATAAGAGATGTTCCGAAAATGTCATGATTTCCTCACTCTCTATTGACTAACACGTTTGTGTGTGATATGATAGACGCACACAAACGTAAACGTCGATTTTTTGTGGGGGACAATATGGAAGATTATATTGAAATCTTGCTGGAGGCTCTAGAAGAACATGACCGAGAATATCTTGGAGGGGAATATTTTGCTCAATCTGGACAGGCAATGGAAGCGATGGAAACTTTAGATAAAACTTTTTCCCGTGAACAGAAGAAGCTCTTTCAGGATTACGAGGAGAAGCAAAACGCGGTTGATTCCACAGGCAGAATGGCCTTAGCCCGCCAAGCCTTTTTACTGGCAAAGGAAATCTACCGCTGACATTCGGTAGAAGCATTTCTTTCTCAAACGTGCCCAGCTATGCGCGAAGCGCGGGAAGAGAGGGAAGTCCATGCGTCCACGCACCAAAACACCCTCGGAGGTACTCGCAGATGCGGCAGAGCGCCCCCGGGCGGTACGCTGTCAGCCGCACTCGGCAGAAGGCCGGCAATTCACCCGGGCATCGGTTCAGGCCAGCCCCCGTATCTTGGGCGAAATTTGCCCGAATGGGCAAATTCTCGCCCCGGCGTCTCTTTTCTCTTTTGGACCGTGCACGGCCCGTTTTCTCTTTTCTCCACAAGCGGAGAAAAGAGAAAATGGGGGGTGCAAAATGCACCAGCCATCATCATGGCTGACTCCCGCCCCCGCGGTGCCAGCCGCGAGCATAAGCCCTTATCCAAGAATCACCGTCCCGCCCCCGCGGGCATCCAGCCCTGCCTTGATGCGGTAAATCGTCGCCGCGGCGTCCAGCTTGGTCTGCTCCCCGGTGGCCATGTCCTTGCAGGCCACCACACCGGCGCTGATCTCATCCTCCCCCAGGAAAATCACATAGGGAATCCCCAGCTTGTCCGCGTAGGCGATCTTCTGCTTGAACTTCTTCTCCTCACAGTGGAGCTGTGTCCGTATCCCGTTGTCCCGCAGCGCCGTGGCCAGGGCGATGGCGGCGGACAGGTCCTCCGTCATGGGCAGAATCAGCACGTCCGCCGGGGCGGTGTTCAGCTCCGGGTTCAGCATCCCCTGCTCTCCCAGCACGTAGAACAGCCGGGTCAGCCCGATGGAGATCCCCGCCCCGGGGAGCTGGCGGTCCGTGTAGAACTCCGCCAGGTTGTCGTACCGGCCGCCGGAGCACACGGAGCCGATCTCCGGGTGGTCCAGCAGGGTGGTCTCGTACACGGTGCCGGTGTAGTAGTCCAGCCCCCGGGCGATGGTCAGGTCCACGGCGAAGTTCTCCTCTGGCACGCCGAAGTCCCCCAGATAGCGCACCACGGTGTTCAGCTCCTCTAATCCGCGGTCGAAAGTCTCGTTTTGGCCCCGGTATTCCTCCAGGGCCGCCAGGACCTCCCGGTTGGAGCCCTTAGTGGAGAGGAGCTGCATAATATCTCCCGCGGCATCCTCGTCCAGGCCCACCTCGTGATAGAGCAGGAGGCCCACCTGATTGGCGCCGATCTTGTCCAGCTTGTCCACGGTGCGCAGGATGTCCTCCGCCCGGTGGTCCCAGTGGAGGAGCTGGAGGAAGCCGGTGAGAATCTTCCGGTTGTTCACCCGGATCTGGAACCGCCGCAGGCCCAGGCTGGAGAAGGTCTTGTAGATAATAGCCGGGATCTCCGCCTCGTTGAGGATGGAGAGCTTCCCGTCGCCGATGACGTCGATGTCCGCCTGATAGAACTCCCGGAACCGGCCCCGCTGGGCCCGCTCGCCCCGGTAGACCTTGCCGATCTGGTAGCGGCGGAAGGGGAAGGTGAGGTCGTTGTAGTGCAGGGCCACGTACTTGGCCAGGGGCACGGTCAGGTCGAAGCGGAGGGAGAGGTCCGCGTCTCCCTTCTGGAAGCGGTAGATCTGCTTCTCCGTCTCGCCGCCGCCCTTGGCCAGCAGCACCTCGCTGGATTCGATGACCGGGGTGTCCAGGGGGGTGAAGCCGTAGAGGGAGTAAGTGCGGCGCAGGGTCTCCATGATGTGCTCCATCTGCTGCTGGGGCCCCGGGAGGAGCTCCATGAAGCCGGAGAGGGTGCGGGGGGTCTGTTTTGCCATAATGTATCGCTCCTTTTGCGTTAGAGTTGTGATAAAGTTTTCGCCGGCCTTGCCGGGGCCCCTGCCGGAGCCCAGCGGTAGCGGGTCCGGTGGGGAGAGGACTGCGCCCGCAGGCGCGTTTCGGAGGCCAACCGCCCGCAGGGCGGCTCTTAGGCCGGAGATGAAGAAACGGAACGAAAGCGGAATTTTCGGCTTTTTGGGGTCCCCGCACGGCTTGCCGCGTGGGGAGAGGAGGAACAAGGGAGCGAGTGCAGTTTTCGCCTCAAGGCGGAAACGGAACTTAGCGGACTTTGTGACGACGAGGAAATGGAGCGGTGGAGTTTCTTCTGACGAAGCCGCGGGGGTCCAGGGGGCGGCGCCCCCTGGGCGTCTTCTTATTTCCGCCGTCAGGCAGAAATAACGGGGCAGCGGGACAGCGAAGCGCCTCTTGCGGGAATTTCGCGTTTGCTGAGAGAAAACCGTGCGCTCCGCCCAGGAAAAAAGGCGCTCCCGTCCCCAAACGTCTTTTGGGACGAGAGCGCCTTCGCGCTTCGTGGTGCCACCCAAATTCAAGGCCGCGCGAATCCTTCATTAAAATATTCAATCGGGCCGAATGAAATATTTTAATGGAAGATCCGTACAGGGCCTCCTTTGGTCTCCTGTTACGGGGAGGGAGCCGTGGGCGTTTCCGCCCCCGCTCCGCCGCTGTCCTTCCTCCGGGCCGAACGGGGCGCTTTCAGCGATGCGCCCCTCTCTGGGGATCGGCTGCCGGGCTACTGCTGCGGCGTCTTCGCGGTGAACGTGTTGATTGTATTCGCTTTTTCCCGAATTGTCAAGCGGTGGCAGGGTGTCCAATGGGAAGAAGCGCAGGGAGAGCCGTTTCGTTTAACATACTCCCGGCGGGACGCTTACGCTGCCGCCTGGCCTTGACCGCAAAACCCTATGCCGCACTTTGTGCGGCATTACGGAAGCTTTGCAGGGGCTCCGCCCCTGCACCCCGCCACCTCGTCAGAAGAAACTCCACCGCTCCATTTCCGGCTGAAGCCGAAAATTCCGCTTCCGTTCCGTTTCTTCATCTCCGGCCTAAGAGCCGCCCTGCGGGCGGTTGGCCTCCGAAACGCGCCTGCGGGCGCAGTCCTCTCCCCACCGGACCCGCTGCCGCTGGGCTCCGGCGGGGGCCCCGACAAGGTGGACGAAAACTTTAAGCGATGGGCCGTGTAGCCGGATTGACAATGTACCGCCAGTCCAGATCGCCCCGGGCCAGGCCCAGCACCAGCATCTCCGCCGTGGCGATGTTGCTGGCGAAGGGGATGTTGTTCTGATCGCACAGGCGGGAGATGTAGGAAATATCCCCGGCCATGCTCTCGTTGCTGGGGTCGTTGAAGAACAGCACCAGGTCAAACTCATTGTAGGCGATGCGGGCGCCAATCTGCTGGGCGCCGCCGTGGGCGTAGGTCAAAAAGCAGTGGACATCCAGGCCGGTGGCATCGGCTACCATGTGTCCGGTGGTGTTGGTGGCATAGATGTGGTGGCGGGACAGGATTCCCGCGTAGGCCGTGCAGAATTGGACCATCAGCTCCTTTTTGTTGTCGTGGGACATCAGCGCAATGTTCATCTGTCTGGCTCCTTTCATTTATCTGATCCGCACCAGCGGGACCTTCTCCCCCTGGATGCGTCTTGCGATGTTTCGGTATGCCGCGGAGGCGCCCTGGCCGCCGGAGGGCAGCAGGGGCAGGCCCTGGTTCAAAAACAGGGGGAGGGCGTCGTCCTCCGGGACCACGCCCAGGAGGGGAAGCCCCGCCCGGTCGATGGCGTCGTCAATGGTGGCGTGGAGCTGGCGCAGCATCTTCTTCCGCACCCGGTTCACCACCAGGTGCAGGCTCCCCGCCGGGAAGCGGTGGAGCTCCATCACCGTGTGCTGGGCGTCCCGCAGGGAGGTGGCGTCCGCCGTGGTGACCACGACGCACCGGTCCGCCCCGCACACCGCCAGCTGAAAGCCGGCCCCCAGGCCCGCCGGGGCGTCCAGCAGGCAGTAGTCGTAGTGCTCCCGGACCTCTGCCAGCAGGGCCCGCATCTTCTCCTCCGTCACCGGCTGGCCGCGGCTACGGACCGGGGCCGTCAGCAGGAAGAGCCCCGGCAGCTTGGGGTGCTCCACCACGGCGCTCTCCAGGGAGCAGCGTCCCTGGGCCACGTCGGAGAAGTCCATCAGCGCCTGGTCCGCCAGGCCCAGCGCCAGGTCCAGGTTCCGCAGGCCCACGTCGCAGTCCAGGCACAGCACCCGCCGGCCGGACAGGGCCAGAGCGGCCCCCACGCTGGAGACCAGAGAGGTCTTGCCGGTGCCGCCCTTTCCGGAGACGGCGGCGATACATTGGCCGCTCATAGCGGGCCCCCCTTTCCGGGATGTGGTTTCGTGCCATGAGGTAATCCCTTACATTATAACGGATTTTTCTTGATTTTTGCAAATGGTCTGGGATATTTTTTCGGCGTCTCCGAAATTTTTTTGATCACGATCACCCGGTGGCGCACATCCGTCCCGGGGATCTCATAGTCCCGGACCGACTCCACGGCGCCGCCCAGGGTCTCGATGGCGGTTTCGGCGGCGGCCAGCTCCCCGCCGGAGTCCACGGACTTCATGGCGAGAAGCACCCCGCCAGGCCGCACGTACCCCAGACACAGCTCACACAGCGTCCGCAGCTCCGCCACGGCCCGGGAGGTCACCACGTCGAACCGCTCCCGGAAGGCCGGGTCATGGCTCTTCTCCTCCGCCCGGGCGTGGACGGCGCGGATGCCCTCCAGGCCCAGGGCCCCCCAGGTCTCCGCCAGCCAGTCCAGCCGCTTGTTCAGGCTGTCCAGCAGCGTCACGTCCAGGGAGGGAACCAGGATTTTCAGCACCATGCCGGGGAACCCGGCCCCGGTGCCCACATCCAGCAGGCGCTTTCCCGTAAGATCGCAGACGTTCAGCAGAGCGGCGCAGTCCAGCATGTGCAGCCGCGCCACCTGTTCCGGCTCCGTGATGGCGGTGAGGTTCATCACCTGGTTCTTCTCCAGCAGCAGCCGGGCGTATTGGTCCAGCCGCTCCACCGCCCCCGCCGGGGGCTCCACCCCCAGGGCCGGCAGGCCCCGCTCCAGCAGCGATTCGATCATTCCCGCGCCTTTAGAAGATCCCGGATCTCCGTCAGGAGCTTTTCTTCGCTGGAGGGCTCCGGCGGGGGAGGGGGAGCGGCGGGCTCCTCCTTCTTCCGGTGGAGGCGGTTGATAGCCCGCACCAGGCAGAACACCACAAAGGCCATCACCAGGAAGTTCAGCACGGCTTGAATGAAGTTGCCGTAGGTGATGACGGCGGGCCCGATGTTCACTTCCAGGTTGGCGAACGACATGCTGCCGGTGAAAATGCCCAGAAAGGGCATGACAATGTCGTTGATCAGGGAGGTGGTGATGTTGGAGAAGGCGCCGCCGACGATGACGCCCACGGCCATATCCATCACATTCCCCCGGGCGATAAAGGTCTTGAACTCCCCAAGAAAGGAGTTCTTCTTCTCAGGAGCCATAAAAAACGATTCCTTTCAGTATAGAATATATCCGGATATACAAAACGGATTGAAGCCGGTCTCTCACCAGTGGCCGATTTCGGTGCGCATATGGGTGCGCTTAACGCCGGTCTGCATATTGAAGAGGATCTTGTTCAGGGAGGTGATCTCCTCCTCCGTCAGCTGGGCGAAGAGGAAGCCGTACCGGAACTGACCCGGCATATGCTCGACGCACCGCACGATCTGCCCCACGAAATTCAGGGGCGTGTAGTCGTCCAGTTTCAGCCGGATGCGCAGCACCTCGTCCTCGGCGTGGATATACTCCGACTGGACACAGGCGCCGCCGGTGCTGATGTCCACCAGCATGCACTCCTCCGGGGTCTTGTAGTGCTCGTCGTCCCAGCGGTACAGCGACACGGGGACGCTGAGGGGCAGGCGGAAGGCCGCCCGGTGCTCCACGTGGGTCTCCACCTGGATGTTTTTCAGTTTCAGCACCGTCCGGCTGGACTCCTGCACCGTGGCCCGCAGGCTGACGGGCACCATTTTCCTGTCGTAGCCGCTGGCGCACACGGCGGACTCCAGGCTGCAGATCTTGAAGCCCAGTCCGCCGGGCAGCCGCTCCAGCGTCAGCGTGGTGGAGGTGAGGGCTGTGATCCTGCCGATCACCAGCGGCATCCCCTCCGGGTCTGTCACGTCGATGCGCATCCCCTCGTACAGTTCTCCTGTAAGGGCGCTGTTGGATGGGCCGGAGGCTTTCTCCGGGCTCTGGCCGGCCTCCAGCTCGTAGTCGTCCTCTGTGTCTCTGGAGAAGAGAGATGAAAAAATGCTCATAGGGCACCGCCTTTTCCTTGGATTTGCCTCTTGGCGCTTTGATCCGCCCGGGGCGGAGGTGATGGATGGGATCTGAACGATTTCTGTTTGTATAAAGCGAGAGAAAATATACGGGTTGGAATTAAATGAGCCAGCTTTTGATCAGCGGAATCCGACGCAGTACAGCCCAGACCGCCAGAGAACAGGCCAGCACGGCGGCAGCGGTCAAAGGGATAAAGAGGAGACAGGGGCCGCTGACGGCACTGAGCCCCAGCTGTCTCAGCTCCCAGCAGGGGAGCAGGTGAACCAGATATACGCAGAAGGAGGACCGGGACAGGGCGCGGAGGACCGGGGGCGATGAGCGTTCTCTCCGTGCGGAGAAGACCCAGCCGCAGATTCCGGCGGCCAGCAGGGCTGTGCCGGGGCTGGCGCCCTCCAGCAGGACCTGGTTCAGCTGTCCGTCCCGCAGGGAGAGCGCGGCGGTTCCGCCGAAGATGATGAAAAATCCCGCGGCGCCTGTCAGCGCCCAGCGCCCGGGAGAGGCGGCGTACTGCCGCAGATACCAGCCCAGCAGTCCGTAGCCCACACCGGCGTAGGTCAGGTTCAGCCCGTACTGGGTGGGAATGCCGGCCAGCAGGGTGAGGGGCCAGATGCCCTTGACCGTGGGATAGACGATCCCCAGAACAGCCCACAGGGCCAGCAGGTACTCCAGCGTCCGCCGGTCGGCGTGGGCGGCGATGATCCGGGTCACGGGGAGCAGGGCGTAAACCAGCAGGGCGATGTGCAGGTAGTACAGGTGGTTCTGGTGGTGAAACGCCAGCACCTGCTTGACGGCGTCCGCCAGTCCGGCGGCGGTGAGGCCGCCGTCATAGAAGGCCATCTGCCACAGCCGGTAGACCAGGGCCCAGGCCAGCAGGGCCGCCAGCAGCCGGGGGATCTTCCGGAGCCACAGCTGCCGGAGGGTGAGCTGCCGCTCTGGGTCCAGCATCAGCGCCCCGGTGAGCATCAGGAAGATGGGGACGCTGGCGCGGCTGACGGAGTTCCAGAACAGGGAGGAGAACCAGTCAAAGGAGCCTACGGGACGGCTGAATCCGCCGGCGGAGACGTGGATCAGGATGACGCCGCTGATGGCCAGAACTTTGAGCAGGTCAATGGCGCCGCTGCGGGGAGGAGATGCTGCTGCGAGTTTCGGGGGAGCGATCGTCTTTCACCTCTTATTCGGTCTCTTGTTCTACGTGATGGGAGCAGCGCACGGGTCTCAGGCTTTGCGGGGGATCAGCTTCTCCGTGCCGCCCATGTAGGGCCGCAGGACCTGGGGAATGACCACGGTGCCGTCCGCCTGGAGATTGTTCTCCAGGAAGGCGATGAGCATCCGGGGCGGGGCCACGCAGGTGTTGTTCAGGGTGTGGCAGAGCTGGGTCCTGCCGCTCTCGTCCTTGTAGCGGATGCGGAGCCGCCGGGCCTGGGCGTCTCCCAGGTTGGAGCAGGAGCAGACCTCAAAGTACTTCTGCTGCCGGGGGGACCAGGCCTCGATGTCGCAGCTCTTCACCTTCAAATCCGCCAGGTCGCCGGAGCAGCACTCCAGCTGCCGCACGGGGATGT
>CAMNRF010000083.1 GCA_946551795.1 uncultured Oscillibacter sp.
TCATACCTGCGTATATTTTGCAATTTTTTTTTGGGCTTGGGGGGGTACGGGGAAAAATATGGGGGCCCCGGTGGGCGCCCCGCTCCGGAATCGCTCCTTACTCCTCCGGCACGGCATAGATGCCGTAGACAAACAGGTTCTGCTCCAGCTCCTCCGGGCTCAGGGGCTCCGGCAGGACGGTGATGGTGTTGTCCTCCGCGAACTCCACCTTTAACTCGCCGCTGTGGAGGCGGTAGACCTGGGTGCGCTCCTGGCCGCTTTCAAAGACGGCGGTGACGGTGAGGGCCGCGCCGTCAAAGTAGTCGGCGTCCATCTGAGCCTCGGTGGTGATCCCAAGCCCCGTGTTCCAGGCCATATCCTCCGGGGAGACCCAGAAGCCGTACAGGGTCCCGGGGTCGTAATCCTCCTCCGCGCGCTCCCCCAGGAGCGACATCTCCGGCATGTACCAGGTCCCGTCGTCCCGCTGGCTGATGGCGGCGGTGGCCAGCTTCGGCGTGCCCATGCGCTGGCGAAGGTCCATCATCTCCTCCTCCGTCAGGTTGTCCAGCGTCCGGCAGCGATACAGCCCGCCCCGGTCAATGGACAACGACACGGAGGCGATGTTCTCCCCGGTGACCTGGAAGAGACAGCCGGTGAAGTCCCCCTCCCCGGGGTTGGTCATTCCCTCACCGATGGCAAAGGCGATGGCGCCGTCCTCTCCCACAGGATAGGCCTCCCCGGTGCTGGCGGCGCAGGCCGTCAGGCCGAAGGACAGCGACAGAGGGAACACGCCGGGGGCCTCCTCCCGCCCGGTAATTCCCAAATCTCCGCCCGCCGGAGCGGCGTCCGCCGGGGCGGCAGGAGTCCGCAGGTGCACGCTCCCCAGCACCAGGGCCAGGGCGCACACGGCGCAGACCGCGGCGCGGGCCGCCGGGCGGAACCACCCCCTCGCCAGACGTCTGGGCGTCCGCTCCGCCCCCTGGCGGCGGGCCGCCGACAGCACCCGCTCCTCAAGCCCGGCGGGCACGCAGATGCTCTCCACTACGTTCTGATACTTGTTCCTGTTCATCGTCCGTACCTCCCAGCAGATTTTTCAGTCTCATTCTCGCCCGGCGCAGCCGGGTGCGCACCGTTGTCCCCGGAACACCCAGCATGGCGGCGATCTCCTCGGTGCGGTAGCCCTCCGCGTAGTGCAGGTGCACCGCCGTCCGCTCCCCCTCCGGCAGGCGGGAGACCGCCTCCCAGAGCTCCGCCGCCTCGTCGTCGGCGGGGCGGGCCAGCTCCGGCACCTCGTCCAGCGGCAGCGCCGGACGCCGCAGGCGGAACCGCTGGATGTCCACGCAGCGGTTCAGCGCCGCCCGGAGAAGCCAGGCCTTCAGGTACTCGCCGTCCCAGTCCCGGGCCTCCTCCCCCAGCAGGCGGAGGAATACGTCCTGGTAGACGTCCTCGGCGTCCGCCGTGTTCTGGAGGCGGCACAGGGCCAAACGGTACACCGCAGCGCCGTGGGCCTCCATGGCATTGCGGAGAAACACTTCCCGGTCTTCCATAACAATGCCTCCTTTTGTCAATATTTCGGTGGAAAAGCGCCTTTCACTGATAATACGTCCGGCGGGACCAAATTGTTTCAGGGGAGAAATCTTTTTTCACAAGGAAGGGGCGGACACCTGCGGCGTCCGCCCCCTGCCTCTATTCCGGCCTGATGCCGTAGACCTCAAACCTGCCGATGATGTTCTGCAGTGTCAGCTTCTGGGCCAGCAGCTGCTGGTAGGTGGCCCCCCGCTGCTTTCCGGCGGCGCTCAGCGCCTCCATCCTGGTGAGGACCCCCTCCCGCTCCCGCAGAAGGTCCTCATACATGCGGTCATAGGCCGCCAGACGTTCCCGCTCCGTCATCTCACACATTGAACCGGAAGTAGATCATGTCGCCGTCCTGGACCACGTACTCCTTGCCCTCGCTGCGGAGGAGCCCCTTCTCCTTGGCGGCGGCGACGCTGCCGCACTTGATCATGTCCTCATAGGCGATGACCTCCGCCCGGATGAAGCCCCGCTCGATGTCGGTGTGGATCTTCCCGGCGGCCTTCGGGGCCTTGGTTCCTTTTTTTATGGTCCAGGCCCGGCACTCGTCCTTGCCGTAGGTCAGGAAGGAGATCAGGCCCAGCAGGGTGTAGGAGCACTTGATCAGCCGGTCCAGGCCGGACTCCTCCACTCCCAGCTCCTCCAGGAACAGCTGCTTCTCCTCGCCCTCCAGCTCGGCGATGTCCTGCTCCAGCTTGGCGCAGATGGGCAGCACCTGGGCCCCCTCCCGCTCCGCCAGGGTCTTCACCTGCTGGTAGTATTGATTCCCGTCCAGGTTGGTAAAGCCGTCCTCGTCGGTGTTGGCGGCGTAGATGACGGGCTTGAGGCTCAGGAGGTCGCAGGTCTCGATGAGGGCCATGTCCTCCCCGCCGCACTGGTAGGTCCGGGCGGACTTCCCGGCGTTCAGGTGCTCCGCCAGGGCCTTGAACACCTCCGCCTCATGGAGGAACTTCTTGTCCCCCTTGGCGGCCTTCTGGGCCTTCTCCACCCGGCGGTTCACCATCTCCAGGTCCGCCATGATCAGCTCCAGGTCGATGGTCTCGATGTCCCCCAGGGGGTCCACGGGGACGCTGGTGCCGGCGTCGGCCACCACGTGCATGATGTTCTCGTCGTCAAAGCAGCGGACCACGTGGACGATGGCGTCCGTCTCCCGGATGTTGGCCAGGAACTTGTTCCCAAGGCCCGCCCCCTGGCTGGCCCCCTTCACAAGGCCGGCGATGTCCACGAACTCGATGACCGCCGGGGTCTTCTTGTCCGGCTCGTACATCTCCGCCAGCTTGTCCAGCCGCTCGTCGGGCACGGCCACCATGCCCACGTTGGGGTCGATGGTGCAGAAGGGGTAGTTGGCGCTCTCGGCGCCGGCGTTGGTGATGGCGTTGAACAGAGTGGACTTGCCCACGTTGGGGAGCCCCACGATTCCGAGCTTCATGATCTTTGTACCTCCTGATTTTTCAAGGGTCTCCGGCGTCTGTACGGCGGCCGTCCCTCTCCGCCCCGGATGGGGAGCGGTGATTGTCGTGATGTTGTATTATATCACAACGGTTTTCATTTCTCAATAGGGGCCGGGAGACAAATCCGCGCCGGAAAACCGCCTCCGCGGCCTCCCCACAGGACGGAAGACCTGCCGAAAGGCAGGTCTTCCGCTTTTTCCTCTGGAGTTTTCAGGCCGCGGTCATCTTTCGCGGCGGAGGGGTCTCACTGCATGAAGGTGCCGTCCATCACCTGGGCGATATAGCTGTTGTACTTCTCCTGCACGTCGGCGGGCACCAAATCGCTGAGCTTGCCGCAGGAGAGCACGCCGTTCTGCATGGTGCCGAAGATGGTCTCGCCGCCGAAGGTGCCGTTCTCCACGGCCTCCATGCAAAGGCCCACCAGGCCGGAGTTGTCGGTCACCTGGCTGCCGATGATGCACTCGTTCTGGCCCAGGAAGTCGCCGGGCTGGGCGATGTCATAGACCTTCACGGACCCGGCGGCGGCGTTGAACTCGTCGATGGCCTGACGGGCGCCGGAGTCCACGGCGGAGGCGTCGCCGAAGAACACGTCCGCGCCCTGGTCCATCATGGCCTTGGCGAACTCAATGCCCTTGTCGGAGGCGCTGAAGTCGCCGGAGTAGACCACGTCCAGGGCCTCCACGGTCTTGCCCTCCTGCTGGCCGATATACTCGGCGGACTCCACAAAGCCGGCGTACTTGCCCTTGGTGGTGTCGATCTCCATGCCGCCGATGAAGGCGACCTTGCCGGTCTGGGTCATGAGGCCCGCCAGGATGCCGGCGATCCAGCCAACCTGCTGGGCGTCGGGCAGCAGAGAGGTGACGTTGCCGTTGGCGGCCTTGGCGGGGGTGTCGGCGCCGCCGTTCAGCAGGGCGAAGGCGATGTCGGGATACTCCTCCGCGGCCTGGAGGATGGCGTCGGTGTACTGGTTGCCGGGGGCGTAGATCAGGTCATACCCCAGGTCGCAGAAGGCCACGATACTCTCGTAGTAGGCGGACTGGGCGATGCTGTCGGAGACCTCGGTCTCCCAGCCGTACTTGGCGGCGGCATCCACCATGGCGTTGTAGCAGGCCATGCCCCAGCCGCCGTCGGAGATGCTGGAGTCGCAGATCATGGCCACCTTGTAGGTCTTGCCGTCGCCGCTGCCGCTGTCGGCGGGAGCGTTGGCGTCACCGCCGGCGGGGGCGCCGCCGCCGGAGCCGCTGTTCCCGCCGCCGCAGGCGGCCAGGCTCAGCACCATGGCCAGGGTCAGGATCAGTGCAAAGATCTTCTTCATTCCAAAATTCCTCCTTGTTTTGTCGCGTTTGTGCTTCTATATGAAAACAGGCGCAAATGCCCATTCCCATTCCGTTTATCGCTGCTCCCGGAGATAGGGCTTGCCCACACCCTTGGGGCCCGCCTTCTTCATGCCGATGACCGTCAGCACCACCACGGTGGCGATGTAGGGGATCATCTGGAAGAACTGATAGGGGATGCCGTAGCTGCCCACCTGGAGGCGGATCTGCAGCGCGTCGCAGAAGCCGAAGAACAGGCAGGCCAGCAGCACGCCGCCGGCGCTCCAGCGGCCGAAGATCACCGCCGCCAGGGCGATGAAGCCCCGTCCTGCCACGTTGCCGTCGGTATAGGTGGTGGAGTAGCAGGTGGTGAGGTAGGCGCCGCCGATGCCGGCCAGGGCGCCGCAGATGACGCTGGCGGCGTACTTCACCCCCACCACGTTGATGCCCAATGTGGCGGCGGCCTTGGGGTACTCGCCCACGGCCTTGTAGTTCAGCCCGGACTTGGTCTTGTTGAAGTAGACGGCGGTGAAGATCACCAGGCCGTAGGCCAGATACACCATGGGGGTCTGATCCAGCAGCAGCCGCACCAGGAAGCTGTCGGAGGTAATGCCCAGCATCCCGGAGAGGGTGGTCATCAATCCCACCTGCACCAGCTCACTGCCCGCGCCGAAGTACACCCGGTAGATGAAGGCCGCCAGGGCCGGGGCGAAGATGTTGATGGCCATGCCGTAGACGATCTGCTCGGCGCAGAGGTTGATGGTGGCGTAGGCGTAGATCATGTTCACCAGAATTCCCACCGCCGCGCCGGCCAGCACGCCCAGCAGGGGATTGCCGGTGATGAGGCTCACCAGAAAGCCCACCAGGGAGCCGATGGCCGCCAGGCCCTCCAGGCCGATGTGGACCAGGCCCGCCCGCTGGGAATAGAGCTCCGCCAAAGACAGGAAGATCAAAGGCGTCGCCATGCGCACACTGGCTAAGATCAGGTTGGTGATGAAAGCGGAATCCATATCACTTGGCCTCCTTTCCCGCGGACAGCTTGGCGATCGCCGCCTGGAACTGGGGCAGCTTCACCATGGCAAGGCCCGCCACGGTGAACACGATCACCAATGCCTGGATGATGTCGGACACGCTGGTGGGAACGCCGGTGGCGGCCTGCATGGTGGTGGAGCCCACCCGCAGCACCGCGAAGAAGATCGCCACCAGAATCGTCGCCAGAGGGTGGAGCTGGCCGATGAGGGCCATGGCCACGCCGTCAAAGCCGTAACCGCTGGCGTAGCCGTTGATGAGGCGGTACTGGGTGCCCAGCAGGTCCGCGCTGCCGCCCAGGCCCGCGATGGCGCCGGAGACGATGAAGCTCATCAATATGTACCGCTTGACGGCAAAGCCGTTGAACTGGGCGGCCGTCATGTTCAGTCCCACCGCCCGGAGCTGGAAGCCCTTGGAGGTGTAGAACAGGAAGTAGTAGATCAGAAGGCCCGTCACCAGCGCCAGGATGAAGGCGGTGGTGACCCGCAGGCCGAAGAGGCGGCTGAGCTTGGTGGCGTCGGGCACCGGGGCCGTCTGGGGCACGGTGCCGTCCCGGAGCCAGTTGGTGTACACCACGCCCATGAAGAGGGTGGCCACGTAGTTGAGCATGATGGAGATGATCATCTCGTTCTGGCCCCGGTAGATCTTCAAAACACCGGGAATGGCCGCCCAGAGGCCGCCGGCCAAAGCGCCGGCGATCAGGCACAGGACCATGGCGATGGGCCCCTCCAGCCCGCTGCGGGTGGCGATGAAGCAGCAGACCACCGCGCCGATGATGAACTGCCCCTCGCCGCCCAGGTTGAACACGCCGCAGCGGTAGGCGAAGCAGGCGCACAGGCCCGTGAAGATCAGGGGCGTGGACCGGGCCAGGGTGGTGCCCACGTTCCGCATGCTGCCGAAGGCGCCGGTCCACAGGGCCTGCAGCGCCACGAAGGGATTGGCCCCCAGGGCCGCCATGACGATGCAGCCGATGACAAAGGCCAGCAGCACGGAGATCAGCGGCACCAGGATGTTGACGAACTTATTTTTCATCGTTTCCCCTCCTCACTTGCCGGCCATGGCCAGGCTGATCTCCTCGATGGGAGGATTTTTGCCGGAGTAGACGCCCATGACCTGTCCCTCGAACATGACGACGATGCGGTCGGAGACCTCCAGAATCTCGTCGAAGTCCGCGGACACCAGCAGCACGCCGCAGCCCCGGTCCCGGGCCTCGATCATGGTGTCGTGGATGAAGCGGGTGGCACCGATGTCCAGGCCCCGGGTGGGGTGCACCGCCACCAGCAGGTCGGGGTTCCCCTCCAGCTCCCGGGCCAGGATGACCTTCTGCTGGTTGCCGCCGGAGAGGTTCCGGGCCTCCTGGTCCACGGAGGTGCAGCGGATGTCGTACTTCTTCTGCATCTCCAGGGCGTAGTCCCGGATGGCCTTCTTCTTGAGCACCAGGCCCTTGGCGCTGGAAAACGCCTGGGTCTCGGTGGTCTTGAGCACGATGTTGTCCTTCACGGACATCTCCCCGATGAGGCCCATCTTGTTGCGGTCCTCCGGGATGTGGGAGACGTTTTCCAGAATGAAGCCGTTGGGGGTGAACTGGGCCACCTGGGACCCCTTCATGTCCACCGTGCCGGCGTCCGGCGTCAGCACGCCGGTGACCACCTGGGCCAGCTGGCTCTGGCCGTTGCCGTCCACGCCGGCGATGCCCACGATCTCCCCCCGGCCCACGGTGAGGCTGACGCCGCTGAGGCCGTTGTGCTTGGAGGTCTTCTGGAAGTCCACGCCCTTGAGCTGGATCACCGGCTCCCCGGCCTGCTCCACCTTGGTGTACTGAGAGGGGGCCAGCTCCCGGCCGATCATCAGGTTGGCCAGGGCCTGTCCGTCGGTCTCCTCCCGCTTCAAGGTGGTGACCACCTCGCCGGAGCGGAGGATGGTGATGCGGTCGGAGATGCGCAGCACCTCCCGCATTTTGTGGCTGATGAAGATGACGCTCTTGCCCTCCTCCGTCAGCTTCCGCATGATCTTGAAGAGGCCCTCCACCTCGATGTCCGTCAGGGCCGCGGAGGGCTCGTCCAGCACCAGGAGCTCCGCGCCCCGGTACAGGGCCTTCAGAATCTCCACCCGCTGCTGGGCACCCACGGCGATCTCCGTGATGGGCCGGTCCAGCTCCACGTCCAGGCCGTACCGGGCGGAGAGCTCCAGAATCTCCTTCTTCCGGGCCTCCCGGTCGATGAAGATCCCCCTGGTGTTCCGGTCCCCCAGGATGATGTTCTCAAACACCGTCATGGCCTCCACCAGCATGAAGTGCTGGTGCACCATGCCGATGCCCAGTTTTACCGCCTGGGCCGGCGAGTCGATGCGGACCTTTTTGCCGTTTAAGTAGATGCTGCCCTCCGTGGGCTGATAGAGGCCGATCAGGACGTTCATCAGCGTGGACTTTCCCGCGCCGTTCTCCCCCAGCAGGGTGAGGACCTCACCCTTGTAGACAGTGAGATTGATGTCCTTGTTGGCGTAGAAGTCGCCGAACCGCTTGCTGATATGCTCCATTCTCAAGAACTCTTCCAATGCGCTGTCTCCCCTCTCCGTGGGGCCGGCCGTCTCCGGCAGAGCGCCCCTCTGTGTAGAATCCAACACCATTATATAGAAAAAGGAGAACAATTTCAACATGTATTTTCCCGTCGTTTCAGAACCTTCAAAATTGCGTGTTTCTGCCTCCCGCGGCGCAAAGCACCCGCGATTCCGTACAGGCGCCGGCCGCGGCCGGCGCGCCGCGAATCGGCAGAAAACCACCGGATAGAAGAGACAGGCGATCGGCAGTGCGGGGAAACACGGGGGCCGCACCACCTCGTATCGGATCGAATGTCCGCAAATGCCCGTGCGGCAGGCATTTGCGCCGAAGGAGGAACCAGTGAAACCGGTGACGGAAAGGCCGGGACCGTGCGGAGCGGCAGATCTTCAAGACGCGGCGTGTTTTGAAAATCGGGACATCAGCGGCCCTGTCGGAAAAGCGGGCCTTCCGGCGGCCTGGAGGCGGGGGGGGGGGGGGGGGGGGGGGGGCCGGGGGGGGGGGGGGGGGGGGGGGGGGGG
>CAMNRF010000084.1 GCA_946551795.1 uncultured Oscillibacter sp.
CCCCCCCCCCCCCCCCCCCCCCCCCCCCCCCCCCCCCCCCCCCCCCCGCCGCCGCGCCCGCGCGGCGTGGAAGGCTTCTGCGAAGAGTAGGCGACAGCGCCAGCGCATCGCCGGTGCTTCTGTCGCAGACGTTAAAATTCCCGACAAACGGGCCGGCCAAGGGGCAGCCCCCTGTAGGGGCCGCCGCCCTCGGCGGCCCGCTGGCGGTAATTTTGGGGATTGCGATAGATGGAAGAATCAGCTTGCATAAGTGCCCGCGGGAGGGCGCGGAGACGGCGCCATCCACCGGCGGCGACGGCGGGACGCTTCGCTGCCGCCTGTCCCTTGCGGAAGTGCTGCCGGCCGCGCTTTGCGCGGCATCCACGGGGGCTTTGCCCCCGCACCCCCACAAGCTTTTTGAAAAAAGCCTGACCAAAAACTTTTGACTTGCCTTTTCCGCATGGCCATGCTATGCTTTCCCCATGGAACCGTATGAATTGATCCGCTCCCGCCGGAAGACCCTGGCGCTGGAGATCACCAAAGACTGCCGTGTCCTGGTCCGCGCCCCCCTCCGTATGTCCGAGACCCGCATCCGGGCCTTCGTAGACAGCCACGGGGACTGGATCGCCCTCCACCTGGCGCGCCAGCGCCAGCGGGCCGCCTCGGCGCCCCCGCCCCCCGTACCGGAGGAGATCGAGGCCCTGAAAGCCCGGGCCCGGGCAGAGCTGCCGCCCAAAATCGCCTTTTGGAGCGAGAAGATGGGCGTGCGCCCCACCGGCTTCAAGGTCACCACGGCGAAGAAGCGGTACGGCAGCTGCAGCGGAAAGAACAGCCTGTGCTTTTCCTGCTTTCTCATGAACTGCCCGGAGGAGGCCGTGGAGCTGGTGGTGGTCCACGAGCTGTGCCACATCCGGGAGAAGAACCACGGCCCCCGGTTTTACGCATTGCTTGCCCAGTACCTGCCGGACTGGCAGGAGCGGAAAAAACGCTTGAGATAAGGAGTGACACCCATGGAACTGCTGAACCTCACCAGGCTGCTGGAGGAAAACCCCTACCCCGGCCGGGGCATCGTCCTGGGCCGCAGCGCCGATGACCGCTTCGCCGTGGCGGCCTATTTCATCATGGGCCGCAGCGAGAACTCCCGGAACCGCGTCTTTGTGCCCACGGAGGACGGCATCCGCACCCAGGCCCACGACCCCTCCAAAATGACGGACCCCAGCCTCATCATCTACCACCCCGTCCGCCGGGCGGGCCGGGGACTGGTGGTCACCAACGGCGACCAGACCGACACCGTCCGGGACGGCCTCCTGGCGGGGAGGACCTTTGCCGAGGCCCTGCATACCCGGGAGTTTGAGCCGGACGGGCCCAACTACACCCCCCGGATCTCCGGCCTCCTGAGCCCCGACGGCAGCTTCCAGCTGTCCATTCTCAAGAGCGCCGACGGCGATCCCGCCTGCTGCTGCCGGTATTTCTACGACTACGACCACCCCCTGCCCGGGGAGGGCCGCTTTCTCCACACCTACATGGGGGACGGCAGCCCCCTGCCCTCCTTTGAGGGGGAGCCGGAGCGGGTGATTCTGGACGATCCCACGGCGGAGGCCCTGGCGGAGCGGATGTGGGCCGCCCTGAACGGGGAGAACAAGGTCTCCCTCTTCGTGCGGTACATCGATCTTGCGGACGGCACCCGCCAGGACGTCATCCGCAACAAGCACGCGTAAAAAACTCCCGGCCCGCATGGGCCGGGAGTTTTTTTATGTAGTGGGATTACTCCATGGGCGCGCCGCAGTGGGGGCAGAACTTGCTGTCGCTGACGGCACCGCAGATGGGGCATGCCTTCTCGCCCTCGGGGACGTCGGCGGCGCGCTCCTCCCACACGGGCTTGCTGGCCTCCAGCTCCGCGATCTTGGCCTTGGAGGCGTTCACGGCTTCCACCAGATCCCGGACCGCATCGGGAATCTCGCCCTCGTACTCGCTGACAAACCACTCGCCGATGGTGCGGTAGTTCTTGTCCATCTCCCGCTGCTCCCCGGCAATGGCCACGTTGACCTTCACGATCTCCACGGCGTCCTTCGCCCGGTCCGCCGCCACGGCGGCCACGTCCTTGGTCTTCTTGCTCAGCTCGTCAAAAGAAATTGCCATATTTTCAAAAACCCCTTTCACTATTTTAGGCTCCGCGCGTCTCTGTGATGGTCTCAGTATACTCCACTGCTTGGTCAAAAGCAACAGAAATTCAGTTAATTTACAGTTCGTTTTCATCCTGTTCACAGGCGGCGCCGGGGAAAAGGGCAAAACAGGGCTGGTGTTTTCCTGAAAAATATGGTATGATTTCCATGAAAATTTGATACGGAGGAGGCCCGATTTCATGGTGCGCAACGAATTTACCTTCCCCTCCGCCGACGGGAGGACCGCCGTCCATGCGGTGGAGTGGCTGCCGGAGGGCCGGCCCAGGGCGGTTTTGCAGATCTCCCACGGCGTGGCGGAGTACATTCTGCGGTACGAGTCCCTGGCGGAGTACCTCACGGCCCGGGGCCTCGCCGTGGCGGGCCACGACCACCTGGGCCACGGCGGCTCCGTGGCCCCCGGCGGGACCCGGCTGTACTTCGGACCGAAGGGCAGCTGGAACTGGGTGGTGGACGACCTCTACGCCCGGTACAACCTGCTGAAAAGACAGTTCCCGGACGTTCCCCTCTTCCTTCTGGGGCACTCCATGGGCTCCTTCCTGGCCCGGACGTATCTGATCCGTTACCCCGGCACCGTGGACGGGTGTATCATCATGGGCACCGGGCAGATGTCCGCCGCCCTGGTGGCCGCCGGCAGGGCCGTGGCCGCCCTGGAGCGCCGGCGGGTGGGGGAGGACCAGACCTCCCCCGTGGTGGAGAGGCTGGCCTTCGGGGCCTACAACAAGCGTTTTGCCCCCAACCGAACCGGCTTTGACTGGCTGTCACTGAACGAGGAGAACGTGGACCGCTACATCGCGGACCCCCTCTGCGGCGGCAATGCCTCCATCGGCCTCTTCCGGGAGATGCTGGGGGGACTGCGCTTCATCGCGCGGCCGGAGAACCTGAAAAAGATGAACGCCAACACCCCTGTCCTCTTCGTCTCCGGGGCCATGGACCCGGTGGGGGACTGCGGCAAAGGCGTCCGGCGGGCCTATCGCAGCTTTTTGAGGGCGGGGGCCCGGGACGTGTCCCTCCAGCTCTACCCGGAGCTGCGCCACGAGATTTTGAACGAGGACTGCCGGGAGGACATCTTCCGGGACCTGTACCTGTGGCTGACGGAGAAGGCCGGCCTCCCGCGGGAGGAACCGGCGGGGGCGGTCTAGAGCAGTTCTCGAAAATAATGAGAAAAAAGGAAGCGAGGACGGGGATCGCAGGGCAAGGCGGAGGACGCAGACGGGCTGACGCCCGTCAAGGACGACAACGCGGCCATGCGATTCCCGGGCCGCTGAACTTTTCTCAGTATTTTTGAGAAATGCTCTAAAGGCTCCAGCCGGTGATGCGCAGCTCCTCCACGTTGCGGGTCACCCGCAGGAACCGGGCGGAGCACACCGCGTCCACGGAGAACAGCAGCAAAAAGGCGAAGGTCCCCCAGGCCGGGATGGCCGCCGCCAGAGCGGATACCAATGGGTGGACGTACCAAACGGTCAGGGCCGTCAGAACGCCCCAGGCCAGGGTGAAGGGCAGGCATACCCGGCCCCCGATGCTGCCGGGCAGGTGGGAGTAGTCCCAGAACTCCACGCCCAGAAAGGTCTCGTAGGCCCAGTGGACGGCGTACTCCACCGCCGTGGCCGCCGCCGCGCCGGCGGGAATCAGCCACAGCCCCTGCCGCCAGGACGCCGGCAGGGCCAGCACCGCCAGCATCCCCAGCCCGTACACCGGGCACAGCGGCAGCAGCAAAAAGCACTTCCGTTCCCGGCGCTCCGCCCGGGTGGCCGCCGCGAAGGCCCGCTCCACCAGATACCCGCCGAAGCTGTAGATCCAAAAAAACCAGAGCAAATCTGCCATATATCCAACCTCCTGGGACCATTGTGTCCGCCGTCCCGGCGGACTATCCCGGTTTTCCGCTGGCAGATTTTTCACGGTCATCTTGAAGAGAGAAAGAGGTCATTGATATGCCGGATACATGGGAATCTCTGAGACAGGAATGTCTCCAGTGCCGGGGCTGCGCCCTGGCGGAAACCCGCACCAACGTGGTCTTTGGCGACGGCGCCATGGACGCGGAGATTCTGTTCGTGGGCGAGGGCCCGGGGCAGCACGAGGACGAGCAGGGCGTCCCCTTCGTGGGCCGGGGCGGCCAGCTGCTGGACGATATGCTGGAGATGATCGGCCTGGACCGCACCAAGGTCTACATCGCCAACGTGGTCAAGTGCCGTCCGCCCCAGAACCGGGACCCCCTGAACGTGGAGGAGGACGCCTGCATCGGCTATCTCCGGCGCCAGATGGACCTGCTGCGGCCCAAAATTCTGGTGTGCCTGGGGCGGATCGCCGCCAAGGCCATCATCAAGGAGGATTTCAAGATCACAAAGGAGCACGGCCAGTGGTTTGAGAGGGACGGCGTGCAGATGACCGCCATCTACCACCCGGCTGCCCTGCTGCGGGACCCCCGGAAGCGGCCGGAGACCTTTGAGGACTTGAAGGCCATCCAGGCCAAGGTCCGAGAGCTGTGCGTCCACACGGACATTTGAAAGACAGGGGAAGGCGGTGCGCCTTCCCCTGGTTTTGTCAAAATTGTAAACCTGATTATAATTTATGGTTGACAATCGGAGCGGGATACGGTATTCTGTTGCCAGAATAAAAAGGAGGAATTCCCTATGGTTTCCAAAAACGCCGCCGCGCCCCGGTTCCGGACACTGGACCTGGCCTATATCGCCCTGTTCGCCGTACTGATGGCCGTATGTGCCTGGATCTCCACGCCCAAGACCCCCATCTCCGTGCCCTTTACCCTCCAGACCTTCGCCATGTTCGCGGCCCTCACCATCCTGGGGGGCCGGCGGGGGCTGTGGGCCGTGGTGGTGTACCTGCTGATGGGCCTGGTGGGCCTGCCGGTGTTCACCGGCTTCCAGGGGGGCCCCGGCGTGCTGCTGGGCACCACCGGCGGCTACATCATCGGCTTTGTGGGCTCCGCCCTGGTGTACTGGCTGGTGACCGCGAGGCTGGGAAACGGGCTGCCGGTGATGGTCTGCGGGTGCCTGCTGGGGATGCTGGTCTATTACACTTTCGGCACCGCCTGGTTTCTGGTCCTCTACACCAGCACCAAGGGTCCCATTTCCCTGGCGGCGGCCCTGGCCGCCTGCGTGATTCCCTTCATCGTGCCGGACCTTTTGAAGATGGCCCTGGCGGTGCTGCTGGCCCGCCGGGTGGGGAGGTATCTGAAATGAAAAAGGTGGGGGCCCGGTAAAGCCGGGCCCCCATCTTTTTCATTTTTTCTGCCGCTTTTGCAGCCGCTCCTCCACCTTTTTCAGTCCCCTGACGCAGAGGTAGACAGCGGCCGCCAGAAGGCCCAGCCCTCCGGCAAAGTGGTCGTCTCTCCGGTTTCGGTCCGCCATGGCGCGCCTCCTATTTCAGATATTGGTAGGCCAGCAGCAGCCGGGCGGTGCTGTTGGTCATGTTCACGAACTCATAGGGCCGGTCGGCGGCGAAGCGCAGGGCGTCCCGCTCCATCAGCTGAAATTCCTGGCCCTCCGCCGTCATGCTCACCGTGCCGGACATCACTGTGGCGTGGCACACGCAGCCGGGCACCGACAGCTCCGGCCGGTAGCGGGCGCTGATGTACAGGTCCAGGAAGAAGCTCTCCTGCCGGGTTGCCCCGTCGTAGGGCATGGAGGGCCGCAGCAGGACCTTGCCGCCGTCCAGCCGCTTCGGGGTGTTGTCCGGCTCGCGGCTCAGCAGCAGGGAGATGAAGTCGTCGTTTTCCAGCAGAATCTCCGCCGGGACCTTCAACGCCTCCGCCAGCTTGCCCAGGATGGCCACGGAGGGGTTGGCCTCCCCCCGCTCGATCTGGCTGAGCATGCTGCGGGACACCCCGGACAGCGCCGCCGTCCGCTCCAGGCTCAGTTTTTTACTCTTTCGGATGCGTTTGATATTCTCCGCCACAGCGCGGTTCAGCTCCATGGAAATGCCGTCCTCTCTGTGAGGTTTCCAATATAATGGGTGATTGTCCCCTTATAGTAAACGCTCTGTCGAATTTTGTCAAGGGGAAAACCGACCCGGCGGAGCGGGGGCTATATGCTCAGCAGAATGATGCTGATCACGGAGAGCGCAATGCCCGCGAGGGTCATCTTCGTCATCTTCTCCTTGAGGACAATTCTGCACAGGATGGCCGAGAGGACCAGGAGGCTTCCGTTGCAGACTGTATAGAGGATGTAGCCCGGTATGTACGCCAGCAGGGTCATGAGCGTGTAGACCGCGAAAGCGGCGCACAGGCCGCTCCCCACCGCGAGGCCCCAGGCGGCCCCACCCATCCGGAAGGCCCGGGCCGGGTGTCCCCTTTGTGTTAGAAGCAGATAGAGCAGGGAGACCACGCCGGAGGAGAGGAAGGTGACAATGATCATCTCGTTGCGCTCTTGGGCGTGCAGCCGCTGCTGGGCGTCCATCAGCACACCGTAGATGCCGTTTGTGAAAAAGAGAGATGCGACCCAGAGGAAGTACCCCCGTTTGACGTCCCGAAAGTCGATCCCCCCGCCGTTCAGGACCACGAAAGCGGCCAGCATCACGGAGATCCCGGCAATCTGCAAAAGCGTCAGGCGGTCCCCCCAGTACACGGCGGAGAAGAGCAGGCACACCACGATGCTGCCGAAGAGCATCACGATGCTCTGAAAGGCGTAGGGGCCGGTCCGGGAGGCGTGGATCATGCCGAGGTTGTAGAGAAACAGCACCACTCCGTTGAGACAGCCCAGCAGCACCGTCTCTCCGGAGAAGTCCACCTGAAAATGGACCAGGCACAGCGTGACGGCGCTGACGAGTGCCCCGTACAGCACGGCGTAGACCGGCGTCGCGGCAGATTCCGGCCCCTGGTAGCGAAGGGAGAACAGCTTATTGAAAAATGTCTGTCCCGTGTAACAGACGACGCAGACCACGATGATGAGGAAGATAAAAGGCATCGGCATAATATGGACCTCCTGTTTTGCGGCACAGTCCCGGGCCGCGGGACATCGGGACCGTATCTCCGCCCCAGTCCGTTGCCTTCATTTTATCATGGATGTCTCTGCGATTCAACCCATAGCGCCGCCGGAGATCTCAGCCAGCGGCGCCCTGTGAGAAAGAGGAGATTTCCCGCCGCCTCTTGACAAAATGGAAAACTCCCCGTAAAATAACGCTGGTAATGATCCAAAAGACTTGGAAGGGAAGAAAGACGGAACCTCCCGCCTTCAGAGAGCCGGCGGACGCTGCGAGCCGGTGGGGGAGTTCCGTGGATGACTGCTCCCGGAGTCTCCCGCCTGAACGGACAGTAGGGCGGGACGGCTGGCCCCGTTACAGGCCGGGAGGGCCCCTTGTGGGGCTGAAACAGGGTGGTACCGCGTGATCCACGCCCCTGGCCTTTGGGCTGGGGGCGCTTTTGACGCACGGGGAGCATCTCCGCGGAGAGGAGAGAGGACGGCAGTGAGCATTATGGTAAACCTGTACTACACCGGCACCGATGGGGCCGCCCGGGCCTTTGCGGAGGAGATGGAGCGCGGCGGCACGGCGGACTGCGTCCGTGCGGAGGAGGGAAACGAGCGGTACGCCTATTTCTTTCCGGCGGACGATCCGGAGACGGTGCTTTTGATGGACGTCTGGACGGACCAGGCCGCCCTGGACCGGCACCACGCCTCCCCGATGATGGAGACCATCGCGGGGCTCCGGGAGAAGTACGGCCTGCGGATGCGGGCGGAGCGGTATGTGACGGACCGGGAGGGAATTCCCGAGGCCGACAGAGCGTTTATCAGAGAGTGATCTGGGTTGATATTTGATTATATTGATAGAAGGAGAGCACACATGAAGTACGATTTTACCGCCATTGAGAAGAAGTGGCAGCAGAGATGGCTGGAGGAGAAGCCCTTCGCCGCCGTCACAGGCGATCAGACAAGGGAGAAGTTCTTCGGCCTGATCGAGTTCCCCTACCCCTCCGGCCAGGGGCTCCACGTGGGCCACGCCCGGCCCTTCACCGCCATGGACATCATCTGCCGCAAGAAGCGGATGCAGGGCT
>CAMNRF010000085.1 GCA_946551795.1 uncultured Oscillibacter sp.
GGGGGCTCTGCCCCCTGCACCCCCGCGGCCTTTGAAAAGGCCGGCGAAACTTTTACCTGCGCTCCGCGCCCATAGCAAGAGGGCTGCCGCATCACACGGCAGCCCTCTTTTCATTTTCTTTCACAGCGGAGACTGGCAAAACTCCGCCGCGCCGCATAAGAGCAATCAGGCCTTCTGCTTCTGCTTGGCAATGGTGCCGATGCCCTCGATGGCCAGAATGACCGCCAGCACAATCAGCAGGATGCCGATAACAGCCTGGGCGTAGGGACCCCAGTCGGCGCCGCCGGCGGTGATCGCCTTGAACTGATTCCAGGTGTTGATTCCCAGAGAGCAGATGGTAACAACCAGCATGAAGCCCATGGGGAACAGGAACATCTTGTTGTTCTTGCCGATGTTGCCCAGCCAGGTGGCCACGGCCAGCAGGCCCAGGCCCGCCAGCAGCTGGTTGGCGGAGCCGAACAGCGCCCAGATCTTCTCATAGCCGTTCAGGCCCAGCACCACGCCCAGAATCACCGTGATGATGGTGGAGACGTACATATTGGAGAGGACCTTCTTGTAGCCGGTGACGTTCTCCGGAGTCTCACCCTTGCTGGAATCCAGCCAGAACTCCTGGAACATGAACCGGGCCAGACGGGTGGCCGTGTCCAGGGAGGTCAGGCAGAAGGCGGAGTATGTCAGCACCAGCAGGGTGTACAGGACATTGTAGGTGCCGGGGATGCTGTCGTCAATCATGTGGGCCAGGCCGCCGCCGAAGATGGCGGTGGCGCCCTTCAGGGCGCTGTCGGGGTTGGCCGCGTTCCAGCTGAAGGCATAGGCCACGGCGCACAGCGTCAGGATGGCCAGCACGCACTCCAGCAGCATGCCGCCGTAGGCGATGGGCTTCGCGTCCGTCTCCTTGTCCAGCTGCTTGGAGGTCGTGCCGGAGGAGACCAGGGAGTGGAAGCCGGAGATGGCGCCGCAGGCGATGGTGGTGAACAGCACCGGGAAGATGGGGGCGCCGGCGCTGCTGGTCAGGGACACCGCGGGCAGGCTGGACATGGAGGGATGGGCCAGGAATACCGCAATCACCGCCAGGGCCAGCATGGCGTACAGCAGGAAGCTGCTCAGATAGTCACGGGGCTGCAGCAGGATCCACACCGGCGTGACGGAGGCGATGGCGATGTAAATGCCGCAGATCCACATCCAGGCGCTGGTGGACAGGTAGATGGGGTGGAAGTTGATGCCGATGGCGATGATCACCACGATGGCAACCACGCCGATGACGCTGGCCACACTCATGGGGGCGTTCCGGCGGTACACCAGGAAGCCGAACACGATGGCGATCAGGATGAACAGCAGGGACACCATGGCCACCTGGGCGGAGCTGATCTGCTGTGCCTCGCTCTTCAGGACCCATGCCCCATCCTGCAGCACATCATTAGAGAAAGTGCCCGCCACGATGGAGGCGAAGGCCGCCACCACCAGGATCAGCGTCAGGTACGCGAAGATCAGGAACAGCATCTTCGCCCGCTTGCTCATGTTCTCGGAGATGATCTCGCCGATGGACTTGCCGCCGTGGCGCACGGAGGCGAACAGGGCGCCGAAGTCATGGACGCCGCCGAAGAAGATGCCGCCGATGAGAATCCACAGCGTGCAGGCCAGCCAGCCGAAGCTGGCCGCGCCGATGGGCCCGGTGATGGGGCCGGCGCCGGCGATGGACGAGAAGTGGTGGCCCATCAGGATGGGGGCCTTGGCGGGGACGTAGTCGACACCGTCCTCCATGGTATGGGCGGGAGTGGGCTTGTCGTTTTCACCCACACCCCATTGCTTGCACAGCCAGCGGCCATAGAAGATATAGCCGCAGACCAGCACAGCAACACTGATGATCAGAAGTAACAGACCATTCATTGCTAGGTACACTCTCCCTTCTTATTTTGCCCCGAAGTTTCCCTCCAGGGTCTTGCGAGCCACTCTCCCGGCTGGATTGGAGAGGAAGCTCAATGTCGAACATTCCATTGCAGCTATGTGATACTCCATCCAGCCATGGAGTGCCAGCCGAAAGTTTTTCTGGAAGCGGGTCCGCTTGATCAGCTTCTTCGCCTCCGGGTCGATCTCGTCCGCCAGAATCACCAGCGTGACGTAGGAGCACATATGCTCCTTGTGGGGCTTGATCTCCCTCATCCCCGCCGCTCTGCTGAGCTCAATCTGTTGTCTCAGCGTCTCCGCGTCCAGGCGGTCCGTCAAATAGAAATAGGTGTAGTCGTGCTGCTCCGTGGCGTAAAACTTCTTGTCCCGGCGGACCAGATAGTGCTCATCCCGCAGGAAGAAGTGGGCCGCCGCGGGGAAGCGCCCCCCCTCCACCTCCACGTCCCGGGAGATGTCGTAGCTGTGGGAATAGGCGCTCAGCAGCTTTTCCAGAGCCTCGTTCTTATCCATTCTCTCCTCCGTCCTGTTCGGAGGGCTTCACGCACTCCGCGTGGGGCGCCCGCTCCTTCAGCGCCTCCATCACGGAGGGAGCCAGACGGGGGTCCGCCAGCAGGATCACGGCCAGCTCCTCCCCGCCGGAGCAGAGCACGATGTGCTCCACCGCCATCTCGCCGCCGCAGCAGGAGACCCGCATGGGCACCATCAGCACCCGGCGGAAAAAGCGGTCGATCTCGTCATAGGAGATGTAGCAGGCCGTCATCCGCTTCCGGAAAAACAGATGCCGCTCTCCCAGGCGGAAGATGTCGATCTTTCTGGCGGTCCGGTACTCCGCCGCCAGAGCAGCCGCGTCCGCGGCCGCTGTTTTCAGGGGACTGAATTTCATATGGCGGTTCCTCCTGCGGCCGCCGGAGCCCGGCGGTCCTGCCGCTGCGGGGCACATCCGTCCCTCTCCGCCCCTTCGGGGCGGAGAAAAGGGGTGCCCCTTTTCTCATAACTCACTGTGGTTACGGCGCTATTATACACGCTTGTTTTGGATTTGTTAAGAGGGTATCGGCCAATTTGTGTACAATTTGTGAATGAGCGCAAATTGTTTGTGCATTTTACCGAAAATTCCCGCCTTTTCCATGCGCTATGATGGATTCCTCCCGCCGTTTTCCAGAACGTTCTTGTGCAGAATAGACAATTCCCCTCTCTCCCCGCCCCGCTCCTACAGGGTGTTGATCAGGTGTTTCATATGGATGCTCATGGCGTACCGGGCCCCGGCCTCGTCCCGCCGCAGCAGGAAGTCCAGGATCATCCGGTTGTCCCGCAGGGCGATGTCCTGCATCTGCTGGCGGTTCTGGGAGATCTGCAGAATCTCGTTGACGGCGCTGTTGATGATGGGGTACAGGCGGCGCATATACTCGTTGTGGGACGCCTTGATAATCGCCCAGTGGAACTCCTGGTCCGCCAGGGGCCAATCCCCGCCGGCGGCGGCGATCTCCTCCACCCGCTCCGCTCTCCGCCGGATCAGGCGCAGCTCCTCGTCACCGGCGCGCTGGCAGGCCAGGGCCACGGTGGCCGGCTCGAAGATCAGCCGCATCTCAAAGAGGTCCTTAGCCCGCACCCGGGACCGCACCCCCGCCAGGGCCGTCAGGTCCAGCCCCTCCGTGGGCAGGTCCTCCGCCACAAAGGTGCCCTTTCCCCGGCGGATCTCCAGCACCCCCTGGGCCGCCAGAAAGGAGATGGCCTCCCGCAGCGTGGTGCGGCTGACCCCCAGCGCCCCGCTGAGCTCGTTCTCGTTGGGCAGCTTGCTGCCCGGCACATAGCGGTGCTCGTCCACGATCATCTCATACAGACGGTCGGAGGTCTGCTCCGACAGCTTCGCTTTCTTCCGTTCCATCATCCGTCTCTCCTTCCGGTGGTTGTCCGTGTGCGCTCTTGGACATCATACCTCATTTTTTTCAAAAATACAAGAAGCCCCTTGACATCATATCTTTTTGGAAGTACAATGACATCATACATCATAGATAGAAATAATACAACATCTCTTTTGCAAGGAGGCGACGCCCTTGACTGCCGCCGGAATCTGCGCCCACCGCCTCACCATCGTCACCGGGCACTACGGCACCGGCAAGACGGAGTTCGCCGTAAATCTGGCCCTGTCCCTGGCCGCGGAGGGGGCGCGGGTGGCGCTGGCGGATCTGGACAACGTCAACCCCTACTTTCGCCCCCGGGAGCGAAAGGCGCTGCTGGATCGGGCAGGCATCCGCCTGATCGCCACCTCCCAGACCTGTCTGGACGCCGACATCCCCGCCATCCCGGCGGAGCTCCTGACCGTGCTGGAGGACCGGAGCCTCCGGGGCGTGCTGGACATCGGCGGCGACCCGGCGGGGGCCCGGGCTCTGGCCCGGTTCCAGCCGAAGATCCTCGGGGAGGACTACCAGCTCCTCTATGTGCTCAACGCCAACCGCCCGGAGGTCCGGACACCGGAGGCCGCCGTCTCCTGCCTGCGGGCCATCGAGGAGACCTCCGGCCTCGCCTGCTCCGCCCTGGTGAACAACACCCACCTGTGCGGCGAGACCACGCCGGAGGACATCCGCAGGGGCGCGGCCCTGGCGGAGGCGGTATCCCAAAGGACCGGCGTCCCCGTGCTCTGCCACACGGCGGAGACCCGGCTTCTGCCCGGTCTCACCGGGCTGGACGCGCCGGTGTTTCCCATCACCATCCACATGAAAAAACCGTGGGAATGACCCACGAGAATCGAGAGGAGGTTTCCCCCATGGCTGCCAAGATCACATTTGACTCCGACCGCTGCAAGGGCTGTGAGCTGTGCGCCGCCGTCTGTCCCAAGCACATCATCGCCGTTGACCCCCACACCATCAACCGCAAGGGGTATCACCCCGCCACGGTGACGGACATCGATCAGTGCATCGCCTGCGCCAGCTGCGCGAAGATCTGCCCTGATTCCGTCATCACCGTGGAGAAGTTCTGAAAGGAGGCTGAACGCCATGGCAAAAGAACTGTGGAAAGGCAACGAGGCCATTGCCGAGGCCGCCATCCGGGCGGGGTGCGACTGCTTCTTCGGCTATCCCATCACGCCCCAGAGCGAGGTGCCGGAGTACATGTCCTCCCACCTGCCCAAGACCGGCGGGGTCTTCGTCCAGTCGGAGTCCGAGGTGGCCGCCATCAACATGGTCTACGGCGCCGCCGGCGCCGGGATGCGGACCATGACCTCCTCCTCCTCCCCCGGCATCAGCTTGAAGCAGGAGGGCATTACATACCTGGCGGCGTCGGAGCTGCCCTGCGTCATTGTCAACGTCATGCGGGGCGGCCCGGGCCTGGGGACAATCCAGCCCGGCCAGGGGGACTACTTCCAGGCCACCCGGGGCGGCGGCAACGGGGACTACCGCACCGTGGTGCTGGCCCCCTCCAACGTTCAGGAGACAGCGGACTTCGTCCAGGAGGCCTTCGACATCGCCGACCAGTACCGCAACCCCGTGGTGGTGCTGGCGGACGGCCTCATCGGCCAGATGATGGAGCCCATCGAGTGGCGCCCCGTGCAAAAGCGGCAGCTGCCGGCCAAGGATTGGGCCGCCTGCGGCAGAAAGGGCCGGGATCACACCAACGTCATCAACTCCCTGTTCCTCAACCCCGAGGAGTGCGACGCCCTGAACCGGCGCCTGACGGTGAAATACGCGGAGATCGAGAAAAACGAGGTTCGGTGGGACACCGCCCTCTGCGAGGACGCGGAGGTCCTCATCACCGCCTACGGCACCCCCGCCCGCATCGCCCTCACCGCTCTGGAGGCCCTGCGGGAGGAGGGGATCAAGGCCGGGCTGTTCCGGCCCGTGACCCTCTGGCCCTTCCCGGCAAAGGCCCTGGGGGACCTGGCGGCGGAGCCCCGCGTGAAGGTCATCCTGGATGTGGAGATGAGCTCCACCGGCCAGATGCTGGACGACGTGCGCCTGGCGGTGGAGGGGAAAAAGCCCATCCGCTACCTGGGCCGCGCCGGCGGCCTGATCCCCACGGTGGAGGAAATGATCGAATCGGCCAAGACGGCTTTGAAGGAGGCGCAGTGATATGGCGGTCGTATATGAGAAATCCAAGGGCCTGACGGACGCCGAGCTCCACTACTGCCCCGGCTGCCACCACGGCATCATCCACAAGCTCATCGCCGAGACGCTGGTGGAGCTGGGACTGCTGGACGGCGCCATCGGCGTGTGCCCCGTGGGGTGCTCCGTTCTGGCCTTCAAGTACTTCAACTGCGACATGCTGGAGGCGGCCCACGGCCGTGCCCCCGCCGTGGCCACGGGCATCAAGCGCACCCACCCGGACCAGGCGGTGTTCACCTACCAGGGGGATGGAGACCTGGCCTCCATCGGCGCGGCGGAGATCGTCCACGCCGCCATGCGGGGGGAGAAGTTCACCACCATCTTCGTCAACAACGCCATCTACGGCATGACCGGCGGCCAGATGGCCCCCACCACCCTCATCGGCCAGCGGGCCACCACCTGCCCGGAGGGCCGCACCGTGGCCCAGGCGGGCATGCCCATCCGGGTTGCCGAGATGCTCGCCACCCTGGACGGCTGCGTCTACGCCGAGCGGGTGTGCGTCACGGACATCCCCAACCTGAACAAGGCGAAACGCGCCATTAAGACGGCCTTCCAGAAGCAGATGAACCACGAGGGCTTCACCTTTGTGGAGGTCCTCTCCACCTGCCCCACCAACTGGGGGCTCACGCCGGTGAAGGCCGTGGAGTGGCTGAAGGAGAACATGATCCCCTACTATCCCCTGGGCGTCATCAAGGACAAGGGTCTGGAGGTGCGGTGAGATGCTGAAGAGAATCATTATTTCCGGCTTCGGCGGCCAGGGCGGCCTCGCCATCGGCAAGAACCTGGCGGAGGCCGGCATGGACCAGGGGTTCCACGTCACCTGGGCCCCCTCCTACGGCCCTGAGATGCGGGGCGGCACCGCCAACTGCTCCGTGGTCATCTCCGAAAAGCCCATCGGCTCCCCGATGTTCGCCGCCTCCACGGAGCTCATCGCCCTCAACGAGCCCTCCCTGGAGAAGTTCGAGGCGGGCGTTCAGCCCGGCGGCGCCGTGTTCGTCAACAGCGACGTGGTGACGGACCGGGTCCGGCGGGAGGACCTGTCGGCCTTTTACGTCCCCTGCGCCAAGATCGCCGAGGAGGTGGGCAATCCCAAGGTGGGCAACATGGTGATGCTGGGGGCCTATGTGGCCAAAACCGGCTTTTTGAACCCGGAGACCATCGAGACCATGATCACCCAGATGTTCACCGGCCCCAAGGCCAAATTCGTCCCGCTGAACATCGAGGCCTTCCGCCGGGGAATGGCCTGTGTCCGGTGAATCCTCCGCGCCAATCCCGCTGGCGGCAGTCTTTTGACTGCCGCCAGCTTATTTTTCCGTTGACTTTCCCGGACAAGGGGCGTATAAATGTAATCGTATATAAACGCGCCGTGTTCCACAGAGATATACAAATCATTTTCAATAAAGGAGCTGTCTGCAATGCTGGACATCAAGATCACCAAAACCACCGCCCCCAAAGAAAAGCCCGCCGACGAGAGCAAGCTGGGCTTCGGCAAGGTCTTCACCGACCATATGTTCATCATGGACTACGACGCCGGCCAGGGCTGGCACGACCCCCGCATCGTCCCCTACGGCCCCCTGTCCCTGGACCCCTCCGCCGTGGTGTTCCACTACGCCCAGGAGTGCTTCGAGGGCATGAAGGCCTACCGCACCGCGGAGAACAAGATCCAGCTCTTCCGGCCGGAGTGCAACGCCCGCCGCATGAACAACACCCATGACCGCCTCTGCATCCCCCAGATCCCCGTGGAGGACTTCGTCCAGGCCGTCAAGGCCATCGTGGAGGTGGAGAAGGACTGGGTGCCCCACTCCGAGGGCGCGTCGTTGTACATCCGCCCCTACACCATCGCCACCATGGCCCAGCTGGGCGTCCACGCCTCCACCTCCTATAAATTCCTCATCATCTGCTCCCCCTCCGGCGCCTACTACGCCGCGGGCCTGGCCCCGGTGGACATCTACGTGGAGGACACCTACGTCCGCGCCTGCCCCGGCGGCACCGGCTTCACCAAGTGCGGAGGCAACTACGCCGTCAGCCTCCTGGCGGGCCAGAAGGCCGAGGAGAAGGGCTACAGCCAGGTGCTGTGGCTGGACA
>CAMNRF010000086.1 GCA_946551795.1 uncultured Oscillibacter sp.
GGGGGTGCAGCCCCAAGACACGCCGGGCACCGGCGTGTCGTCCGTCCCCGGCCCGAGGCCGGGGTCCCGACAGGGACAAACACCCCCCACAGCACTTGCTGTGATCCTAACTCCTCCCACCGGAGTTGGTGGTATCCTTCAAAAGCACATCGTGCGCCCCGCCCTCCACGATGGAGACCGAGCTCACCAGCGTCAGCTTTGCCTTCTCCCGGAGCTCCGGGATGGTCAGCGCCCCGCAGTTGCACATGGTGGAGCGCACCTTGGCCAGCGTCGCGGCCATGCCGTCAGAGAGGGCCCCGGCGTAGGGCACGTAGGAGTCCACCCCCTCCTCGAAGCTGAGCTTGGACGCCCCGCCCAGGTCGTAACGCTGCCAGTTCCGGGCCCGGGCACTGCCCTCGCCCCAGTACTCCTTCATATAGCTGCCGCCGATCAGGATCTTGCTGGTGGGGCTCTCGTCGAAGCGGGAGAAGTACCGGCCCAGCATGCAGAAGTCCGCCCCCATGGCAAGGGCCAGGGTGATGTGGTAGTCCTGGACGATGCCGCCGTCGGCACAGATGGGGACGTAGACCCCGGTCTCTTCAAAGTACCGGTCCCGCTCCGCCGCCACGTCGATCACCGCCGTGGCCTGGCCCCGGCCGATGCCCTTGGTCTCCCGGGTGATGCAGATGGAGCCGCCGCCGATGCCGACCTTCACAAAGTCCGCTCCGGCGTCCGCCAGAAAACGGAAGCCCTCGCCGTCCACCACGTTGCCGGCCCCCACCTTCACGGTGTCGCCGTAGCGGCCGCGAATCCAGCTCAGCGTCCGGGACTGCCACTCGCTGTAGCCCTCAGAGGAGTCGATGACCAGTACGTCCGCGCCGGCCTCCACCAGGGCGGGAACCCTCTGCTCATAGTCCCGGGTGTTGATGCCCGCCCCCACCACATAGCGTTTCTGGCTGTCCAGCAGCTCCAGGGGGTTGCCCTTGTGGGAGTCGTAGTCCTTGCGGAAGACGAAGCTCTTGAGCCGCCGGTCCGATGAGACGATGGGCAGGGCGTTGAGCTTGCGGTCCCAGATGATGTCGTTGGCCTCCTTGAGACTGGTGCCCTCCGGGGCGTAAATCAGCTTTTCAAAGGGGGTCATGAAGTCCGTCACCGGCGTGGCGGGGTCCATGCGGCTCACCCGGTAGTCCCGGCTGGTGACCAGGCCCACCAGCCTCCCCTCCGCCGTGCCGTCCTCGGTGACGGCCATGGTGGAGTGGCCGGTGCGCTCTTTCAGGGCCAGCACGTCCGCCAGGGTGTGGTCAGGACGGAGGTTGGAGTCGCTGGAGACGAAGCCCGCCTTGTAGTTTTTCACCTTTCGGACCATCTCCGCCTGCTGCTCCACAGGCTGGGAGACGAAGATGAAGGCGATGCCGCCCTCCTTCGCCAGGGCGACGCCCATCTTCTCGCCGGAGACGGCCTGCATCACGGCGGAGACCATAGGCACGTTCATGGTCAGAGGGCACGTCCCGCCCCTCTTGAACTTCACCACCGGGGTTTCGAGGGAGACATTGGCGGGGACGCACTCCGAGGAGGAGTAGCCGGGGACCAGGAGGTACTCGGAGAAGGTGCGGGAGGGTTCGGAGAAGAAATAGGCCATAGTACACCTCATTACAATAAAATCAAAACAGTTTATCAGCGGGCGGGGTTCGGGAAACGGGCCGCCCAGGGGGGCGGCCCCTACGGCTTCGTCTTTCGATAGAACACCGTGTAGGGGCCGCCGCCTTCGGCGGCCCGTCCCCCCGGCAGCCTTCGGGTTCCCCATAGGATTCTCGAAAACCAGCCATCCATACAACAGACGGCGGCACTCCTCTGTGGGGCCTGATCTCCTGGTCAGGCGATCCCACGCAACAGGCGGCCCGGAGATTCACAGGTCCAGACCAAGATAGATGGTGGACGCCAACGGGCTGTCGTTGTAGCGGGGAATTTCATGGAAGCCGAAGCGGCGGTAGAGGCGGAGGGCGCTGTCCAGGGCGGGGAGCGTGTCCAGCAGCATGTGACGGTATCCGATGGTACGGGCGTCGCCGATCAGCCGCTCCAGCAGGGCCTCCCCGATGCGATGCCCCCGGAAGGCCGGGCGGACGTAAAGGCGTTTCAGTTCACAGCGGCCGCCGTCCAGCTTCCGCAGAGCGCCGCAGCCCGCCGCGGCGCCGTCCCACCGGGCCAGGTACAGCCGGCCCTCCGGCAGGCCGTACTTGTCCTCCGGACGGGCGGTCTCCCGGTCGTAGTGCTGGAGGTCCAGGTACTGTTGGAAGGCGGGCTCCTTCTCCAGCAGTAGCGCCGTGTACTCTTGGAAGAGGGCGCGGATCTCCTCCGGCTCCTCATAGGCGTATGCGAGTTCCAGGCTCATGGCGGTACCTCCCGATTACAGGCTGAAATAGTCCCGGGCGCTCTCAAAGAGGTGCAGGTCGTACTCCCCGGGGACGTTTTTGTAGAGGTTCGGGCCGATGCGCTCGCTGTGGCCCATCTTGCCGAAAATCCGCCCGTCGGGGGAGGTGATGCCCTCCACCGCCCACAGGGAGCCGTTGGGATTGCAGTCCGGGTCCATGGAGGGCAGGCCGTCGGGCCCTGCGTACTGGGTGGCGATCTGGCCGTTTTCCGCCAGCTTTTGCAACAGGTCCGGCGGGCAGAGGAAGCGGCCCTCCCCATGGGAGATGGGGACGCTGACGACATCGCCCACGTTCACCCTGGCCAGCCAGGGGGAGCGGTTGGAGGCGACGCGGGTGTGGACGATGCGGCTCTGGTGCCGCCCGATGACGTTATAGCTCAGCGTAGGGCAGGTGTCGTCCATGTCCCGGATCTCCCCGAAGGGGACCAACCCCAGCTTGATCAGGGCCTGGAAACCGTTGCACACACCCAGCATCAGCCCATCCCGGTTTTGGAGCAGGTCGTGGACGGCGTCCGCCAGCCGGGGGCTGCGGAACAACGAGACGATGAACTTGGCGGAGCCGTCGGGCTCGTCGCCGCCGGAGAAGCCGCCGGGGAGAAATACAATCTGGCTGCGGCGGATGGCCGTCTCCAGCTCTCTGGCGGAGGACAGCAGGGCCTCCGGCGTCAGGTTGCGGATGACCACGGTCTCCGCCTCCAGCCCCGCCCGGAGCACTGCCCGGGCGCTGTCGTACTCGCAGTTGGTGCCGGGGAACACGGGGATCAGCACCCGGGGCTTCGCGGCGCCCGCCCTGGGGGCGGGCCGGGGGAACGCCGGGGCCTCCAGGATGGGGGCGGAGCCCTCCGCCGGGACGCCGGTGGGGTACACATCTCTCAGGACGGCCTCGTTCAGCAATAACAATTCGTCGATTGGAGCGGAATCATTACCAATTGTAATCATCCCGTCCGCCGTGGTGACGCCCAGCCGGACCACGGAGCGGGGGTCCGCCTCCACGTCCTCCGTCAGCTCCGCCAGGATGGTGCCCTTGGCGGGGGCGTACCAGCCGGTCTCCAGCCCCGGGTCCGCCGTAAAGCCGATCCGGTTGCCGAAGGACATCTTCATCACGCCCTCGGCGGAGCTGTCCTCCACCGCCCAGGCGGCTCTCACCCTGCCCGCCTGGCAGAGGCCGTGGAAACGGTCCCAGAGGGCCTTGTTGTCCTCCGGACTGCCGCACAAAAAGGCGTATACCGGGTGTCCCGCCTCCTTGAACTCCGGGGAGAGCACCTCTCCGGCCCGGATGGGGGCGATGGCGAAGGAGATCAGCGTGGGAGGCACATCCAGATCCATAAAGGACCCGGACATGGAGTCCTTGCCGCCGATGGCGGCACAGCCGTACCGGAGCTGGGCGTCCAGGGCCCCCAGCAGAGCGGCGAAGGGCTTGCCCCAGCGGGCGGGGTCATCCCGCAGCTTTTCGAAGAACTCCTGAAGGGTCAGATAGGCCCTCTTGTAGTCCGCCCCCGCCGCCACCAGCTTGGCAAGGGACACGGTGACGCTGGCTCGGGCCCCGATGAAGGGGTCGGCGGAGAGCCACTCCGTCTCGCAGCCCCAGGCCATGACGCTGGCCTGGTCCGTCTCCTGGCCCGGCAGCACCGGAAGGAGGGCGGCCATGGCCTGGGTCGGGGTGGTCTGGGTCCTGCCGCCGAAGGGCATGAGGACGGAGCCCGCCCCCACGGTGCTGTCGAACCGCTCCACCAGCCCCCGGCGGGAGGCGCACTTCAAGCTGGCGGCCATCTCCCGCAATGTAGGGGCCGGCGCCTTCGCCGGCCCGTTTGATCCGGGACACGGGATGCCGGGGACGGCGTCCCCTACGGAAACCCTGGCGTGCTTCACCGCGCCGTTGGAATTCAGAAACTCCCGGCTGAGGCTGACGATGGCCTGCCCCCGCCAGCGCATGACCATGCGGGGCTCCTCCGTGACCACAGCGACTTGATAGGCCTCCAGATTCTCCCGCTCCGCGGCGGCGATGAAGGCGGCGGCGTCCTGGGGGGCCACCACCACCGCCATGCGCTCCTGGCTCTCCGAGATGGCCAGCTCCGTGCCGTCCAGGCCGTCGTATTTCTTCCGAACGGCGTCCAGGTCGATCTCCAGGCCGTCCGCCAGCTCGCCGATGGCCAC
This sequence comes from uncultured Oscillibacter sp., assembly GCA_946551795.1. Classification (GTDB taxonomy): domain Bacteria; phylum Bacillota; class Clostridia; order Oscillospirales; family Oscillospiraceae; genus Oscillibacter. Next base: position 4,562 of record CAMNRF010000086.1, read on the forward strand.
GCTGACGCCGCCGGCGCCGAAGTCGTTGCACCGCTTGATGAGCCGGGTGACGCGTCCGTCCCGGAACAGGCGCTGGATCTTCCGCTCCTCCAGGGCGTTGCCCTTCTGGACTTCGCTGGCCATGGTCTGGAGGGATTTTTTGTTGTGGCTCTTGGAGGAGCCGGTGGCCCCGCCGATGCCGTCCCGGCCGGTGCGGCCCCCCAGGAGGATCACCACGTCCCCGGGCGCCGGCCGCTCCCGCCGGACGTTTGCCGCCGGGACGGCGGCCGCCACCGCGCCGCACTCCAGCCGCTTGGCGGCGTAGCCGGGGTGGTACAGCTCCGCCACGTGGCCGGTGGCAAGGCCGATCTGGTTTCCGTAGGAGGAGTAGCCCGCCGCCGCCGTCTGGCAGAGTTTGCGCTGGGGGAGCCTGCCCTCCAGGGTCTGGTCAAAGGGGGTCCGGGGGTCCGCCGCGCCGGTGAGGCGCATGGCCTGGTGGACGTAGGCCCGGCCGGACAGGGGGTCCCGGATGCAGCCGCCGATGCAGGTGGCCGCGCCGCCGAAGGGCTCGATCTCCGTGGGGTGGTTGTGGGTCTCGTTTTTGAACATGAGGAGCCAGTCCTGCTCCTCCCCGTCCACCACCGCGGGCACGTGGATGGAGCAGGCGTTGATCTCCTCGCTCTCGTCCAGTTCGGGCAGGAGGCCCCGCTTTTTGAGGACCTTGGCGCCGATGGTGGCCATGTCCATCAGGGTCTGGGGGCGCTTCGCCGCCTGCTCCGGGCCGTAGACCTCCTCCCGGGCGGCCAGATACCGCTCGTAGGCCCCCCGCACCCGGGGGCTCCGGATGTCCAGGTCGTCCAGGTGGGTGGAGAAGGTGGTGTGGCGGCAGTGGTCGGACCAGTAGGTGTCCACCACCCGCACCTCCGTGATGGAGGGGTCCCGCCGTTCCGTATCCCGGAAGTAGGCCTGGAGGAACCGGAGGTCGTCCAGGTCCATGGCCAGGCCCAGCCTGTCCAGCAGGGCGGAGAGGGCGGGGGTGTCCATGGCGGTGAAGCCTTGGACGGTCTCCACGTGGTCCGGGGCGGCGTGGGACCGGGCCAGGGTCTCCGGCACTTCCAGGGAGGCCTCCCGGCACTCCACGGGGTTGATGAGGTAGCGGCGGATCTTCGCGAGGTCCGCCTCCGTCAGCTCCCCCGCCAGCAGGTAGATTTTGGCGCAGGCGACAAGGGGCCGCTCCCCGCCGGCCATCAGCTGGACGCACTGGGCGGCGGAGTCCGCCCGCTGGTCGAACTGCCCCGGCAGGGGCTCCACCGCCAAAACGGTCCAGTTCCCGGCAGGCAGGCTCTCCCGGGTGTCGTCCACCTGGGGCTCGGAGAACACCGTCCCCACGGCCCGCTGAAACAGGGCCTCCTCCGGCCCCTCCGCGTCATAGCGGTTGAGGACCCGCAGGTCCTCCAGGGCGGTGACGCCCAGGACGGTGCGCAGCTCGTTCAGGAGCCCCGCGGCCTCCTGCCGCAGGGCGGGCTTTTTCTCCACATAGATCCGCCGTACCATAATCATCCCTCCAGGGCGGCCAGCGCCCGTTTTCCGATGTCAGTCCGCAGGTATTTGCCGTCGAAGTCCACCGCCTCCGCGGCGGCGTAGGCGTCTTTCAGGGCCTTTTTCAGCGTGGGGGCCGACGCGGTGACGCCCAGCACCCGCCCGCCGCTGGTGACCAGCTTCCCGTCCTCCCTGAGAGCGTCCCCGGCGTGGTAGAGGGTGACGTTCTCCGGCAGGGCCTCCGGCAGGGTGATGGTCTTGCCCTTCTCGTAGTGCTCCGGGTAGCCTCCGGAGGCCAGGATGACGCAGGCGGCGGCTCCGCCGGACCACTCCACCTCCAGATTCCCCAAGGTCTCCTCCTCCACCGCCCGCATGACGGTGAGGAGGTCGGTTTTTAAGAGGGGCAGCACCACCTGGGTCTCCGGGTCGCCGAAGCGGCAGTTGTACTCGATGACTTTGGGGCCGTCCGGCGTCAGCATCAGCCCGAAGTAGAGGCAGCCCTTGAAGGGGCACCCCTCCGCCCGCATGGCTGCCAGGGTGGGCAGGAAGATGGTCTCCATGCAGACGGCGGCGGTCTCCGGCGTGTAGAAGGGGTTGGGGGCCACGGTGCCCATGCCGCCGGTGTTGAGGCCGGTGTCGCCGTCCCCGGCCCGCTTGTGGTCCATGGAGGAGACCATGGGGGCGATGGCGGTGCCGTCGGTAAAGGCCAGAACGGAGACCTCGGGCCCGGTCAAAAACTCCTCGATGACGATCTCCCTGCCGGAGTCGCCGAAGGCCCGCTCCTCCATGATCTGCCGCACGGCTCTCTCCGCCTCCTCCAGCGTCTGGGGGATCAGCACGCCCTTGCCCAGGGCCAGGCCGTCGGCCTTGATGACAGCGGGGAAGGACACGCCGCCGCGGCGGAGGTAGTCCAGGGCCTTTTGGGGATCGTCGAAGACCTCGTACCGGGCGGTGGGGATGCCGTACTTTTTCATCAGGTTCTTGGCGAAGACCTTGCTGGACTCGATGCGGGCGGCTTTGGCGTCGGGGCCGAAGCAGGGGATGCCGGCGGCATGGAGCCGGTCCACGCACCCCAGGGCCAGGGGGTCGTCCGGGGCCACCACGGCGAAATCAATCCTGTGGGACCTGGCGAAGTCCACGATTTTGCCGATGTCTTTCGCGCCGATTTCCGGTACGCAGACGGCGTCCTGGGCGATGCCGCCGTTGCCCGGCAGGGCGTAGATGGTTTCAACCGCGGGGCTTTCCCGCAGCTTTTGGATGATGGCGTGTTCACGGCCGCCGCCGCCGACTACGAGGAGATTCATGATGCACCTCACATATGTGGAATTTGGAGTGGTCTGCTTCCGGCAGAGGGGGTGGGGGTCCCCTGCGGGGGGACGGGGGATACCGCCCCATGGGGGCGGGAGGGGGCTGACCGCCACAGGCGGGGACGAGGGTTTCCCGGCCACGGGCCGGGGACGGCGACACGCCGTTCCGGCGTGTCTGGGGCTGCACCCCCCATTTTCTCTTTTTCTGG
>CAMNRF010000087.1 GCA_946551795.1 uncultured Oscillibacter sp.
ACTTGCGGATGCGGCGGAGCGCCAACGGGCGGAACGGGGTCAGCCGCACCCGGTAAAGGACTGGCAATTCACATTGGCACCGATTCAGGCCAGCCCCCGTACTTTGGGCACAATTTGACCCTTGCGGTCAAATTCGTGCCCCAGCGCCTCTCTTTTCTCTTTGGACCGTGCACGGCCCGTTTCTCTTTTCTCTGGCATGACAGAGAAAAGAGAAATGGGGGGTGCATCGCCCAGCCACCAACGTGGCTGAATCCCCGCCCCGCCCGCCAGGGCGAGCATCACTCCCCCTCCCGGCGGGAGAGCACAGACCTGGCATGCCCCTCCAGCCCCTCCCGGCGGGCGAAGTCCGCGATTTTCTCCCCGCAGCCGTTCAGGGCCGCCCGGTCATAGTACAAAAAGCTGGACCGCTTCATGAAGTCCTCCACCCCCAGGGGACTGGAGAACCGGGCTGTTCCGGAGGTGGGCAGGGTGTGGTTGGGTCCCGCGAAGTAGTCCCCCAGGGCCTCCGGTGTGGACCGGCCCAGGAAAACGCTCCCGGCGTTCTCGATCCGCGGCAGCAGGGCAAAGGGATCGTCCACGCACAGCTCCAGATGTTCCGGGGCGATGCGGTTCACCGCCTCCACTGCCTTGTCCAGACTGTCCGTCACAATGATCTTGCCGTTTTCCTCCATGGAGCGGCGGGCGATGTCCCGCCGGGGAAGGGCCTCCAGCTGGCGCTCCACCTCCGCCTGGACGGCCTCCGCCAAACGGCGGCTGTCCGTCACCAGCACGGCGGAGGCCAGCACGTCGTGCTCCGCCTGGCTCAAAAGGTCCGCCGCCGCCCACTTGGGGTCCGTCTTGCCGTCCGCCAGCACCAGGATCTCGCTGGGGCCTGCGATCATGTCGATGGCCACCTGTCCGAACACCTTCCGCTTGGCGGTGGCCACGAAGATGCCGCCGGGGCCCACGATCTTGTCCACCCGGGGCACCGTCTCCGTGCCGTAGGCCAGGGCCGCCACCGCCTGGGCGCCGCCCAGCTTGAAGACCTCCGTCACCTCCGCCAGCTCCGCCGCCATCAGCGCCTCCGGGCTGATGGTTCCGTCCTCCCGGGGAGGGGTCACGATCACAATGTCCCGCACACCGGCGATCTGCGCGGGAATGGCGTTCATCAGAATCGTGGATGGAAACGCCTCCGGGCTCCGGGGCACACAGATTCCCACCTTCTCAATGGGGGTCCGCCGCTGGCCCATCACCACGCCGGGCCGGTCCGCCAGGACGAAGTCATTCTGCCGCTGGCGCTCATGGAAGCGCCGGATGTTCTCCGCCGCCTGGCGCAGCGTCTCCAGAAAGCCGGGGTCCACCGCCTCCCGGGCCTCGTCAAACTCTCGGGCGGTCACCCACAGGTCTTCCAGCAACGCGCCGTCAAAGCGCCTTGTGTAATCCCGCAGGGCCGCGTCGCCCCGGGTCCGGACCTCCCGGAGAATCTCGTCCACGGCGGCGGAGACGTCCTCCTCCGCCCGAATATCCCGGTTCAGGAAGTCCTCCGGGGCGAGGCTGTCAAAATCCAGAATTCTCATCATGCCTCCGTCACCTCCCGCAGTTTTCCCAGCAGCGTCTCGATCTCCCGGCGCTTAAACTGGTAGGCCGCCCGGCCCGCGATGAACCGGGCGGAGATGGGCATGAACTCCGTCAGCACCCGCAGATGATTTTCTTTCAGGGTGGTGCCCGTCTCCACGATGTCCACAATCACATCCGAGAGCCCCAGAAGAGGGGCCAGTTCGATGGAGCCGTTGAGCTTGATGATGTCGATGTCCCGGCCCTGGGCGGCGTAGTACGCCTTGGCGATGTTCACGAACTTGGTGGCCACCCGCAGCGTCCGGGCCGGGTCGTCCCGGAAGTCCTCCGGGCCCGCCACGCACATCCGGCACCGGCCCAGCCCCGTGTCCAGCAGCTCGTACACGTCCGCCCCGGACTCCGCCAGGATGTCCTTCCCCACGATGCCCACGTCCGCCGCCCCGTGCTGGACGTAGATGGCCACGTCGCTGGGCTTTACCAGAAAGTAGCGGATACCCGCCTCGTAGTTCTCCACCACCAGCTTGCGGGTGTCGCTGTAATGCTCCGGGCAGCCATAGCCCACCTCCGCCAGGAGATTGTAGACCTTGTCTCCCAGGCGGCCCTTGGGCAGGGCCACGTTCAGCATCACCTTTTCACCGCTCTCCGGCGCCGCCTCCGTCAGCCGGTTCAGCTCGTCCAGGTACAGCGCGAAGCCGATGGCCCGGGCCCCGGGGCGGAACTGCGCCGCCAGGGGATCGTACCGGCCGCCCTTCAGCACGGCCCGGGGCAGCCCCGTGAGATACCCCTGGAGCACCAGGCCGTTGTAGTAGTCCATGTCGTTGGCCAGGGACAGGTCCAGGCGGAGACGCTCCGTCTCCCCCTGCCGTTCCAGGGTCTCACAGAGAGCCCGCAGCTCCTGGAGGGCGCCGCCCATGGGGGCGTTGAGGGCCAGGGGCTCCGCCGACGCCAGCACGCTCTCCCAGTCCCCCGACAGGGCCGGCAGGCGGCACAGCGCCTCCGTCCCCTGCCGGGACAGGCCCGCCGCCTCCGCCGTCTTCTGGAGCTCGTGGGTGTTCCGGTCCCGGACACAGGTCAACAGCTGTGGCCGGACGGCCTCCGGAGCGCCCACGGCGTCAAAGAGGCCGGTGACAAAGCCCATGTGCCCCAGCTCCACCGTGAAGCCCCGGCCCGCCAGGGCCAGGCTCCGCACCGCCAGAGACACCGCCTGGGCCGTGACGGCCTCGTCCACCGCGCCGATGCACTCCAGCCCCATCTGGCTGATCTCCCGGAAGGTGTGGCTCTCCTGGCTGGGGCGGTAGACGTTCTCGGCGTAGTAGTACCGCCCGCAGCCCCCCGCCTCCACCCGGGCGTTCTTGGCGATGGAGAGGGTCACGTCCGGCTTGAGGGCCAGCAGCCGCCCGTCCAGGTCCGTGAAGGTGATGACCTGGTCGGAGGCCAGAAAGCGGCGGTTCTCCTGATAGAGGCCGTACTCCTCGAACCGGCCCATGTGGTACTGGCAAAAGCCCTCCCGCTCAAACAGCAGCCGGGCCTGGAGGGAAAACCGCTCCTGGGGCCGCAGCAGATTCAGATCCAATTCCATGGGGTGTTCCTCCTTGAGAGGCGGGGAAGCCCCGCCTGTCTTGCTTCGGGTCTATTGTACTTCAATATATTAGCAAAGTAAAGTGGTAATTCGCTAATATAATAAATTCTCCGTATTATCCAATTATCCCGCCGACCAGGCGCGGAACCCTGGAGTTTTATTATAGAATGAGGGAAAGAGATTTGCAATCCCTTTCCCTCATTTCCCGCCGGTTTGAAGCGGTTTCTAACATTAAACATCGATCAAAATCTTTTTGCAGGTCCCGCAGTAAAACGCCTCCGCCTGGGACTGCCAGAGCGCGTTTTTCGCCACGATCACTCGATTCCAGGAGGGGCCGTCCGACGGCCACCACGTGATGCCGCGCCTTCCGTCCGCCGTGAGTTCTCCCTTTTGCATCTCCTGCTGACAGTATGGACAGATCATAAAAACCTCCTATTTCCCACTCGCTCCCCGTGTTACCCCTCCAGGGCGATGGTGCAGCGCCAGGAGAAAAAATTGTCCGTTTTGCCGTCGTCGGTGGAAAAGGCGATCCCGATGTCCCCGTTGATGTAGAAATTCCGGCTCTCCACCTCCCAGGTGATGACGGCGCCGTCCCGGCGGAGGGTGAAGCCATTTTCCCAGTCCGCCTCCGTGAGGTCGTTCACCAGGGCCCGGTGGCCGGAGGTCCAGAAGGGGGCGTCCTCCCGGGCCCAGATCAGGGCCGTGGCCGCCGTGGTGATGGTAATGACGGGAAGGTAGATCCACTCTTCCGTGTTCTCCACAGACCACTCCAGGGCGACGGCCCGGACCGCGCCGTTCTCCAGCGTGTACCGGAAGGGGTGGTCCGACTGCCAGTCGCGCCCCAGGTTCACCACAACTGTCCCCGGCGGGTCCGGAATCCTCTTCCATGCGCCCGTCTCGTCCAGAATCCAGGAAGGGGATTGGTTGATATAGGCGGCCTGGCGGTTGTAGTTCTCCGCGAACTCCGCCACCGTCAGGTCCCCCCGGTTGGGGGGCAGCTGGGAATAGCTGTTGGCCGCCTTGGCGCCCGCCAGAATCAGCGCCGACGCCAGGACCATGGCCCCCGCATGGCGCAGGGGGCGGAAGGGCGCGGCCTCGTAGGCGGTGTCCACGTCCCAGGGCTGGGGCTCGTCGTTCCAGCACCGGCGGGCGGTGCGGAACATCTGAATCCAGGACCAGATAGGGATGAAGAAGCCCTCGCCGTGCCACAGCAGCAGAAGGTGCCGGGTAAAGCCCTCGGAATAGGTCAGCTTTTCTCCGTTCCGCCCCGTAATCCGCAGGCCCAGCAGCGCCTTGCCGGGAGTGGTCCCAAAAAGACGCAGCAGCAGGGGCTCCAGGAACAGCCATATACTCTGTACAGCGAGATCGAGCGCCAGCCCGCTGGTCAGGGAGGGGTTATGCCCCGTCAGGGCGATGGCCCCCATGAGGAAAAACATCATTCCCCACTCGTCGAAGAGCCTTGCCAGCAGCCGCCGGGAGAGGCCGGTGTACACCGGCAGGGCGTCCGTCTCCGGCAGGGCCGGGGCGGGCGGGGCCTTCCACCAGACCATCCCCTCCGCCGCCGGCAGGGCCGGGGCGTCCAGGGCCGAGAGGCAGGGCCCCGGGTCCAGGGTCTCAAAGGTCTGGCCGGACCGCCGCAGCTCCCCGCAGACCTGCTCCACCCGCTCCAGGGTCCCCCGCTCCCCGGCCAGGGACGCCATGCGGCTGTCCAGGGCCTCGGTCAGGTTCCGGGAGCCCCGCTGGAGCTCTCTCAGCTCCTCCACGCCGATACCCAGCCGCCGCAGGAGCTTGATCTTCTCCAGCAGCGCCAGGTCCGCCTCGCTGTAATCCCGGTAGCCGTTTTTGGCCCGGGCGGGGGTCAGCAGCCCCTCGGATTCATAATAGCGGATATTGGCCCGGGGCACGCCGGAGCGGGCCTCCATTTCCTTGCTGGTCATCTCACCGCCTCCTTTTGGCCCCAGTGTAAACTATCAAGCGGCTTCCATGTCAAGGGGAAAGCGAAAATTTTCCGCAGTTAAAAGTTTCGCTCAAGCCTTTTCAAAGGCTTGTGGGGTCCTGGGGCAAAGCCCCAGGCCGCGCCGCGCACGGCGCGAAATTCTCCTATCCACACTATGAAAACAGCTCCTCAACCAGACAGCGCCTTTGCCGCCCGAAGGGCGGCAAACAGCGTCCCCCGTCAGGAGAACCGAAGAAGCCCCTTATCGTTTCCGGCTGGAGAACTCCGCCGCCTCCCGAATCCACTCCATGAGCTCCCCGTCGATCTCCTCCGCCGAGCCGATGACGATGTGGTGGGTCCAGCGGCCCGGATAGGGCTCCGATGCGGCGTCCACCCGGGGAGAGTCCAGCCGGCGGTTCAGTCCCACGGTGACGGTGAGGTAGGGATCGGGCCGCAGCGCCGCCCGCCGGGCGGGCAGCAGGGAGGCGAAGGCGAAGTTCCGCCGGTTGGAGAAGGAGATCTGGGTCTTCTGCACCCGGACATGGGTCTCCGGGAACTCCGCCAGAATCCGCTCCTCCAGTGCCAGGTACAGCGGCAGGGAGAGGGGGCTCTCCCGGAAAAAGAAGGGGGTGTCGGGGTTGACAGGCTGATAGGTGTTTGGCATGGGAATCGCGCCTCCTTTTTCTTGGGGCCTGGGACGGCCCTAAATTTTCTCAATCCTCCGCGGCAAACACCTTCCGCCCCGCGCTCCACACCGCCCGGATCGCCCCGGGCTGGCGGTGGTACAGGCACCGCTCCAGCCGCTCCTCCGGCGTCAGGGGGCGGGGCTGGAGGAGCCGGCTGTCATCCAGCACCAGGGCGTGGAGCTCGTTGCCCGGGGCGAAGCCGGGCCGCTCCCCGAAGAAGGCTGCCCCGGCGGATGTGGCCAGATACCACGCCTCCGCCGCAGTCAGGAAGTCCGTCTCCCAGCCGTCCAGAATCCGGCGGGCTTTGGAGGCCCGGATGGCGGAGGACGCCGCGTCCAGCATGCTCAGCGTGTCGCCGCCGGCCACGTCGGTGCCCAGGGCCACGTTGATCCCCTCGCTGAGCATCACCCGCACCGGCGATACGCCGGAGCACAGGTTCTGGTTGGAGTCCGGGCAGTGGACGGCGGTGACCCCGGCGTCCCTCATGGCCCGCCGCTCCCGCTCGTCGCACCAGACGCAGTGGGCCATCACCGTGCGGCTGTTCCACAGGCCGTATTTGGCGTAGGTCTCCCAGTACCGGCCGCAGTCCGGGTGCAGCCGGCGCACCCACTCCCCCTCCGCCGTGTTCTCCGACAGGTGGGACTGGATGGGCAGATTCCGCTCCGACGCCAGGCCGCCCAGGAAGGCCATCAGCTCATCGGTGCAGGAGGGGGTGAACCGGGGGGTCACAATGGGGCGGACATGCTGGAAATCCCCGCACGCCTCCAGCCACCGCAGGGTCTCCGCCATGGATTCCTCCGTGGTCTCCTGGAGGCCCGGCGCGCCGTTGCGGTCCATGTTCACCTTGCCCACATACCCGGTGACTCCGGCCCTTTCCAGCTCCTCCATCAAAATCAGGGTGGCCTCACGGTGCAGGGAGGAGAACATGCACACCCGGGTGGTGCCGTTTGCGATCAGGTCCCCGGCCAGGCGGCGGTAGACCTCCCGGGCGTAGTCCGGGTCGGCGAAGCGGGATTCCGTTGGGAAGGCGTAGGTGTTCAGCCAGTCCAGCAGGGGCAGGTCCATGCCCATGCCCATCATGGGGTACTGGGGGGCGTGGAGGTGCAGGTCCGCCGGGGCCTGGAGGATCAGCGCGTCCCCGAAGTCCTCCACCGCCGCCCCGGCGTACCGCTCCGGCAGCACGGGGAACACCCCGGTGATTTTCCCATCCTCCGCCGCGAGCCAGCCGCCCTCCACCGCGTCCAGCCGCCCCAAGGCCGGGGCGGAGATGATGGTGCCTCTGAGAATTGTCAAAGCCATGGTAACACCTCTTTCGCAGAATTTGGCATAAAGAAAAGCGCCTCCCCGGCAGGGCGGTTTCCCCCTGCGGACAGACACTCATAGCAGGGTCTTGGGCGGCCCCGTAGAAACTTTCGCGCCATCACAGCGAAATTATATGAGCTGTTCACTTTTCTCTGAATTAAGTTCAGTATAACATAGCTTGCGGCAAAGCGCAAGGGGATATTGGGGATTGTTTCCGCCCCACGGGCGGGGGGCTTATACTCGCCCTGGCGGGCGGGGGCGGGAATTCAGCCACATTGGTGGCTGGGCAATGCACCCCCCATTTCTCTTT
>CAMNRF010000088.1 GCA_946551795.1 uncultured Oscillibacter sp.
GTGATGAAGGGGGACAGCAGCGCCGCCTTGATGTGGGAGGAGCCGTTGTCGTCGTGCCACGTCTCGTGGTGCCAGTAGGGCACCACCCGGCCCTGCTGGTCCAGATAGGGGGAGAAGACATCCAGGGCGGCTTTCAGGTCGTGGTTCACCATGCCCGGCTCAAACTCCAGCGTGGTGAGGCCCGCCACGCCGCCGGTGGTGAAGCCGGTGACGGTGCCGGCGGAGATGCCGCGCTCCCGGCAGGCCGCCGACACGGCCCGCTGGAAGTCCTCCGTCACGTCGATCATGCCCATGTGGGCCTTGGTATGATAGGTCTTTGTCTCGGTGTAAACTGCCATGGGGGTCCCTCCCTGTGTTTTTTCGCATTGTAACACAGTCCGGCCTGTGTTACAATTGGTCTGATACTAGAACTTGTTAAAAAGGTTAAAAAACTTTTTAACCTTTTTATAGCGCCGAAGGCGCGTCAAGTTCTTATGAGACGCATTTTGCGCCGTTTTCGGCGTAAAATGGAAACGCACTCGTGCGTTTCCATTCTTGATAAAACTGAACAGTTTTATCAAGAATTACTATGAGAAATTTTTGGGGGAGGCGTCGCCATGCGAGAGCAGTCCGGCATCCTCACTGCGGACCTCCACGGCAGGACCGTCTATCAGGCCAGGGTCACCGTGGACGCCCTCCTCCGCCGGGCCGGGGGCGGCGTGTACCGCATCCGCCTGATCCACGGCTGCCACGGCGGCACGGCCCTGCGGGACTTTCTCCGCTCGGAGTACGCCGGGCACCCCAGGGTGCGCCAGGTAGTCCTGTCCCCGGACGGCGGAACCACCGACCTGGTGCTGCGTTCTTTTTCCTGAATGGCGCGGGGCGGTCCGGCGGACCTTTGAAAGATGGGGCGGTTCCGGCAAACGGGCCGGCCAGGGGGCCGGCCCCTACGGCCATTCACCGGCCGCAAATCTGATTGTAGGGGCCGCCGCCCTCGGCGGCCCGCGCCCGCAATCTTGATCCTGTCTGATGAAAACTCCGGGAGCGGCGCTCCCGGAGTTTTCACGGTCCTTTATTTTCCGGTTTGTCGAAATCGATCTCAAACAGGTCGTTGGGCGTACAGTCCAGCACCTGGCACAGGGTCTCGATCATCTCGTAACGAATGGACTTCGTCTCATTGTTCACCATCCGGTTAAAATTCTGATAGCTCATTCCCAACTGCTTGTACAGCCAATACTTTGTCTTCTCCCGTTGTCTCAGCAATTCCAGAACAGCCAATTTTGTCATATGGCATCTCTCCAGTATACAATGTATACATGATATATTAGAGAGTATGTGCTCTTGCAAAATAGATTATTGCATTATATAATGTTTACATCAGATATGCGGAGGGTGGTGCCATGAACGACTTGACAGCCTGGAAAACCATGTATCTTGTCCTCTCCCGGGCAACGGAGAAATCCATCAGCGCAATGATCGAGGCGCATATGATGTGCGAGGAAATCTTAATGGCCGCCAGCGCCCCTGGAGATCCGGACCGGGAAAAGGTGCTGACTGACACGAAGCGGAAGATGGTGGAGGCCCGGGACGCGGTCCAAAAAGCCCGGGAGGCCATCAGGGCGGCAAAAATTGCCGAACACGAGGAACATACGCGCTACTGAAAACTCCTCCGGGGCATATCCCCGGAGGAGTTTTTGTGGAAAATATCACATGTTGTATTCGTCCGTCCGGCCGCCGGCGGCGGAGACCGCCTCTGCCCGCTCCCCGTCTCTCTCCCCGCCGGTCTCGTCCCGCAGGGCCTCGATCCACCGGTCCAGCCGTCTCAGCAGGGCCGCCCAGGTCTCCCGCTCCTCCTCCATGGCCCGGTCCTCCTTCAGCCGTTCCAGCAGCGTCTCCTGGGCCTCCGTCAGGGCGGAGACCAGGTCCTCCGCGCCGCCCGCGGCCTCCGTCCGGGCCGCCCCGGCAATCAGGTCCCGGTACATGGCCAGCAGGGCGTCGCCGCCCTCCACCGCGCCGCTCCGGTCCTCGCGCTCCCGCTGGGCCCGCTCCCGCAGGGCGTCGATCCAGCTGTCCAGGCACTTCATCAGCCGGTCCCACTCCTCCTGCTCCTCCTTCCACTCCCGGCCCTCCCGGCTCCGCTGGAGCAGCAGCTCCCGGGCCTCGTTCAGGGCGGCCAGGGGGGCCTCCCGCAGCAGGGCGCTGCGGTCCAAGGCGGCGGAGGACCCGGAGGCATAGGGCTGGTACAGCGCCAGCAGCTCCGACGCCTGGGCCCTGCACACGCCGCCGAAATGGCGGTCATACTGGTGGCGGCCGATGGCGCCGAGGTAGTCCCGCCGCTCCGTCACATCGCCGCTCTCCAGCCCCGTGGGGAGCACACCGCCGCCCAGGCCGCCGCGGCACGCGCCGGTCCTCACCAAGTGGCCGTACAGCGCCGCCAGCTCGGCATAGGAGGCGTTGGAGGGGTCGATGTCGTTGATATGGCAGGTGAAGTCGAAGGGCCCGCTGTCCGCCGTGCCGGTGACGCGGACCACGGGGTCCTCCGGGGTGGAGTCCGCGGTGTACTCGGCGCAGATCTCCTGGGCGGCGTCTCTTCCGCCCCGGGCCCCGGAGTAGACGGTGTTCTCACCGGGCATACGCAGATGGATGGCGGGGCCCGTGACGGCGGCGGAGGTCCTCTCCAGCCGGTCCTGGAAGGACGCCCCCGCCGTCCGGGCCGGACCGGCGCCGCTCCGCCGGGGCGGCCTGGGTGTTGGCAAGACCTTGGATACTCATAACAGCAGCAACCTTTCAAATGATTTTTAAGCGTATCCCGCGCCCCCGGGACCGCGGCCGTCCCCGCGCGGGTCCGCGCATCCCGGCCGGGAAGTGCACTTAGGGCGTGATCTCGACGCTGTAGCCGTACCAGGCGTAGTACCCGGACCAGCTGTAATCGCTCATCTGGACGGACAGGCCGATGTAGGCGCTCTCTACCTCCGACTGGGCGGCCGCCTCCCGGAACACCGAGGCCGGGATGGTGTACGTCCCGTCCGGCCCGATGCCGCCGGTCTCAAACTGGAACCAGCTCCGCTCCGCGCCGAACTCGTCCAGCATCGGTTCGCCCTCCGGACCGTAGAACCGCAGGGTGCAGCCCTCCTTCCACAGTCCAAGTGCCTGGCCCAGATGCAGGGTGAAGGTGTAGTCCTCCCCGGAGGAGAGGGAGTAGCTCCGGGGGCCGTCCATCTCCGGCGGGTCCCCCAGCGGGCCGTCGGTGAGGATCAGCGTCACAGCGACGGAATCCTCTCCGTCCACCACGGCGCTGACTACGGAGTGGTCCCCCAGGCCGAACCGGAAGCGATACTGGTACAGCAGCGTCAGGGAGTCCAGATACTCCGGCGTCAGCGTCACGGAGGCGCCGTCCTGGGAGATGACGTAGTCCGCGCCCTCCTCCAGGTGCTTGGGGACATGGTAGGGGTCCTCCGTGTTGATCAGCTGCAGCCACCACACATCGGTGACGATGTTGTCCCCCAGGTTCGCCAGGTGGAAAGTGAACCCCTCCCCGCCGGAGCGGTCAAAGAGGATGTCCCCGGCGGGGGCGATCCGGTAGTCCTCCGTGTGGAAATCACACTGGTCCCGCACGGCGATATAGGCCAGCAGGTAGCACCCCTCCTCAAAGGAACCTCCCTCGGGAATCTCCCGGCAGGCCAGCCAGTAGTCCCCCTCCGGCAGCGCCTCCAGCACGGCGGCGGGGACGTGGATCTCCCCCGTGTCCGTGCTGCCGGTGATCACGCCGGCCTCCAGCCATTGGATCACGCCCTCCGGACCGCAGACGGCGGCCCGCTCAATAGTGCGCCGCGTCACCAAATCTGTGTAGTAGGGCAGCCACAGGTCCCGCCCCAGGTCCCGGAACCAGGTGTACACCGTCCCGTCGTAATTGGGGTCGCAACCCACGTTCCAGATCTCGTCCACCGCCATGTCATATTCGACTTCCAGCGTCCCCACGGGTGTGACCTCGATGGCCTCGCTCTGCTGGAATTGGGCCCGGTTGAACCGGTCCTGGAGCTCCATGGCCCGCTCCGGGTCCACCGCGGCCAGGATCAGGAATCCCGCCGCCGCCAGGCCCACCAGGACGATCAAAATCTTAAAAAACGTCTTCACGGGCGTCCTCCCCTCCCCTACGAAAAAATCCCCTGGAGATCACTCCTCAGGGGATTTTTTGTGTTCGGTATTACTTCGCGTACTCCACGACCTTGGTCTCCCGCAGGACGTGGACCTTGATCTGACCGGGGTACTCCATCTCCTCCTCGATCTTCTTGGCCAGATCCCGGGCCAGAATGACCATCTGGTCCTCGCTGACCTGCTCGGGCTTCACCATGACCCGGACCTCCCGGCCCGCCTGGATGGCGTAGGCCTTGTCCACGCCGGGATAGCTGCCGGTGATGGTCTCCAGCTGCTCCAGGCGCTTGATGTAGTTCTCCAGATTCTCCCGCCGGGCGCCGGGCCGGGCGGCGGAGATGGCGTCCGCGGCCTGCACCAGGCAGGCCACAATGGTCCTGGGCTCCACATCGTTGTGGTGGGCCTCGATGGCGTGGATGATGTCCTCCCGCTCCTTGTAGCGCCGGGCGAACTCCACGCCCAGGGCCACGTGGGTGCCCTCCATCTCGTGGTCCACGGACTTGCCCAGATCGTGGAGCAGGCCCGCCCGCTTGGCGGCCTGGACGTCGGCCCCCACGTCGGCGGCCATCATGCCCGCGATGTGGGAGACCTCGATGGAGTGGCGCAGGACGTTCTGTCCGTAGCTGGTGCGGTAGTGGAGGCGGCCCAGCATCTTCACCAGCTCCGGGTGGAGGTTGCGGATGCCGCACTCGAACACGGCCCGCTCGCCCTCGCTCTTGATGACGGCGTCCACCTCCCGCCGGGCCTTCTCCACCATCTCCTCGATGTGGGTGGGGTGGATGCGCCCGTCGGCGATGAGCTTCTCCAGGGCCAGGCGGGCGATCTCCCGCCGGACGGGCTCGAAGCAGCTGACGGTGATGGCCTCCGGCGTGTCGTCGATAATAAGGTCCACGCCGGTCAGGGTCTCGATGGTGCGGATGTTGCGGCCCTCGCGGCCGATGATGCGGCCCTTCATCTCGTCATTGGGCAGGGGCACCACACTGACGGTCATTTCGGACACCTGGTCCGCGGCGCAGCGCTGGATGGCCTGGGCCACCACCTCGCGGGCACGGGCCTCGCACTCCTCCTTCATCCGGGACTCCACCTCTTTGATCTTGAGGGCAGTCTCGTGGGTCACCTCGGACTCCACCTGGTCGATGAGGTACTGCTTGGCCTCCTCGGCGGTGAAGCCGGAGATGCGCTCCAGCATCTCGGTCTGGCTGCGCTTGATGGTCTTGATCTCCTCGTTCTCCCGGTCGATGGCCGCGTGCTTCTGGGCCAGGGATTCCTCTTTCTTCTCGATGGCCTCGGTCTTGCGGTCCAGGTTCTCCTCTTTCTGCTGCAGGCGGTTTTCCTGCCGCTGCAGATCGGCTCTGCGTGCTTTTTCTTCCTTCTCGTACTCGCTGCGGCTCTTTAAGATCTCTTCCTTCGCTTCCACCAGCGCCTCGCGTTTTTTCGCCTCGGCGCTCTTGATGGCCTCGTTGATAATGCGCGTTCCCTCTTCCTCCGCGCTGGAGATCTCCTTCTCGGAGACTTGCTTCCGATAGCGAATACCGAGGGGGAAGCAAACCACGCCGCCGATCACCAGCCCGATGAGGGCTCCGATCAAATATGGCGTCATGTCTGCTTGATTCCTCCTAAAAATCGGTATCGGTTTTCCAAAATCGAATAAACGACCGGAGGGCACCCCTATCGTCCCCCGATAATTATCCGTTATCAGTTTAATCGCTTCCATGTCAACTGTCAAGGGAAATATACAAAATTTTTGGTAAAGAATGGTGCATTTCGACAAAACAGATGTGATCTCCCCAGTTCTTTGGGACCCTCCGGCGCGAAAAACCGGGCCCCCGTCCCTATGGGACGGGGGCCCGGCTCTGCCGCTCCGCTCAGATCCGGCAGAAGGGGAAACGCGCTCTCCCGGCGCGTCACTGGGGCTTGACGATCAGATTCACCAGGCGGTTTTTCACCAGGATGGTCTTGACGGTCTTCATGCCCTCGGTGGCCTTCTGGACCTTCTCCACCTGCATGGCGGCGGCCACCACGGCCTCCTCGGCGCTGTCCACCGGCACGGTGATGGTGCCCTTCAGCTTGCCGTTCACCTGCACCGCCATGTCCACGACGGAGGCCACGGTCTTGCTCTCGTCGTACACCGGCCACTCCGCCTGGCAGCACATCTTTCCGGTCTTCCCGGCGAAGCCCAGCATCTCCCACAGCTCCTCGGTGATGTGGGGGGCGAAGGGGTTCAGCAGGAGGAGGAGGGTCTTCATATCGCCCCTGGTGACGCCGTTGGCGGTGAGCTCGTTGACGGCGGTCATCATGGCGGCGATGGCGGTGTTCATCTTGAGGCTGTCCACGTCGTCAGTGACCTTCTTGATGGTCCTGTGGAGGACGGCCTCGTTGGCGGGGGTGACATCATAACTGTCCCTGGCGCTCTCCGCCAGGTTCCACACCCGGTCCAGGAACCGCTTGGAGCCCTTCACCGCCTCGGTGGACCAGATGGCCGCCTGCTCGAAGTCGCCCACGAACATGATATAGAGGCGCATGGTGTCCGCGCCGTACTGGGCCACGATGTCGTTGGGGTTCACCACGTTGCCCCGGGACTTGGACATCTTCTCGCCGCCCTCGCCCAGGATCATGCCGTGGCTGGTGCGCTTGGCGTAGGGCTCCTTGGTGGGCACCACGCCGATGTCATAGAGGAACTTGTGCCAGAACCGGCTGTAGAGCAGGTGCAGGGTGGTGTGCTCCATGCCGCCGTTGTACCAGTCCACGGGAGACCAGTAGTCCAGGGCCTCTTTACTGGCCAGGGCCTTGTCGTTGTGGGGGTCCATATAGCGCAGGAAGTACCAGCTGGAGCCCGCCCACTGGGGCATGGTGTCCGTCTCCCGCT
>CAMNRF010000089.1 GCA_946551795.1 uncultured Oscillibacter sp.
GGTCAAATTCGTGCCCCGGCGTCTCTTTTTTCTTTTGGACCGTGCACGGCCCGTTTTCTTTTTTCTCCACAAGCGGAGAAAAAAGAAAATGGGGGGTGCAGCCCCAAGACACGCCGGGCACCGGCGTGTCGTCCGTCCCCGGCCCGTGGCCGGGAAACTCCCGTCCCGCTCCCGTGGGGCGGCATCCCCCGTCCCCCCGCAGGGGTCCCCCCATTTCCCAACGGGAAATCCAAA
Source organism: uncultured Oscillibacter sp. (assembly GCA_946551795.1). GTDB lineage: Bacteria > Bacillota > Clostridia > Oscillospirales > Oscillospiraceae > Oscillibacter. Next base: position 235 of record CAMNRF010000089.1, read on the forward strand.
AAGAACTTTTCCCGACGGGATTCTCCTCCTCCACCGGATAAACTGGTGGAAAACCATGATTTTTGGAGGGACAAGCTGTGAGATATGGTCAAATCACTCTGCGGCGGCAGCCTCCGGCGTGCCTGCTGTCCTGGGGAATCCGCTTTTTCCTGGCGGCGGCCCTGACTGCCAGCCAGCTCCCGGACGGCCACGCTCCCTTCGCCCTGGGCTGTATCGCGGCGGCGGGCCCCGGGGGCGGGGGAATCGCCGCCCTGGCCGGCGCGGGGGTGGGGGCCCTGCTGTTTCTGGACTTCGGCGACGCCCTGCCCTTTCTGGCCGCCGGCATCCTGATCCTCACCGCCTCCTCTACCTTTCGGGGAACCGCCCTGTGGAACCGGCCGCTGTTCATGCCCCTGACCTCCGCCGCCCTCTTCGCCGCGGTGGGGGGAATCTACGTTATCCAATCTCTGGCCCCCATGGAGCACCTGCCGCCCTACATAGCCGCCGCCGCGCTGACGGGGACCTCCGCCTGGTTTCTCCGTCCCCTGCTGCGGCCGGCGGGAGACCGCCCCGCCCCGGAGGGCCTGCTGTTTCTGGCGGCGGCGCTGCTGGCGGCCGTCAGTGACATCACCGTCTCCGGTGTCTCCGTGGGGCGGGCCCTGCTGTGCCTGCTGCTGGCCTGCACCGCCTATGAAAAGGGCTCCACCGTGGGGGCCGCCGCGGGCCTGGGCGCCGGGCTGACGGCGGACCTCTGCGCCGGGACCGGGGGCGGGCTGTTTGCCGCCGCCTACGGCCTGGGCGGACTTCTGGCCGGCAGCCGCCTCCCCGGCGGGCGGGCAGCGGCCGGCGTGGCCTTTTTTGTCTCCTCCCTGGCGGCCCTGCTGCCGGCGCAGACGCCCCTGGCGGAACCGCTGCTGCTGGAGTCCTCGATCGGGACGGCCCTCTTTCTGCTGCTGCCGGGGCGGCTCTTCGGCGGAAAGCGGGTGCGGCGGGCGGAGAGCGCGGAGGCCGCTGTCACCGGCGGACGCCTGAAAGAGCAGCTGAACCGGGCCGCCGCGGCCCTGCGGGACCTCTACGACAGCATGGGCCGCACCCCGCCCTCCACCGACGAGAACCCCGCCATCGTCTTCGACCGGGCGGCGGAGCGGGTCTGCCGGGGCTGCGCGCTGTGCGACCTCTGCTGGCAGAAGGAGTACACCGGCACCTTCAACGCCTTCAACGACGCCACGCCCTACCTGCTGGAGCGGGGCCGGGCCCTGCCCAAGGACTTCCCCGCCTACTTCACCGGCCGCTGCATCCACCTGCCGGACTTTCTCACCGCCATCAACGGCGAGCTCTCCGCCTTTCTCCTGCGGCGGCAGTACCGGCGGCAGCTGGAGGAGACCCGCCGCAGCGCCAAGGGGCAGTACGCCCAGCTCTCCGAGCTGCTGACCGCCACCGCCGCGGGGCTGGGAGAGGCGGTGACGGCGGCGGGGGACGCCCCGCCCTGCCAGGTGGGCGCGGCCCTGCGGCCCCGGGAGGGGGAGACCGTCTGCGGGGACACGGTGGTGTCCTTCCGGCGGGAGGACGGCCTCTGGTGCCTCCTGCTGGCAGACGGCATGGGCAGCGGCGAGAGTGCCCGGAAGGAGTCCTCCCTGATCTGCCGGCTGCTGCGCCAGTTTCTGGAGGCGGGAGTGGAGCCGGAGGCGGCCTTGAAGACGCTGAACTCCGCCATGGCCCTCCGGGGGGCGGAGACCGGCAGCTTCACCACCATCGACCTGTGCACCTGCGACGGCGCCACCGGGGAGACGGCCTTCTACAAGTTCGGCGCGGCCCCCAGCTACCTGAAAAAGGGTGGCGTGGTGCGGCGGATCACCGGCACCGCCCTGCCGGCGGGCCTCCGGGGCACCCCGGCGGCGCCGGATGTGACCCGGGTGAACCTGGACCCCGGCGGCTTCGCGGTGATGATCAGCGACGGCGTGGCGGACCCGGGGCGGGACGAGTGGCTCCAGGACCTGCTGGCCGGCTGGGAGGGAGAGGACCCCCAGACTCTGGCGGGGCTCATTTTGTCGGAGAGCATCCGGCGGGAGCGCCTCCAGGACGACTGCGGCATCCAGGTGCTGTACCGGCCCAGGGCGGGAGGGGCAAAAAAGGTGTAATCCTCCGGGACCCAGTATAAAATTTCCCGCTCTGCGGAAAAATGGAAGTATCTCAAATGGTTAGTTGGAGGCATGGAGGAACATGGTAAAAGGTATTTCCAGGCGGGTCGTGGTGGTGGATTCCCCGGACCAGCGGTTTTTCGAGCAGGCGATCTTCATCGTGCGCAACGACGCCGCCGGGGAGGGCGTCACCTCCCGGGAGCTGGTGGAGGAGGCCAAGCGGGTGGCCCGCAGCTACGCCGGCAGCGGCCACGGGCGGCTGAGCCGGGCCTGGCGGGACCTGAGCCCGGCGCTGTACACCCTGATGGGGGCGGCGGGCATCGGCCTTGTGTGGCTGGTGGTGGCGCTGATTTGAAAAACGTGTATATAAGCTCCCGAAAAAACGGCAGCCCCCGCAGGCCATGCTGGCCTGCGGGGGCTTTTCCTGTATATACAGTCGTCCGCGCGAAGGCGGGCCGGGACCCGTTCCGCCCGCTCTTTACCGGATGTCAAATTCAGCCGCCAGATAGCAGGGTGTTCCATCCTCCGCTCTCATCTCCAGTACCAGCCGGTAGGTCCCTGCCTCCAGGCGAGTACCGTAGTTCGTATATTTTTGAACCATGCTCGCCTGCAACGTGCTGGCCTGGCTGCCCAGCGTGAACTCCTGCGGATTAAAGGGAACGTTCTCCTGCGAGCGCGCCAGGCGATACCACTGCCCGTCAACACGGCGCTCCAGATATTCCAGGTATGGCCCCTCCCCCTCACTGACGAAGGTGTAGATCTCCTCGGAGTCCGCCGATACGGACCACTGGATCGCGTATCCCGTAAAGGGAGACCAGGAGGGCTCCCCGATCCTCAGCTCAAAGCCCTCGACCTGATTGACGGGGTACGAGACTGGCTCCCCAAGCGTGGGATAGTCCGCCGTGGCCCAGAGGACCAGCCTCACTCCGCCAGTGAAAAGGGCTACACAAAGCAGCAAAATCATCCATCCGCGATACCGTTTCATAAGACGCCCCTCCAAAAGTACAATACTCTCCGGGGCTCACACGCCTCCGGTCGATGCTGGTACTCTCTACGTTCTTTTTTATGTCTCACACAGGATGCTCCTCAAAATACCGCCTGGTGGTCTCCGCGTCGGCGGCGATGCGGGCCCGCAGGGCGTCCAGGGAGTCGAAGCGCATCTCGTCACGCAGATGCCGGTAGAACTCCAGCCGCAGCGTCTTCCCGTACAGGTCCCCCTGGAAGTCCAGGATGCAGGCCTCCACGGTGACGTCGGTGCCGTTGTCCAGGGTGGGACGGGTGCCCACGTTGGTGACGGTGGCGTAGTTGGTCCCGTCCGGCAGGTACACCCGGGTGACGTACACCCCGTGGCTGGGCACCAGCACGTGGGGCGGGACCGTCAGGTTGGCGGTGGGGAACAGGCGGGCCGAGCCCACACCCCGCCCGTGGCGGACGGCCCCCGTCAGGGTGTGGGGGTGGCCCAGGAACCGGGCGGCCCGCTCTATCTGCCCCAGCTCAATGAGGCGGCGGATGTAGGTGGAGCTGACGGTGATGCCCCCCACCTCCACTTTGGGGATGATGTCGCACCCCAGGCCCAGCTGGGCGCACTTGACCTGCAAGAGCTCCGGCGTCCCCGCGTTTTTGTGGCCGAAGCGGTGGTCGTGGCCCGCCACCAGGTGGACGGCGTGGTACCTCCCCACCAGAATCTCCGTGATGAAGTCCTCCCAGCTGGTGGTCATCATCTCACGGTCGAAGGGGGCCATGATGACCTCCCGGATGCCGTAGAGCCGGCTCACCAGCTCCCGCCGGTCCTCCGGAGAGTTGATCAGGGGGCAGGGCACACCGGTGACCACCTCCTTGGGGGGGCGGTCAAAGGTGAACACGGCGGGGGTCACGCCCCGCTCTGCGGCGGCCTCCGCGGCCCGGCGCAGCAGGGCGGCGTGGCCCAAATGGACCCCGTCGAAAAAGCCCAGGGCTATCACTCGTTCCTTCATGGACATGGTTACGCTCCAAAAAAATTTTTGATGGCGGTCACCTCACCGCCGGCGGCCCGGGAGAGGCACAAAAACTCCCCCTCCCGCCCGTAGACCCGGTAGGTGCCGTCGGCCAGGCCCCGCTCTGTGAATCCGCCGCCGCTGCGGACCCGCCTCTCCACTCCCGCCGAGCGCACCGTCAGGGCGGGGTACCGGGAGAACAGGCTGTCCACAGGCCGCAGCAGGGCCTCGCCCCGGGCCTGGACCTCCTCAATGGTCACGGCCTCCGCCAGGGTGAACTCCGCTGCCATGGCGCGGCGCAGGGCGTACATGGCACCGCCGCAGCCCAGGGCCTGTCCGATGTCGTGGCAGAGGGTGCGGATATAGGTGCCCTTGGAGCAGACACAGCGGAGGCGCCAGTCTGTCTCCCCCGTCTGCTCCAGCAGCTCCAGCGTATCGATGGTCACCGGCCGGGGCTGCCGCTCCACCTCCCGCCCCTTCCGGGCCAGCTGGTAGAGCTTCTGTCCGTTGATTTTGACGGCGGAGTACATGGGGGGCACCTGCCGGATCTCCCCCCGGAAGGGGGCCAGCGCCGCCTCCAGCTCCTGCCGGGACACCGTGACCGGACGGGTCTCCAGCGTCTCGCCGGTGGTGTCCTGGGTATCGGTCACAAGCCCCAGGCGGAGCCCCGCGAGATACTCCTTGCGGCTGTTCTCCGCGAACTCCACGGCCTTGGTGGCCTGTCCCACAAAAACCGGCAGCACACCGGTGGCCATGGGGTCCAGCGTCCCGCCGTGGCCCACCCGCCTCTCATGGAGAATCCCCCGGACCTTGGCGCACACGTCCATGCTGGTCCATCCGGCGGGCTTGTCAATCACTAAAATTCCACTTGGCATTGTACGCAATGAGGGACCGGGAACTCCCGCTCCCAGCTCCAAACTCCTAATCTCTAGTCTGCGGAGAAGTCCGGTGCCACCTGAGCCACGGCGTCCAGAATCCGCCGCTTGGCCTCTGCCCAGGGGGCCTCCACGGTGCAGCCCGCCGCCGCCGCGTGGCCGCCGCCGCCCAGCAGGCCGCAGGCCCGGGTGGCGTTGACCCGGTCCCCGGTGCGGAGGGACAGCTTCCACACGTCCGGCCGCAGCTCCCGCATGGTGACGGCGCAGTCCACCCCCTGGATCTGGCCCCCCAGGGCGGACAGCTCCTCGGCGTCGCTCTCCGTGGCCTGGAACCGCTCCATCAGCGACAGCGGCACGGACAGCACCGCCACCCGCTCCCGGTCGTAGAACTCGCAGGCGCTGAGCATGGCCCCCTCCAGCTGCATCCGCTTCCGGGTCTTGGTGCGGAAGAACACCTTGTTGACGGTCCGGTAGTCGATGCCCGTCTCCATCAGCGCCGCCGCCACCTGGTGGGTTCTGGCGGTGGTATTGGCGTAGGCAAAGCAGCCGGTGTCCGTGGACACCGCCACATACAGCGGCAGGGCGATCTCCGGCGTGATGGGCCCCAGCTCTTTTAAAACGTCATACAGCAGCTCCCCGCAGGCGGCGGCCTCCGCCCGGAGGATATTGGCCCGCCCGAAGCCCTCGAAGGAAGGGTGGTGGTCCATGGCCAGGTCCACCCGCTCTCCGTATGGTCTGGCGTTCTCCGGCAGGAGGGACAGCGTGGCGATGTCCGTGGAGATCACCTTGTCCGGCGTAAAGTCCGCCGGGGCGGCATAGGGGGCGAAATAGGGGGCGGTGGTGTCCGTCAGGCCGGGGTTGGGCAGCAGGTACGCCGTCTTTTCCAGGGCCCGGAGCCCGGCGCACAGGGCGGCGGCGCAGCCCACGGTGTCCCCGTCGGGCCGGACGTGGGTGAGGATCAGCACGTTGTCAAACGTCCGCAGCAGGGCCGCGGCCTCCAGAACGGTCAGCATGGCTCACTCCTCCGTCTCCGGCCCGCCCCGGGCCTCGTCCGCCCGCTCCACCTGGCGCAGGACCTCCAGGATGTGGGCGCCGTGGGCGATGGAGTCGTCGCCGAGGAACTGGAGCTCCGGGGTATAGCGCAGCTGGAGAGTCCGGCCCAGCTCCCGGCGGAGGAAGCCGGAGGCGGACTTGAGGCCCTTGAGGACGTCCTTCTCCTGGGACTTGTCCAAAACGCTGACATAGACCCGGGCGTAGCGCAGGTCGCCGGTGGTGTCCACCCGGGTGATGGAGACCATGCCCACCTGGGAGACCCGAGGGTCCTTCAAGCGGCGGAGCTGGTCGCTGAGTTCCCGCTGGATCTCCTCGTTGATGCGGCCGATTCGGTTGCTTGGCATAAAAAATACCTCCTTTTGGCCCCTTGGCAGGGGCGGGGGTTTTGTATTCCTTCGGAATCCGCCCCACGGGGGCGGGACGGAGGGTGTCCCGCCTGCGGGCGGGGCCTGTACCTGCCCTGACGGGCAGGGGGGTGTCAGCCATGAAGATGGCTGGGCTTTGCACCCCCCATTTTCTCTTTTTCTCCGCGGAGAAAAAGAGAAAACGGGCCGTGC
>CAMNRF010000090.1 GCA_946551795.1 uncultured Oscillibacter sp.
TTCGCCACCTCCGGCCCCGGAGCCACCAATCTCACCACCGGCATCGCCACCGCCTGCCTGGACTCCTCCCCGGTGGTGTTCATCACCTGCAACGTGGGGGAGAACCTGCTGGGCAGGGACGCCTTTCAGGAGGTGGATTCCACCGGCATCGCCATGCCGATCACCAAGGCCGCCTTCCTGGTGCGGGACCCCCAGACCATCCCGGACGTGATGCGCCAGGCCTTCGCCGTGGCCGCCAACGGCCGCCCCGGCCCGGTGCTCATCGACTTTCTGAAAAACGTCACCGACCCCAGACAGGAGATCGACTACGAGTTCATCCCCTGGCGGAAGAACCGGGCCTCCGGCGGCGTCCGGGAGCTCAACAGCGCCCACCCCCTGAAAAACCCCGGTCCGGACCCGCAGGACGTGGAGACGCTGCTGGAGATGATCCGACAGTCGGAGCGCCCCCTTCTGATCTGCGGCGGCGGCGTGGTGCGGGGCCGGGCGGATAAAGCCTTCCGGACCTTCGCCGAGCGGCTGGACGCCCCGGTGGCCATCACCGTCATGGGCGGCGGCGGCTTCCCCGGCAGCCACCCCCTCACCACCGGCATGATCGGGATGCACGGGTCAAAGGCCTCCAACGTGGCCTGTGACGAGTGCGACCTGCTGATCGCCGTGGGCTGCCGCTTCTCCGACCGGGTGGCCCTGGACCCCCGGGGCTTTGCCAGGCAGGCGAAGATCGTTCAGATCGACATCGACCGGGCGGAGATCGACAAGAACGTACTGACGGACCACCACATCATCGGCTCCGCCCGCAAGGTGCTGGAGATGCTGAACGCGGGCCTCCCCCAGTACGATCACAGCGAATGGAAAAACCGCATCCTTCCCCTGCGGGCCCCCTCCACGGCGGAGGACAGTCCCCGCCTCACCCCGCAGCAGGTGCTGGAGGCCATCCGCCTCCGGGCGCCGGAGGACGCCATCGTGGCCACGGACGTGGGCCAGCATCAGATGTGGTCCATCAAGTACCTCCACTTCAGCTACCCCGGCCAGCTGCTGACCTCCGGGGGCTTTGGCACCATGGGCTTCGGTCTGGGGGCCGCCATCGGCGCCCAGGTGGGAAACCCGGACAAGCGGGTCCTCCACATCACCGGAGACGGGTGCTTCCGCATGAACTGCCACGAGCTCTGCACCGTGGAGCACTACGGCCTGCCCATCGTCACGGTGGTGTTCAACAACGGCACGCTGGGCATGGTGCGCCAGTGGCAGAACCTGATCTACGGCAGGCGGTTCTCCGAGACCACCCTGGACCGGGGGCCGGACTTTGTGAAGCTGGCGGAGGCCTACGGCCTGCGGGGCTTCCGGGCCGCCACCCGGGCGGAGATGGAGGAGGCCCTGGACCAGGCCCTCTCCTGCGGCACCGGCGCGGTGATCGACTGCGTGCTGGACATGGACGAGGTGGTGCGGCCCATGGTGGCCGCCGGGTCCCCCATCACGGACTTCCTGCTGGACGAGGGAGGCAGCCTATGAAAAAGCAGACAGACGCCGAGCGCAAGCTCTACACCCTGTGCATCCTGGTGGAGGACACCCCCGGTGTGCTGAGCCAGGTGTCCCGCCTGTTCTCCCGGAAGGGCTATAACATCGAGTCCATCGTCTCCGGGGCCACGGACCGGCCAGGCATCACCCGCATCTCCATCGAGCTGGCGGCGGACGGACTCATGATCGGGCAGATCGCCGCCCAGTGCCGCAAGCTCCTGCCCGTGAAGGCCGTAAAGATCCTGGACGAGGAGACCTGCATCCGGCGGGAGATCGCCCTCATCAAGGTCCGGGCCGCGGACCGGGCCGCCCGGGACGAGATCATCCAGATCGTGAACATCTTTCGGGCCCAGGTCATCGACGTGGACCGGGAGTGCCTGACCATCTGGGTCTTCGGCGGCCGGAGCAAGAACACCGCCCTGATCTCCATGCTGGCCGACTTCGGCATCCTGGAGATCGCGAAAACCGGTACTATCGCCATCGAACGAGGGCGTAGCACGATATATGATGACAGCAAACTGAAGGAGGAATACGAATATGGCAAAAATGTATTATGAGAAGGACTGTGACCTGGGCAAGCTGGACGGAAAGAAGATCGGCATCATCGGGTACGGCTCCCAGGGCCACGCCCACGCCCTGAACCTGAAGGAGTCCGGCTGCGACGTGTGCGTGGGCCTGCGTCCCGGCAGCAAGAACCAGGCCGCCGCCGAGAAGGCCGGATTGAAGGTCATGAGCGTGCCCGAGACCGCCAAGTGGGCCGACATCATCATGATCCTCATCAACGACGAGGCCCAGGCGGATATGTACAAGCAGGACATCGCCCCCAACCTGGAACCCGGCAACGCCCTGATGTTCGCCCACGGCTTCAACATCCACTTCAAGCAGATCATCCCCCCCGCCGACGTGGACGTGCTGATGATCGCCCCCAAGGGCCCCGGCCACACCGTCCGCTCCACCTACGTCAACGGCAAGGGTGTGCCCTGCCTGCTGGCGGTGGAGCAGAACGCCACCGGCAAGGCCTACGACATCGGCCTGGCCTACGCCGCCGGCATCGGCTGCGCCCGGGGCGGCGTGATGGAGACCACCTTCCAGGACGAGACCGAGACCGACCTCTTCGGCGAGCAGGCCATCCTCTGCGGCGGCGTGGTGGAGCTGATGAAGCTGGGCTTCGAGACGCTGGTGGAGGCGGGCTACGCCCCGGAGAACGCCTACTTCGAGTGCATCCACGAGATGAAGCTGATCATCGACCTCATCAACAAGGGCGGCGTGGCCATGATGAACTACTCCATCTCCGACACCGCCGAGTACGGCGAGTACGTGTCTGGTCCCCGGATTCTGCCCTACGAGGAGACCAAGAAGAACATGAAGGCGGTCCTCACCGACATCCAGGACGGCACCTTCGCCGGCCGCTGGATCGCCGAAAACAAGAGCTTCGGCCGCACCTTCTTCAACGCCAAGCGGGCCCAGCTGGCCAAGCACCCCATGGAGACCGTGGGCGCGGAGCTGCGGCGCAACATGCTCTGGGGCAACGACACGGACCCCGACACCGCCTCCAACTGACGGAAAACGGCGGGGCCCCGGCCGCCGGCCGGGCCCCCGCCTCCTACAGACTCCGCTCCAGACGCCGCTTGACGGCCTCGACCTTCTGGGCGTCCGACAGGAGCTCCTCGTCCTCATAGACGATGCCCCCGATGTCGTTCAGGCAGCTGCTGAGGTCCCGGTGCATGGCCTTTTCAAAGCCGTCCATGTCAAAGCCGGTAATCTCCAGTTTGATCCGGCTCCCCCGCAGAAATTCCGCAAAGTTCTTTCGTAAAATATCCATAGTCATATCCATCCCCTCCATGCAGAGCAGCGCACAATATGGCGCACAACTCGTAGTGCATAAATTCTACAGCACCTGCAACACAATGTAAAGTACAAATTGTGTTGCAGGTGAGGATATGGCTAGAAAGTTTAAAATTCCCGCAATTCCCAAGACCACACCCAAGAACATTCGGTTTCCCAATGATGTCATTGAGGATGTGGAAAAAGCGATTCAGGGTACAGACAGCACCTTTTCCGCCTTTGTGATCGCGGCCACCAAATGGGCGCTGGAGAGTCTGGAGGAGGACGCCCCGGAAAACGGGTGAGGGCGGTTATCGAAAGACGGGCCGCCGAGGGCGGCGGCCCCTACAGGATGTTCTGACGAAGATACGGAGCGTGACGGCCTCATCCGCCCCAGTGATCCTCCGTAAAAGGCGGCAGACGTGGAAATCCTCCCCCACGGGACCGGCCAGGCGCGAAGCGCGGGAAGAGAAGGAAGTCCATGCGTCCACGCAGCGAAAACATCCCACGCCGCCAACAGCAGTGGAAGACTTCCGCGACCTCCAAAAGCGTTCTCTTTTCTCTTACACCGTGCACGGCGCATTCTCTTTTCTCTGGCAAGACAGAGAAAAGAGAATGGGGGGTGCATCCCCAGACACGCCGGAACGGCGTGTCGCCGTCCCGCGCCCGAGGCGCGAAATCCCCCCGTCCCGCCCCCGTGGGGCGGTATCCCCCGTCCCGCCCGCAGGCGGTTCCCCCCCCAGTGAGAAAATCCAATGGATATACAGGAGGCATCCCCATGCGTTCCGACGTCGTAAAATCCGGCATCCCCGCCGCCCCCAACCGCTCGCTCCTCTACGCCCTGGGCTATACCAGGGAGGAGCTGGAGCGCCCCCTCATCGGCGTGGTGTGCTCCTATAACGAAATCGTCCCCGGCCACATGAACCTGGACAAGATCGCCGAGGCCGTCAAGGCCGGCGTCCGGGCCGCCGGGGGCACCCCGGTGGAGTTCCCCGCCATCGCCGTGTGCGACGGCATCGCCATGGGCCACGTGGGCATGAAGTACTCCCTGGTGACCCGGGACCTCATCGCCGACTCCACCGAGGCCATGGCCCTGGCCCACCAGTTCGACGGCCTGGTCATGATCCCCAACTGCGACAAAAACGTGCCCGGCCTCCTCATGGCCGCCGCCCGGGTCAACGTGCCCACCATCTTCGTCTCCGGCGGCCCCATGCTGGCGGGGCACCTCAGCGACGGCCGCCGCACCTGCCTGAGCCACATGTTCGAGGCCGTGGGCGCCTACTACGCCGGGAAGCTGGACGAGAGCGGCGTGGAGGAGTACGAGACCAACGCCTGTCCCACCTGCGGGTCCTGCTCCGGCATGTACACCGCCAACTCCATGAACTGCCTCACCGAGGCCATCGGCATGGCCCTGGGGGGCAACGGCACCATCCCCGCCGTCTACTCCGCCCGGCTGCGCCTGGCCAAGCACGCGGGCACGAAGATCATGGAGCTGGTGGAAAGGAACATCCGCCCCCGGGACATCATGACCGCCGCCGCTTTCCACAACGCCGAGACCGTGGACATGGCCCTGGGCTGCTCCACCAACACCATGCTGCACCTGCCGGCCATCGCCCACGAGTGCGGCATCGAGCTCTCCTTCGACATGGCCAACGAGATCAGCGGGAAGACCCCCAACCTCTGCCACCTGGCCCCCGCCGGGGACACCTACATGGAGGACCTGGACCGGGCCGGCGGCGTGTACGCCGTCATGGCGGAGCTGTGTAAGGCCAATCTCCTGGACACCTCCTGCCTCACCTGCACCGGAAAGACCGTGGCGGAGAATCTGGCGGGCGCGGTGAACCGGGACGAGACGCTGATCCGCCCCATCGGCAATCCCTACTCCAAAACCGGCGGCATCGCCGTGCTCAAGGGCAACCTGGCCCCCGACGGGTGCGTGGTGAAGCAGTCCGCCGTGGCCCCCGAGATGATGGTCCACCAGGGCCCCGCCCGGGTGTTCAACTCCGAGGAGGAGGCCATCGAGGCCATCTACGCCGGGAAGATCCGCGCCGGGGACGTGGTGGTCATCCGCTATGAGGGGCCCAAGGGCGGCCCCGGGATGCGGGAGATGCTGAACCCCACCTCCGCCATCGCCGGCATGGGTCTGGACAAAGACGTGGCCCTCATCACCGACGGCCGGTTCTCCGGCGCCACCCGGGGGGCCTCCATCGGCCACGTCTCCCCGGAGGCGGCCTCCGGCGGGCCCATCGGTCTGGTGGAGGAGGGCGACATGATCGCCATCGACATCCCCGCCCACACCATCACCCTGAAGGTCTCCGGCCAGGAGCTGGAGCGGCGGAAGGCCGCCTGGGTCTGCCCGGAGCCCAAAATCAAAACCGGGTATCTGGCCCGGTACGCCAGACTGGTCAGCTCCGCCGACCGGGGGGCCGTGCTGGACTGACCTTCCATGCCGCCGCCCGGAGCGGCGGCGGCCCAAACACAAAAAGGAGGCGGCGGAATGTATCACGATACGGCACGCCTTTTGATGTACAGCGACCTGGGGGAGGACAGCATCCTCCTCCGCCTCTCGGGGATTCTCCGGGACTGGGAGCGGGGCGAAGCCGACCGGGACGACCTGGTCCGGCGCGTCTACCGGGAGATCAAGCGGCTTTTGGAGCTGGGCACCGCCTGCGGGTTTGACGAGAACCTGTGGCACTGCTACCTCACCTGGCTGCTGATGACCAACCGGAACGCCTTCACCCTGGCCTGCGAACGCTCCGGCAGCCGGGAGGGCAGCGTCAACACCTTTGTAAAGAACGACTTTGCCATCTTCCTCCGGCTGTTCCACTACGACTTCTCCGCCATTGAGGAGGACCTGGACATCGACTGCTTCACGGTCATCTCCCACTACAGCGCCCTGCCCAAGGGGGACCGGATGGTCAACCGGGACGTGAGCTGGCAGGTCCGCGTCCTCAGCCGGGCCCTGGCCCAGGCCCGTGACGGGGAGGACGTCTTCTCCCTGATGACCAGCTACTACCGGCAGTACGGCTTCGGCCTCTTCGCCATGAACCGGGCCTTTCGCATCCAGGGCCACGGGCGGGGGCTGGAGTTCCTGCCCATCACCAACGTGGACCGGGTCATGCTGGAGGACCTGCTGGGCTACGAGAAGCAGAAGCAGGAGCTCCGGCGGAATACCGAGGCCTTCCTGGACGGCAGGCACGCCAACAACGTGCTGCTCTACGGCGACGCCGGCACCGGCAAATCCACCAGCGTCAAGGCCCTGGTCAACGAGTACTTCAGCCGGGGTCTTCGGATGATCGAGATCTACAAGCACCAGTTCGAGGACCTCTCCACCGTGCTGGCCCAGGTGAAGAACCGGAACTACCGCTTCATCATCTTCATCGACGACCTCTCCTTTGAGGAGAACGAGGTGGAGTACAAGTTCCTCAAGGCCGTCATCGAGGGCGGCGTGG
>CAMNRF010000091.1 GCA_946551795.1 uncultured Oscillibacter sp.
TTGTTTTTTTTCCTGCTGTTTTTCTTGGTCTTATTTTCCCTAAACAAACACTAAAAAAAAACCAACCACACCCCCCAACACCACCTTTTATTTTTTTGCCCCCCCCCCCCGGGGGGGGGGGGGGGGGCGCCCCCCCCCCCCCCCCCCCCCCCGGGGCGGCAGGGCCGCGGTGATTGAAAGAGAAAAGGGCAGTCTTTCGCCGTAAGGCGAGACGAAAAAAGGGAGCAAAACAGCGAAGCGTTTTTTGCGGGAGTGAGGCAGAGGTCCTCCGATAGAGGGACCTGCTGCTTGTGTGAAGCGGAAGGAACCGACTTTCTTCTGTCCGCACCGCCTCCTCGAGGCCGCAAAAGGCGCTTCGCTGGGCTTCGGCGGGGGCCCCGAAAAAGCTGGACCAAAACTTTTAACAAACCAGCATCCGCAGTGCCTCCAGATACCCGGGCAGCCCGTGTCCCCGAATCGTCCCCACACACGCCGCCCGAATGTACGACACGTGCCGGAACTCCTCCCGGCTGTCCGGGTCGGACACATGCACCTCCACCGTGGGAATCCCCACTGCCTTCACGGCGTCCAGCAGCGCCACGCTGGTGTGCGTATACGCCGCCGGATTGATGATCATCCCGTCCACATGGTCAAAATACGCCTGCTGAATGGCATCCACTAACGCCCCCTCGTGGTTGGACTGGAAAAACTCCACCTCCACCCCCAATCGGTCAGCCTCCTCCCGGATCATGGCCTTCAAATCCTCGTAGGTGGCCCTGCCGTAAATCTCCGGCTGGCGGATGCCCAGCATATTCATATTAGGGCCGTTTATCACCAGAATTTTCACAAAAATCCCTCCAGATCTTGGCGGCGGCGTCCTCCGGGCTGCTGTCATTTTGAACCGCCGCGTCCGCCGCCGCCCGGTACAGCGGTCCCCGGGTCTGCTCCATCTTCGCCAGATTTCCCGGCCTGGACAGGGGACGGCCCTCCGTGGCCAGGTCCTCCAGCCTCCGCTCCAGCCGGTACACCCATCCGGTGCGGCGCATGGTTTTCCAGTTTTCCATATGGAGAACGACCCCGCCGCCGGCAGCGATCACCCGGCCGCTTTGGGCGCAGACCTCTTTCAAGATCCGGTTTTCCAGCATCCGGAACGCCTCTTCGCCCTCCTGGGCGAAGATCTCCGGAATCGGCTTGCCCGCCGCCCGTGTGATCTCCTCATCCACGTCCACGAGGGATTTGCCGGAGAGCCGGGCCAGTGCCCGGCCCACGGTGGTCTTGCCGCTTCCAGGCATCCCGATCAACACGAGGTTGGTCCGGTCACGCCAAAGCTGAGCGATGAGCTTCTCAGCCTCTTCGCCGGGGATGGAGCTGTCAAAAAACAGCTCCTCCGCCCGCTTGGCCTGCTGGACCAGCATGGGCAGGCCCCCCGTCCAGCGGAAATGCCGGTGATAACGGGGCTCCCCGTCCATCTCCTCCGCCTGGAGCAGCAGGCTGGTCCGCCCGGGGTTGTAGATCACATCCACCACATCCGCTACGGACGGCAGGTTTCGCAGATTCATACTCAGGCCATCCAGATCCGGCCACATGCCGACAGGCGTCGTATTGACGAGGACCTCCGCGTCCCTGTGGTTGATAAACTCGCAGTTATCCAGGTCGCTGTGGGAAAGAACCACGACCGCCCGGGCGCCCTCCTGCCGGGCGGCGGCCTGGGCCGTCAGCGACGCGCCGCCGCTGCCCAGGATGACCACCTTCTTCCCCGCCAGGGAGATTTTCACCCGGCGGAGCATATAGAGGAAGCCGTCGATGTCGGTGTTGTATCCGTACAGCTTTCCGCCCCGGCGGACCAGGGTGTTCACGCTGCCGATGGCCTCCGCCGCCGGGTCGATCACATCACAGAATTTCATCACATCCCGCTTGTAGGGGATGGTGACATTCAGCCCGCCGATGTCCTCCCGGCGGAGAAAGTCCCCCAGCTCTTCCGGCTCCAGCTCGATCAGCCGGTAGTCCTGGCACCCCAGGGCCCGATGGATGGGTGCGGACCAGCTGTGCCCCAGCTTCCGCCCCAGCAGGCCGTAGATTTTATCCTCCATGGGGTCACACTTCCGCGTAGCTGCCCAGGAACTGGAACTGGGCGCAGCTGCGCTCCATCTCCTCCAGCATGGCCCGCACGCTGGGGTCCTGGACGCTGGCCTCCAGCTCCAGGAAGAAGATGAACTCAAAGTCGCTGCCCGCCACGGGGCAGGACTCCAGCTTGGTCATGTTGATGTCCAGCGCCGCCAGCTTGGAGAGAATGTCGTACAGCGCGCCGGGCTTGTTCTCAAAGGCGATGATGAGGCTGATGCGGTTGGCTCCGGCGTAGATCACCGGCTTTTTGGTGACGCAGATGAAGCGGGTGTAGTTGTTGTCGCTGTCCTGGATGTTGTCGTTGACGCACTCCAGGCCGTACAGGGCGGCGCAGGGGTGGGAGGAGATGGCGGCGGCCGTGGGGCTGCCGCTCTCGGCCACCATCTTGGCGGCGGCGGCGGTGTTGCCGCAGGGGATGACCTTCACGTCCTTGAGACCGCCCAGGAAGCTGGAGCACTGGCCGATGGCCTGCTCGTGGGAGTAGATCTCCGTGATGTTCTCCAGTTTCGTGCCGGGCAGGGCCAGCAGCTCGTGGCGGATGCACAGCCGGGCGGAGCGGACGATGGAGAGGTCATGCTCCTGGAGCAGCTGGTACACCGCCCGGACGGAGCCGTTGGAGCTGTTCTCGATGGGCAGCACGCCGAATTTGCACAATCCCGACTCCACGGCGGCGGCCACCGCCTGGAAGCTCCTCACATACATGAGGTTCCCCCGGGGCAGCAGCCGGTCGCAGGCCACCTGGGAGTTGGCGCCCTCCACGCCCTGGCAGGCCACGAGGCCCGTCTGGGGGAAGATCTCGCCGCCATTGGCCAGGGCGGCCTCAATCCGCGCCCCCACGTGGGTGGGGGCGGCGACCAGCTCCGCCTGGCGGGACCGGGCCAGCTCGAAGAGGGTGGAGTACAGGTGATAGGCGTATCGCTCCTTGTCCCCGGCCCGCTCCGTGACCTTGGCCAGGATCTCCCGCTCCCGCTGCTTGTTGAGAATGGGGAGATGGTGTTCGTTTTTGTAGGCGGCCACCTCCTCGCTGAGGGCCATGCGCTCCAGGAAGAGGGAGAGCAGCTGGTCGTCTACGGCGTCGATTTTCCCGCGGATCTCAGAAAGTTCCATGATTTCCCTCCAAAAGCATATCTAAAAGTACGGCGGCGGTCACCGCCTCCACCACCGGGACCGCCCGGTGGGCGATGCAGGGGTCGTGCCGGCCGTGGATGGCCAGCTCTGTGTCCTCCCCCCGGGAGAGGCTGACGGTTTTCTGGGGCCTGCCGATGGACGGCGTGGGCTTCACCGCCGCCCGGAGCACCAGGGGCATCCCCGTGGTAATGCCCCCCAGGATGCCGCCGGCGCGGTTGGTCTCCGCGCGGACGCCGTCCTCCGCCATGACGAAGGGGTCGTTGTTCTCCGAGCCCCGAAGCCGGGCGGCGCGAAAGCCCGCGCCGAACTCCACGCCCTTCACGGCGGGGATGCCGAAGAGGGCCGCCGCCAGACGGTTTTCCACGCCGTCAAACATGGGGTCCCCCAGCCCGGCGGGGAGGCCGATGGCGGCGCACTCGATGACGCCGCCCACGCTGTCCAGGTCCCGCTTCGCGGCCAGAATGGCCTCCTGCATCCGATCCCCGGCCCCGTCGTCCAGAACGGGGAAGGGCTTGGCGGCGACCGCCTCAAAGAGCTCCGGGGTGGGATACAGGGGGAAGGGGTCGTCGCTGACCGCGGCCACGGAATCCAGGTGGGCCCCCACATAGATGCCCCGGCGGGAGAGGAACTGTTTGGCGATGCCCCCGGCGACGCACAGGGGGGCCGTCAGCCGGCCGGAGAAGTGTCCGCCGCCCCGCATGTCGGCGCGGCCGCCCCACTTGACGGCGGCGGTGTAGTCCGCGTGGCCGGGCCGGGGCCTGTCCCGGAGCTCCGCGTAGTCCGAGGAGTGCTGGTCGCTGTTCCAGATGACGGCGCACAGCGGCGCGCCGCAGGTTC
The DNA here is from genome assembly GCA_946551795.1 of uncultured Oscillibacter sp. Taxonomy (GTDB): domain Bacteria; phylum Bacillota; class Clostridia; order Oscillospirales; family Oscillospiraceae; genus Oscillibacter. The sequence continues at coordinate 4,069 of CAMNRF010000091.1, forward strand.
TGCCGCTCTCCAGCCCCGAGAGGAACTCCGGCACGTCGGTCTCCTTTCGGGCGGTGGAGAGGGGGCTCTTCCCCGGCCTTCGCCGGTCCAGAAAACGCTGGAGCTCCTCCAGGTTGATCTCCTCTCCGGCGGGCAGGCCGTCAATGTTGACCCCGACGGCCCTGCCGTGGGACTGCCCAAACACGCTGATCCGCAGAATTCTGCCAAACTCAGAGGACACGGACGTCACCTCCCAGGGCCTCGTAATCCCGCCAGAAGCCGGGATAGGATTTCTTCACCGCCTCGGCCCCCTGGATGGTCACGGGGCCCTGGCAGCGGGTGGCGGCGATGGCCGCCGCCATGACGATGCGGTGGTCGTTGGCCCCGTCCACCGTGCCGCCGGGGAGGGTGGAGACGCCGTAGACCGTCAGACTGTCCGCCTCCTCCGAGGCGGCCCCGCCCAGGGCGGAGAGCATCTGGTGGACGGTGGAGAGCCGGTCGCTCTCCTTCAGCCGGAGGCGGGCGGCGTGGGTGAAGCGGGTGGTGCCCCGGCGGACCGCCGCCATCACCGCCAGGGGCGGCAGCAGGTCCGGGCAGTCCGAGAGGTCGATGGCGACGCTTCCCTCCTGGGAGAGCTTTTTACAGTGGGAGACCACCGCCGCATCCCCCTGGGAGGAGCGGCCGTTGAGCCCCCGGAGCCGCAGGCTGCTGCCCAGGGTGATGGCGGCGTACCAGAAGGCGGCCTGGGACCAGTCGGCCTCCACGGCGGCCTCAAAGGGGCAGTAGATCCCCGGGGAGACGGCAAAGCTGTTGATCTGCGGCGAGTAGCGCACCCGGACGCCGCACTGGTCCAGCACACCCATGGTCATGGTGACGTAGGAGGCGGACTCCAGCTCCGTGGTGCTGACCACCACGCTGGGGCCCTCCAGCAGGGGCAGGGCCATGAGAAGGCCCGTGAAGAACTGGCTGGAGACATTCCCCGGCAGGCGGTACTCCCCCGGCGCCAGCTGGCCCCGGACGGTGAGGACGCCGTCCGCCTGCTCCCAGGGGATGCCCCGCTCCCGAAACAGGTCGAAATAGGGCTGCTGGGGGCGCTCCATCAGCCGGCCCTGGCCGGTGAAGGCGCCGCCCTGTCCCGCCGTCATGGAGATGGGAATCAGAAAGCGGAGAGTGGACCCGGACTCGCCGCAGTCGAACCGGGGCAGGTCCCCGAAGGGCTGGCGGATGCCGCCGATGCCGGTGATCCGCAGCCCGTCCTCCGCCGTCTCCCACTGGGCTCCCAGGGCCCGCATGCAGCGCAGGGTGGCCTCGATGTCCGCGGAGAAGTCCAGGCGGCGGATGGTGCTGACCCCCGCCGCCAGGGAGGCGGCGATGACCAGCCGGTGGGCCATGGATTTGCTGGGGGGCGGCGTCACCACGCCGGAGAGCCGCCGGGGGTGAATACAGACGTCCATAGGGGGTTATCCCTCCAGTCCCGCCCGGATGACGTTCAGCAGCTCCGGGACGGGGATTTTTTTCAATTCACACAGGCCGATCCGCCTGGGCACCACCAGGGTGATGTCCCCGCCGGCGCGCTTCTTGTCGGCGGAGGCGGCCTCCGCCAGGGCCTCCGGGGCGTAGTCCGCACCGGTGGGCAGGCCGTTTTGGGCGAGGCACGCGGTGATGCGGGCGGCGATGGGTTCCTCGGCCCACCCCAGGGCCTCCGCGGCCCGGGCGATGACGGCCAGCCCCGCCGCCACGGCGTGGCCGTGGGGGACGGCGTACCCGCTGCACTTCTCAATGGCGTGGCCCACGGTGTGGCCCAGGTTCAAAAGTTTCCGCTCCCCCCGCTCCTTTTCGTCCCGCTCCACCACGCCGGCCTTGTACCCAACACACCGGGCGATGACCTCCGCCGGCTCGGCGGAGAGGGTGCCGTCTTCAAAGAGGGAGAAGAGGCTCTCGTCGCACAGGACGCCGGTCTTGATGGCCTCGGCGGCGCCGTCGGCGAAGACATCTTTGGGCAGGGTGGCGAGACAGTCCGTGTCGCACAGTACGGCGGCGGGCTGGAGAAAGGCTCCCGCCAGGTTTTTCCCCGCCGCCAGGTCGATGGCGGTCTTGCCGCCCACGGAGGAGTCCACGGCGGCCAGAAGGGTGGTGGGCAGCTGGACGTACCGGATGCCCCGCAGGTACACGGCGGCGGCGAAGCCCGCCATGTCCCCGGTGACGCCGCCCCCCAGGGCGACCACGCAGTCAGTGCGGGTGAGGCGGCGCTCCGCCAGAAATTCCAGGATATTCGCCAGCGTGGAGAGGGTCTTGCTCCCCTCCCCGGCGGGGAAGACATAGGGACTGACGGCGAAGCCCGCCGTGGAGAGGCTCCTCTGGACGGTGTCCAGGTACAGGGGGGCCACGGCGCTGTCGGTGATGACCGCCATATGGCAGGGGGGCATCAGCGCCCGCAGGCGGGGGCCGCAGGCGGCCAGCAGGCCGGGGGCGATGGTTACCCCGTAGGCGGGGGTGGTATTGACTTGGATTGATCTGCAATCAGGCATGGGGCCTCCTTTTGATACCTTGGCAGGTATCGGGGGATTGTATTCCTTCGGAATCCGCCCCACGGGGGCGGGACGGGGGCTTCCCGGCCACGGGCCGGGGACGACGACACGCCGGTGCCCGGCGTGTCTTGGGGATGCACCCCCCATTTTCTCTTTTTCTGGGCGCAGAAAAA
>CAMNRF010000092.1 GCA_946551795.1 uncultured Oscillibacter sp.
ACGGCCCGTTTTCTTTTTTCTCCACAAGCGGAGAAAAAAGAAAATGGGGGGTGCAAATGCACCAGCCATCATCATGGCTGAATCCCGCCCCCGCCCGCCAGGGCGAGAAAAAAGTCCCCCCGCCCGCAGGCGGGAGGACCGCTAAAGTCAAAGATCAGAACATATTCATCAGGTTGAACGCCAGAATCAGCCCGGAGAACACAATCGACACCGTAGAGCACAGCTTGATCAGAATGTTCAGAGACGGACCGGAGGTATCCTTGAAGGGGTCCCCCACGGTGTCTCCCACCACAGCCGCCTTGTGCTGGTCGGAGCCCTTGCCGCCGTGGTGGCCGCTCTCAATGTACTTCTTGGCGTTGTCCCAGGCGCCGCCGGCGTTGGACATGAACACCGCCATGGCAAAGCCCGTGACGGACACGCCGCCCAGCAGTCCCACCACGCCGGTGGGCCCCAGAATCAAGCCGGTGACGATGGGCACCACAATGGCCAGCACCGCGGGAGAGACCATCTCGCGCAGGGCGCCCTTGGTGCAAAGGCCCACGCAGGAGGCGTAGTCCGGCTCGGCCGTGTATTCCATGATGCCGGGAATCTCCTTGAACTGGCGGCGGACCTCCACCACGATGGACTGGGCCGCCTTCTGCACGGCGCTCATGGTGAAGGCGGTGAACACAAAGGTCAGCATGGCCCCCAGGAACAGGCCCACCAGGACCGTGGGGCTGGTAAGGGTGAAGTTCAGATTCTCCGCCGTGCGCTCCTGGACGATGTTGACGTAGCTCACCAGCAGGGCCAGGGCCGTGAGAGAGGCGGAGCCGATGGCGAAGCCCTTGCCGGTGGCGGCGGTGGTGTTGCCCAGGGAGTCCAGGGCGTCGGTGCGGTTGCGGACTTCCTCCGGCAGGCCGCTCATCTCGGCGATGCCGCCGGCGTTGTCGGCCACGGGGCCGTAGGCGTCCGTCGCCAGGGTGATGCCCAGGGTGGAGAGCATGCCCACGCCGGCGATGCCGATGCCGTACAGACCGCGGTTGAAGGACTCGCTGAACACGCCCGCCCCGTCCATGATCTGGACGGAGCCGCCGGCGGCGAAGTAGCTCACCAGCACCGCCGCCGCCACGATGATGATGGACGTGATGGTGGACCGGAGCCCCAGGGAGATGCCGCCGATGATGATGGTGGCGGAGCCGGTCTCGGAGGCCGCCGCCAGCTCCTGGGTGGGCTTATAGGTGTCGGAGGTGTAGTACTCGGTGAAGTAGCCGATGGCGCACCCGCCGATCAGGCCGCAGAGAATGGCCACGTACACGCCCCAGCTTCCCAAGATCCAGTAGGTCAGGGGCGCCGCCAGCACGGCCGCCAGCACGGCGGCGGTGTAGGTGCCGGTGCGCAGGCTCTTGAGCAGGGACTCCTGGGTGGCGTCCTCCTTGGTCTTCACCAGGAAGGAGCCCAGGATGGAGCAGATGATGCCGCAGACCGCCAAGGCCACGGGCAGCAGCATGCCGTTCCAGCCGTAGCCGCCCACGGCGCCCAGGGCGAAGGTGGCCAGGATGGAGCCCACGTAGGACTCGTAGAGGTCCGCGCCCATGCCGGCCACGTCGCCCACGTTGTCGCCCACGTTGTCGGCGATGGTGGCGGGGTTCCGGGGGTCGTCCTCGGGGATGCCGGCCTCCACCTTGCCCACCAGGTCGGCGCCCACGTCGGCGGCCTTGGTGTAGATGCCGCCGCCCACCCGGGCGAAGAGGGCCATGAAGCTGGCGCCCATGCCGTTCATCACCATAATGTTGCCCAGCGTCTCGGGGTTGTTGATGCCGAAGGCGTAGCGCAGCAGGAAGAACCACATGGTGATGTCCAGCATCCCCAGGCCCACCACGGTGAAGCCCATGACGGAGCCGGAGGAGAAGGCCACCCGCAGGCCCTTGTTCAGGCTCTCGGAGGCGGCCTGGGCGGTGCGGGCGTTGGAGTTGGTGGCGACCTTCATGCCGATGAAGCCCGCCAGCATGGAGAAGATGCCGCCGGTGACAAAGGCGAAGGGGGTGAACTTGGAGAGCATCTGCCCGCCGGTGGCAAAGGCCAGCACCAGCAGGATGACGAACACCACCACGAAGACCTTGCACACCGTCGCGTACTGGTGCTTCAAATAGGCGTTGGCGCCGGCGCGGATATTGGCCGCGATCTTCTGCATCCGCTCGGTGCCCTCGGAGTAGGCCATCACCTTTTTGGCCTGGGTGACCGCGAAGAGCCCGGCCACGATGGCGCCGACAAATCCGATCCAAAACAAGTTTTCCATACTTCCACTCCTTTTGCGTTGTTGCTGGGTACCTTCTTATTGTAGCATACGTGAACGTTTTTTCAAGTAAATCTTACGCTACATTTTACGCAAACGTTGTAACTTTTACCTTTTGCATAAATCAATGCATCTCTATCACTGCACAATGACACAATTTTCGTAAATTGTTGCGTAAATCTCCCGCGTTTATAGCGCAATTTTCGTTAATTACTTGACAAAATGCCGGGAGATTCAGAGAACCTCCCGGAGAAATGCGATATTTTGCGTAAAAACCGCCGGAGTTTGCGTGGAAGTTTGCAGAGCGCGGCCTCCCTCAGCTGACCAGCTGGAAGTCCGTGAAGACCCAGCGGCCGTCCACATAGGCGTAGGGGAAGGACCAGCACTCCAGCCCGGCGACGGCGTCCCGGCTGGCATTCAGCAGCTCCACAGACACCTCCAGGGAGTAGGTGTGGCTGTCCACCGGGACCACCCCTACCTGGGAGGCGCCCTTGCCGCCGTCCCGCTCCCTGCCGGAGAGGGAGACGTACAGCGCCCCGTCCACGTCCCGGTAGTAGGGCGTCCCGTCCCCCAGGGACAGCAGGCTGTCTGTCAGCTCGACGGAAAACAGGCTCCGCAGGTAGGCCCGCAGGTCCTCCACGGTCTCCATGCCGGGGTAGTCCACCCTGCGGTAGGCCGTGCCGTCCAGCCGGAGAGTCTCGCCGCTGTCGGGCAGGGGGGAGAGGTCGAACCAGCCGTAGGCCTCCTCCGCCCGGTAGTAGGCGGCCAGGATCTCCTCCTCCATCAGCGGGCGGGGCCCCGCCTCCAGCCGGGTGGCGGAGAGCCCGGCGCTGTCCTCCAGGGTCTGGGCGGGGACGCTGTCCGCCGGAGCGGGCGCGGCGGCGCCGCCGCAGCCGGACAGCAGGCACAGCAGCAACAGCAGCCACAGGCAGTTCCGTCTTTTCATTCCGCTCCCCCTCCCTCCCCGGGCGGCGCGGTCCGCCCCGGTTTTCTCTCCTCTTCAGCCTATCACATCTCGTTCCAAAATGCTACGGAAATTTTCCACTTTTTTCGCTTTTTTTCGGCTTTTTTTGGCGTGCTCGGCATTGTGTTTTTCCGGCGGATTCGGTAAAATAAATCATGATGGATTTTGTGAGGAGGAAGACGGCGATGAGATTGGTATCCTGGAACGTCAACGGCCTGCGCTCCTGCCTGGGAAAGGGCTTTCTGGACTTCTGCGCCTTTGCCAACGCGGACGTGATCTGCCTGCAGGAGACGAAGATGCGCCCGGAGCAGGCGGAGTTTGACCTGCCCGGCTATGTCCGCTACTGGAACAGCGCCGACAGGGCGGGGTACTCCGGCACGGCGGTCTTCACCCGGCGCCAGCCCCTGGCGGTGACCTGTGACTTCGGCATCGACGAGCACCGCCACGAGGGACGGGTCATCACGGCGGAGTACCCGGAGTTTTACCTGGTGTGCTGCTACACCCCCAATTCCAAGGACCAGCTGAGTCGCCTCCCCTACCGGATGGCCTGGGAGGACGACATCCGGGAGTACCTCATGGAATTGGACGGGCGGAAGCCCGTGGTCTACTGCGGGGACCTGAACGTGGCCCACCGGGAGATCGATCTGAAAAACCCCCAGAGCAACCGGCGGAACCCCGGCTTTTCCGACGAGGAGCGGGAGAAGATGACCCGCCTGCTGGAGAGCGGCTTTGTGGACACCTTCCGGGCCCTGTACCCGGACAGGACGGGGGCCTACTCCTGGTGGAGCTACCGCTTCAACGCCAGAGCGAACAACGCCGGGTGGCGCATCGACTACTTCATCGTCTCGGAGCGGCTGCGGGAGCGGATTCGCAACGCGGACATCTGGAGCGAGGTGACGGGCAGCGACCACTGCCCGGTGGTGCTGGAGCTGGACATTTGAGAACAGGGTCCCCGGGCGGATATTCCGCGCGGGGGCCCTGTTGTAATACTAGAACTTGTTGAAAAGGTTAAAAAACTTTTTAACCTTTTTATAGCGCCGAAGGCGCGTCAAGTTCTTATGAGACGCATTTTGCGCCGTTTTCGGCGCAAAATGGAAACGCACTCGTGCGGTTCCATTCTTGATAAAACTGAACAGTTTTATCAAGAATTAGTATAAGACAGGCGTGGACAATCAGAACTCCGGCAGCTTCGCCACGGCGGCGGCGCAGCGGGCGCAGAGGGTGGGGTGGGCGGTGTCGCCGCCCACAGAGGGGATCTGCTTCCAGCAGCGTTCGCACTTGGCGCCGCCGGCGGGCTCCACGGCCACGGCCAGGGCATCGCCGGCCACCGCCTCCGCCTGAGAGACGATCAGCAGGTCCGCCAGGGCACTGGCGTCCATCTCCGTCAGGAAGGCGTCCTCCGCCGGGACGGTGAGCCTCACCCGGGCCTCCAGGCTCTTGCCGATCTTCTTCTCGGCCCGGGCGGTCTCCAGGGCGCCGTTCACCGTGTCGCGCACCTTGATGATCTCCTCCCAGCGGGCCATGGCGGCATCGTCCAGGGCGTAGTCCGGGAAGGGCTGGTTCATGTCGTTGAAGAGGACGTTCCGCCCGTCGTCCCCGGAGCGGTGGGGCATGGCCTGCCAGATCTCGTCGGCGGTGAAGCACAGGATGGGAGCCATGATCTTGGTCATGGTGTCCAGAATCAGGAACAGGGCGGTCTGGGCGCTGCGGCGGCCGGCGCCATTGGCCTCGTCGCAGTACAGCCGGTCCTTGATGATGTCCAGATAGAAGTTGCTCATCTCCACCACGCAGAAGTCGTTGACGGCGTGGGTGACGGTGAGGAACTCGTACTCGTCATAGCCCTTGAAGCACTTTTCGATCAGGGCGTTCAGACGGGTGACGGCCCAGCGGTCCAGCTCCTCCATCTCCCCGGCGGGGGTGAGGCGGTCGGGATCGAAGCCGCCCAGGTTCCCCAGGCAGTACCGGGCGGTATTGCGGAACTTCAGGTAGTTCTGAGAGAGCTGCTTGAAGATCTCGTGGGAGCAGCGGACGTCGGCGTGGTAGTCGCTGTTGGCGGCCCACAGGCGCAGGATGTCCGCGCCGTACTTGTCGATGACCTCGGCGGGGTCCATGCCGTTTCCGGCGGATTTGTGCATGGCCTGGCCCTCGCCGTCCACGGTCCAGCCGTGGGTGACGCACTCCTTGAAGGGCGCGCCCTTGCCGAAGGCGCCCACGGCGGTCAGCAGGGAGCTCTGGAACCAGCCCCGGTACTGGTCCAGGCCCTCCAGGTACATGGTGGCGGGCCAGAAGCCCTGGTCCTTCTTCATGGAGGCGAAGTGGGTGGAGCCGGAGTCGAACCAGCCGTCCAGGGTGTCCTCCTCCTTGGTGAAGCCGGACTTGTTCCCGCAGTGGGGGCAGGCGAAATCCTTGGGGAGGATGTCCGCCGCCTCGGTCTCATACCAGGCGTTGGAGCCCTTCTCGCCAAAGAGCTTGGACACGGCGGCGATGGTCTCGTCGGTGCAGATGGGCTTGCCGCAGTCGGCGCAGTAGAACACGGGGATGGGCAGGCCCCAGCGGCGCTGGCGGGAGATGCACCAGTCGGTGCGCTCCCGGATCATGGACTTCATCCGGTCAATGCCCCACTTGGGCACCCAGCGGACCTCGTCCGCCGCGGCGCAGGCCTCGTCCTTGAAGGACTCCACGGAGCAGAACCACTGGGGAGTGGCCCGGAAGATAATGGGGTTCTTGCAGCGCCAGCAGTGGGGGTAGCTGTGGACGATGTCCTCGGAGGCGAAGAGCATCCCGCTCTCCTTCATATCCGCCAGAATCACAGGGTTGGACTCGTCGGTGCTCATCCCGGCGTACTTCCCGGCGTAGTCGGTGTGCTTTCCCTGGTCGTCCACGGGCACCACCATGTCCATGCCGTAGCGTTTGCAGGTCTGGTAGTCGTCGGCGCCGAAGCCCGGGGCGGTGTGGACGCAGCCGGTGCCGCTGTCCATGGTGACGTAGTCCGCCAGCACCAGGCGGCTGGTCTTGGGCAGGAAGGGGTGGTCCGCCAGCATGTTCTCAAAGAAGCTGCCAGGGTGGGTCTCCACGATCTCCCAGGCGTCGAAGCCGCCGATCCGCATGACCTTGTCCGTCAGCGCCTCCGCCATGATATAGTGCTCCCCATTGGGGGCCTTCACGACGGCGTAGCTCTCGCCGGGGTGCAGGGCGATGGCCAGGTTCCCCGGCAGCGTCCAGATGGTGGTGGTCCAGATGACGAAGAAGAGCTTGTCATACCCGGGGAGCTTCCCCTGGTCGTCGTGCATGGGGAACTTGACATACACGGTGGTGACGGGGTCGTCCTGGTACTCGATCTCCGCCTCCGCCAGGGCGGTCTCGTCGTGGGGGCACCAGTACACGGGCTTGAGGCCCTTGTAGA
>CAMNRF010000093.1 GCA_946551795.1 uncultured Oscillibacter sp.
CCCGTGGCGGCGGTGCGGGTGGCGGCGGGCGCCGACGACCCGGCGGACGCCCTTTCAAAAATTTTTCCCCGGAATTTTCAATGGGCGGGGGGGCCCGGGGGGCGGCCCCCCCGGCGATGCCCGGCAGAGCCGGGCGGGTACTCCGAAGACCGCGAGGCGAAACCGATGCGGTCCGGCAGTTTCGCAATAGAGGTCCGTTGAGAATCCGGTGCCAGGGGGACGCTGTTCGCCTTCGGCGAAGGCGCTCTCTGTCGCGGATGTTCTATGGGCTTCGCAATGAGAGAGTTTCGAGGCGTGCGCGCCTCGCCCAGGGGCTTTGCCCCTGGACCCCACAAACTTTTTCGAGAAAAAGTTTGATTAAAAAGCTTTATCCGCGCTTCGCGCCAACCCTTAAGCTACATTGAGAACCAACCGGGAAGGAACGAAAAGAATTTGAAAAACCTGGAACCGATCTTACAAGTCAAAAACCTGACCCACACCTACGGCGTGGGCACCCCCTTCCAGCGCAGCGCGGTGGAGGACGTGAGCTTTGATGTCCAGCCGGGGGAGTTCCTGGGCATCATCGGCCACACCGGCTCCGGGAAGTCCACCCTGATCCAGCACCTCAACGGCCTGCTGCGCCCCACCTCCGGCCAGGTGCTGCTGGGCGGACGGGACATCTGGGCGGAGCCCAAAAAAATCCGCGACGTCCGCTTCCGGGTGGGTCTGGTGTTCCAGTACCCGGAGTACCAGCTCTTCGAGGAGACCGTCTATAAGGACATCTCCTTCGGCCCCATGAATCAGGGAAAGACCGGCGCCGAGCTGGACCACGCCGTGCGGGAGGCCGCGCGGCTGGTGGGCATCCGGGACGAGCAGCTGGACAAGTCCCCCTTTGAGCTCTCCGGCGGGCAGAAGCGCCGGGTGGCCCTGGCGGGGGTCCTGGCCATGGAGCCGGAGGTGCTGGTGCTGGACGAGCCCACGGCGGGCCTGGACCCGGCGGGCCGGGAGAACCTGATGGCCAACATCCGGGACTTCCACCGCAACCGCCGCACCACCGTGATTCTGGTGAGCCACAGCATGGACGAGATCGCCCAGAATGTGGACCGGATTCTGGTGCTGAAATCCGCCCATGTGCTGATGGACGGCACGCCGGCGGAGGTGTTCGCCCTGGCGGACGCCCTGCTGGAGGCGGGGCTGGACGTGCCCCAGGTGACGAGGGTGGCCATGGCCCTGCGGGCCCGGGGCCTGGACGTGGACCCGGCGGTGTACACCGTGGAGGACCTGGAGCGGCAGCTGCTGGCGCTACGGAAGGGAGGGGCCCCATGCTGAAAGACATCACCCTGGGCCAGTACTTCCCAGGCGACACGGCGGCCCACCGGCTGGACCCCCGGACGAAGATTCTGCTGGTGCTGCTCTACATCATCGCGCTGTTCTGCGCCAAGGGGGCGGCGGGCTACGGCGTGCTGGCCCTGACGCTGGCGGCGTGCGTCCGCGTCTCCAGGGTGGGGCTCAGGGCGCTGGTGCGGGGGTTGAAGCCGGTGCTGTTCATCATCCTCTTCACCGGGCTTTTGAACCTGTTCTTCACGCCGGGCACGAAGAACCTGGTGGAGTGGGGGCCGGTGCGCATCTCCGACGCCGGCGTCCACAACGCCATTTTCATGGTTTTGAGAATTATGCTGTTGATCATGGGCACTTTCCTCATGACCTACACCACCAGCCCCATCAGCCTCACCGACGGGCTGGAGCGGCTGCTGAACGGATTGAAAAAGCTCCATGTGCCGGTCCACGAGCTGGCCATGATGATGTCCATCGCCCTGCGGTTCATTCCCACGCTGATCGAGGAGACGGACAAGATCATGTCCGCCCAGAAGGCCCGGGGGGCGGACTTTGAGAGCGGGAATCTGATTCAAAAAGCCAAGGCGTTGATCCCCATTCTGGTGCCGCTGTTCATCAGCGCCTTCCGCCGGGCCGACGAGTTGGCAACGGCCATGGAGTGCCGGTGCTACCACGGCGGCGAGGGGCGGACGAAGCTCCACGTGCTCAAGTACCAGGGGCGGGACTATGTGGCGCTGGCCGCCGGGGCCGTGATCCTGGCGGGGGTCATCGCGCTGGGGCGGTTGGGGATTTGATCCGATTGGGAATTGGAGGGCGGAATGAAGAGAGATTGGGTCCAGACGGTGACGGCAGTTTTGTGTGCCGTGCTGCTGGCGGTGACGCTGCGGCAGGGACGGGAGACCGCGGACCTGCGGACGAGGCTGGAGGAGAGCCGTCTGGCGGAAGAGGCGGCGGTCCGGCGGCTGGACGCTCTGGACAGCGCGATAGAGGCCCTGCGAAACGTCCCGGACCAGCCGTCATTCCAATTTCAAAATTCTTCGGTGGATACGGAGAACCGCATGCTGACCCTGGATATGGCGGCGGAGTTTCCCGGTGAGGAGGAATACAATGTCTCCATCGGTTTCTGCCGGGTGGGAGAGCCCTATTCCCTGGCGTGGGAGCACGGTAATCTCCATCGGGAGGAGGACGGCCGCTTTTACGGGACGGCGACGCTTTTCCTGGATCTGGACATGGGGCTGGAGGTGCGGACGGAGGATGATATTGTCCTGTACTCCAGCGAGACCGTGATGCCGCTTTTGCCCTTGCAGATGAAATACGGCGGCGCCAGCATCCACCACAACAGCACGGCGGGCATTTTTTCACTGTGTGATTTGAGACCGGCGCTGACCGATTTGGCGGGAGAACCGGTGCGCGGTGTGGACGGCCTATATATGCTGTACCGAAACGGGGAACTGGCGGCGACAGTCCATGAGACCCAGAGCGGTCTGATGGAGAACGGGATGCCGGAGTATATGGAAGTGCCCTGCGGCCAGGGAGACCGCATCCGGCTGGCGTACACCTGCGCCGATAAAGCGGGACTGCGCTACGAATTTCAGCTGGGTGAGTGGAGGGCCGCCAAGTGGGACGGCGCGGAGAACTGCCCGATGCCGCCCCGTGCTGCCGCCGCCTGGCCGGAGTAAGGAGAACCTATGCGAAACATCGCCTTGAAGCTCATGTACAACGGCACCGCCTACCACGGCTGGCAGGTGCAGAAAAACGCCGCCTCCGTCTGCGAGACGCTGCAAAAAGCCCTGGAGAAGATCACCGCTGCCCCGGTGCACCTCACCGGCTGCGGGCGGACCGACGCCGGCGTCCACGCGGAGCAGTACGTGGCCAACTTCCGCACGGAGAGCCGCATTCCCACGGACCGGCTACCCTTCGCCGTCAACACCCACACGCCGGAGGACATCGCCGTGGAAGCGGCCTTTGAGGTGGACGAGGGCTTCAACGCCATCGGCTCGTGCCTCAAAAAAGAGTACACCTACCGCATCTACAACTCCCGGGTGAAGAATCCGTTTTATGTCAACCGGGCCTACTTCTACCCCAAGCGCCTGGACGAGGAATTTCTGAACCGGGCGGCTCACCAGTTCGTGGGCACCCACGACTTTCGGGCGGTGCGCAGCCTGGGCACGGAGACGAGGTCCACCGTCCGCACCATCTACTACTGCGACGTCTCCCGCAGCGGGGAGCTTCTGGAATTGAAGGTCTGCGCCAACGGGTTTTTGTATAACATGGTACGGGCTATCACCGGCACCGTGCTCTACGCGGCGGAGGGGAAATTCACCCCGGAGGACATCCCCGCGATCCTGGAGAGCGGCGACCGGACTCTGGCGGGGCCCACGGTGCCGTCGGGGGGACTGTACCTCACGAGACTTTGGTATGAGGATGAGCGGCTCAATGGCTGAGAGAACAAAAGACATCTGGAATGACGACGACGGCGCGGGGAGGGCGGAGAAGGGCTCCGGCCGCCTGCGGCGGTTCGCCGTGTTCGCCCTGGCCCTGGCGGCGGTGCTGGGGGTGGTGCTGGCGGCGGCCTACCGGGACGGCACCGGGTTTGACGCGCTGCGGCGCTATCTGAACTACGGCAGTTCCGCCGGCTCCGGCGAGGAGCGGTACCGCTATGACGCCTCCCCGGACAGCCGCTTTGCGGTGCTGGGGGACCAGCTGGTGGTGCTGTCGGGCAACTCCCTGCGGCTTTTGAACCGGGACGGGGGGGAGACCTGGTCCGCCCAGGTGAAGATGGCCGCTCCGGCCCTGTGCCAGGGCGGCGGCAGGGTGGCGGCCTACGACATCGGCGGCAGGTCGCTGTACGTCCTGGACCAGAGGGGCGAGGTGCTCCACCTGGAGACGGAGGAGGACGAGACGCTGATCTCCGCCACGCTGAACGCCAGGGGCGTGCTGGCGGTGACGGCGGAACGGCCCAACGCCAAGGGGGCCGTCTACGCCTACAGCGAGGACATGAGCCGGGTGGTGTTCGACATGACCTCCGGCGAGCGGTTTGTCACCGAGGCCCGGGTCAGCGACGACGGGAACACCCTGGCGGCGGTGCGGCTGGGGCAGGAGAACGGCGTATTCGTCAGCAGCGTGGTGCTCTACGACCTGCGGGAGGCGGGGAAGAAGGAGCCCTTCGCCGATTACAGCATCCCCAACGGACTGGTGCTTGCCGCCGGAGAGCAGGAGGGGAATCTTGTGACCGTGTCGGACACCTGCGTGACATCCGCCTCCTATTCCGGCAGGGTGAAGGCCGGCTATGACTGCGGCGGGGACTACCTGCGCAGCTACAGCCTGGGGGATGAGTTTACCGCCCTGCTGCTGAACCGCTACCAGGCCGGCAACGTGGGGCGGCTGGTCACCCTGGACGCGGAGGGCGCGGAGCTGGGGAGCCTGGAGATCCACGAGGAGGTCCGGGGCCTCTCCGCGGCGGGGCGGTATCTGGCGGTACTGTACACGGACCGGCTGGTGGTGTATAATGAAAGCTTACAGGTATACGCCTCTCTCCGGGGCATCACCGGCGTCTCCGGGGCGCTGATGCGGCCGGACGGCTCGGCGCTGCTGATCTCGTCGGAGTCCGCCAGCCAGTTCCTGCCTTAGGAGCGAAAAATTTTCGGTGAGTTCACAAAACGTTTACAGCGTGAAAGGTAGGAAAATGTGACGGCACCTGTTATAATAGACATCATTGCGGCGGCCCTGCTGATCGGATTTACGGCCTATGGGGCGAGACGGGGACTGTTCCGGGCCCTGGCGGGGCTGCTGATCCTGGTACTGGCCCTGGTGGGGGCCCGTTTCGCGGCGGAGGCTCTGGCGCCGGCCGCGGCGGGGATGGCCGCCCCCGCCATTGAACGGCACATCGAAAAGCAGCTGGACGAGGCTCTGCCGGACGCACAGGTGGAGGAGGTCCTCCCCGAGGAGCTGCTGGGCCTTCTGGGGATCGCAGGCGTCCGGCTGGAGGATCTGGCGGAGCAGGCCCGGGAGGGCGTCCGGGAGACCGGGGCATCCATTCTGTCCGCCGTGGCCCAAAGCCTGACGGAGTCCCTCTTTTACGGGGCCTTCTATCTGCTGGCCTTCGTGCTGCTGGCGGTGCTGCTGAGACTGGCGGCCAGGGTCCTGGACCTGGCGTTGAAGCTGCCGGTGCTCCACGGGGCCAACGCCCTGGGCGGGGCGGCGGTGGGCCTGGCGGAGGGCGCGCTGGCCGTGTGCCTGCTGGCGCTGCTGGCCCAGAGGCTGGGCGTCTCCCCGGAGGGGAGCTACATCTTACGATTCGCGTCCGGGCTCTGACCGGCGGGACGCTTTACAACCTCAGCGGCGGGGCCGCTGGATTTTCTGGAGGTATACGATGCAGCCTACACTATGTTCAAGATGCAAGAAAAACGTCGCCGTGGTGTTCATCTCCAAGCTGGACGGCGACAAGCCCATCAACGAGGGACTGTGCCTCAAGTGCGCCAAGGACCTGGGCCTTCCCCAGGTGGACGACATGATGAAGCGCATGGGCATCTCCGACGAGGACCTGGAGACCATCAACACGGAGATGATGCAGGCCTTTGACGGCGTGGAGAATATCGAGGACCTGCCCGGCGGCGAGGAGAGCGGCGGAGAGGAAGAGGAGGGCAAGACCGCCACCTTCCCATTTTTGAACCGCCTGTTCTCCTCCGGCGAAAAGCCCGCGGAGTCCGCCTCCGAGGAGGGGAGCGCCCGGGGCGGCCGGGAGAAGAAGGACGCCAAGAACGGCAAGCGGAAGTATCTGAACAGCTACTGCATCTCCCTCAGCGACAAGGCCAGGGAGGGAAAGCTGGACCCGGTGATCGGACGGGCCCAGGAGATCGAGCGGGTGGTGCAGATCTTGAACCGCCGGCAGAAGAACAACCCCTGCCTCATCGGCGAGCCCGGCGTGGGCAAGACCGCCATCGCCGAGGGTCTGGCACAGCGGATCGCGAACGGGGACGTGCCCTTCAAGCTGCGGGAGAAGGAGGTCTATCTTCTGGACCTCACCGCCCTGGTGGCGGGCACCCAGTTCCGGGGCCAGTTTGA
>CAMNRF010000094.1 GCA_946551795.1 uncultured Oscillibacter sp.
CCCCCCCCCCCCCCCCCCCCCCCCCCCCCCCCCCCCCCCCCCCCCCCCCCGCTTTTCCAGGATTGTTTACAGAAAAACGGTTGCGCGCCTGCCCGTTTTTTTGTATAATAGGAGGATAGCATGAAAAGCTGAGAGAGTGAGAGGAGGCGGAGGCCATGCACAAAAAACTGCCCAGGACCACCGAGCGGACGGAGCGGCGCATCTCCGCCGCCACCAGCATCGGTATGTGCGCCCTGACGGTGATCGCCCAGATCGCCACCACCCTGTTTCTCACCCACTTTCTGCGGGAGAAGGCCACCTACGTCTACTCCATCCTGGAGCTGGCCGGCGCCATCGTGGCCATCCGGGTCTACCTGCGTCCCGGCAGCCCCAGCTACAAGCTGGCCTGGATGTGCCTGCTGCTGGCCCTGCCGGTGTCCGGGATGCTCCTCTTCTGCCTTTGGGGCGGCACCCACCAGGCCAAGAGCCTGAGCCTGCGGCACATCCCCCCCATCCCCCTGCGGGACGGCCAGCGCCTGTCCAGCGAGAAAAATCTGGCCCAGCTGCGCCGCCAGTCCCCGGCCTGGGGCCGTCTGGCCGCCTACCTCCAGAAGCGGGGCTTCATCCTCTACCGGGACACGGACGCCCGGTACTTCGGGGACGGGGCCGCCTTTTTCGAGGACCTCATCGCCCACCTGAGCCGGGCGGAGACGTATATCTTCCTGGAGTACTACATCCTGGCGGAGGGGCGGCTGTGGGACCGGATCTTTACCATTCTGCGGGAGCGGGCCGCCGCCGGCGTGGAGGTCTACATCATCTTCGACGACTTCGGCAACCTGACCCGCCTGTCCGACGAGACCCTCCAGGCCATTCAGAACGCCGGGATCGAGGTGGAGGTGTTCAACCCCGTCCACCGCTATGTCAACCGCATCTACTTCAACTACCGGGACCACCGGAAGATCGCCGTGGTGGATGGGCACTACGCCTGGACCGGCGGCATCAACCTGGCGGACGAGTACGCGGGCCTTGTCATCCGCTTCGGCCGCTGGAAGGACAGCGGCGTGCGGATCGAGGGCGAGGGCGCCTGGGGCTTTGCCGCCCAGTTTATCCAGATGTGGCAGATGATGGGCCGAACCCTGCCCAACGAGGAGGACTACTACCGCTCCCGCCACCACATGCCCGCCTCCCCCGGCTTCTGCCAGCCCTTTACGGACGGGCCGCTGAACAACCCGGACAACCCTATCGAGGAGACCTACCTCCAGCTGATCTCCTCCGCCCAGCGGATGCTGTATATCACCACCCCCTACTACGCCGTGGAGGAGTCCATGCAGAAGGCCTTGTGCATCGCCGCCGACGCAGGGGTGGACGTGCGGCTGCTGATCCCCGGCATCCCGGACCACCACAAGTTCACCTACATGGTGGCGGAGACCTACTGGGGGGAGCTGCTGAGCCACGGCGTGAAGATCTACAAGTACACCCCCGGCTTTCTCCACGCCAAGAGCGTCCTGGCGGACCGGGAGACCATGCTGATCGGCAGCACCAATATGGACTACCGCACCTTCCAGCTGCACTATGAATGCGGCGTGCTGCTGTATCATATGCCAGTGGTGGAGGAGCTGCTGGAGGACCTGGACCACATCATGGCGGAGAGCGCCCCCTACACCATGGAGGACTGGAACAGGCGGGGCCTCTTCCGGAAGCTGTTCTCCTCCCTGTTCCGGCTGGGGGCGATCTGGCTGTGAACGTCAAGGGGGAGCAGGCTCCCCCTTGAGAATCCCCCACCACCAGTCTGCGGACTGGTGTGTGCGCCCCAGGGGCGCACGGGTCGGGGTATTTTCGCCACGTACACGCCGCGGCGAAAATGATTTGAATTCTTTCTCCGCCGGAAGCGGAGAAACCAGGGGCTCCGCCCCTGGACCCCTCTTCCCTTTTGATCTCTTTTCCAATCAGGAGAACATCGTTATGTCCCGTGAACTCACGCCCCAGGAAATTGCCGAGCGCAGCCTGATCAAGACCTACCGCAAGACCCTCTGGAACCCCTTCATCGCCGCGGTGAAGCGGTATGAGCTGGTCTCCCCGGGGGACCATATCGCCGTGTGCGTCTCCGGCGGCAAGGACTCCATGGCACTGGCAAAGCTCATGCAGGAGCTGCAGCGGCACACAGACCGGCCCTTCTTCCTCACCTTCCTGGCCATGGACCCGGGGTACAATCCCGCCAACCGCCGGCTGCTGGAGGAAAACGCGGCCCGGCTGGGCGTTCCTCTCACCGTATTTGAGAGCAACATCTTTGATGTGACCACCCAGGTGGAGAAAAATCCCTGCTATCTCTGCGCCAGGATGCGCCGGGGCTTCCTGTACGCCCAGGCCCAAAAGCTGGGCTGCAATAAGATCGCCCTGGGGCACCACTTCTCCGACGTCATCGAGACCACCCTTCTGGGCCTCTTCTACGGCGCCCAGCTCCAGGCCATGCCCCCCAAGCTCCACAGCAGAAACTTCCCCGGCATGGAGCTGATCCGCCCCCTCTACTGCGTCCACGAGGATGCCATCGTGGCCTGGAAGAACTACAACCAACTGCGGTTCCTCCAGTGCGCCTGCCGCTTCACCGAGGCCCGGGACGCCTCCGGAGACGGCGTCGGCGACAGCAAGCGCCAGGAGATCAAGGTGCTGCTGCGGCAGCTGAAGCGGGAGAACCCCAACATCGAAAAGAGCATCTTCCGCGCCATTCACGGCGTGCAGCTGGACACCTTCCCCGGCTTCAAGTACCGGGGAGCCGCCTATTCCCTTTTGGATGTCTATAATTCAGGCGCCGCCCTTCCCCAGGACGGCGCCGGACAGGAGTGATACATACATGGATTACTATCGCTGTGAAAATCCGGACTGCGGCTTTGTGGCCGAGAGCGAGGAGCCGGATGTCTGTCCCCGCTGCGGCGGCACGTTCTTTGTCGCGTTAAACGAGGAGGAGATGACCGCCGGGGACTGGGTCTCCATGGGCAACCGCGCCGTGGATGAAAAGCGTGAGACCGACGCCCTGGCCTGTTATCAGCGGGCGGCGGCCATGGGGGACCCCCTGGGCCTGACCAATCTGGGCTGGTGCCTGGAGGCCGGCATCGGCGTGGAGGCGGACCCCAAGCAGGCGGTGCTGCTGTACGCCCAGGCCGCCTCCCAGGAGTATATGCCCGCTCTGACCAACCTGGGATACTGCTATACATACGGCATCGGCGTGGAGACCGACGAGGCCAAGGCTCTGGAGTGCTTCCAGAAGGGAGCGGAGCAGGGCTTTCCCCGGGCTCAGTTCCTGCTGGGAGAGGCCTACCGCCGGGGCGCCGGCACGGAGGTGGACGACACCGAGGCCGCCAAGTGGTATCAGTCCGCCGCGTGGCTGGGCTACCCGGCGGCGCAGACGGAGCTGGGCCGCTGCTTTGAGTTCGGCACCGGCGTGGAGGAGGACCTGGAGCAGGCGGTGAAGTGGTACCGTGCCGCCGCCGAGCAGGGCAGCGCCCCCGGCCAGTGCTGCCTGGGCTTCTGCTATGAGTCCGGCCGGGGCGTGGAGCAGAGCTGGGAGGAGGCGGTGAGCTGGTACCGCACCGCGGCGGACCGGGGCTATCCCCGTGCCCAGTGCAATCTGGCCTGGTGCTACGAAAACGGCAAGGGCGTGGAAAAGAACTTCGCCGAGGCCGCCCGCCTCTACCGCGCCGCCGCGGACCAGGGCTATCCCCGGGGACTGGTGTGCCTGGGCTTCTGCTACGAGCGGGGCCAGGGCGTTCCCGCCAGCAAGACGGAGGCGGCGGCCTGGTACCGTAAGGCCGCCGAGGAGGGCGACGAGGACGGCGCCTGCTGCCTGGGCTATCTCTACGAGACCGGCGAGGGCGTGGAGCAGAGCTGGACCGAGGCCGTCAACTGGTACCGCAAGTCGGCGGACCTGGGCCTGCCCCGGGGCCAGTGCAACCTGGCCTGGTGCTACGAGCACGGCGAGGGCGTGGAGAAGTCCCAGGCGGAGGCCTTCCGCTGGTACATGGCCGCCGCCCAGCAGGGGTATCCCCGGGGGATGTTCAACGTGGCCCGGGACTATGACTACGGCCTGAGCCAGCCCCAGGACCAGGCGGAGGCCTGCCGCTGGTATCAGAAGGCCGCCGACGCCGGCTACGCCCCCGCCATGTGCGACCTGGGCGTCTGCTACGAGCGGGGCGAGGGCGTGGAGCAGAGCTGGGAGCGGGCGGCGGAGCTGTACCGCAAAGCCGCGGACCTGGGCAACGCCCCCGGCCAGTGCAACCTGGGCTTCCTCTACGAGGTGGGCCGGGGCGTGGAGCAGAGCTGGACCGAGGCCGTCCGCTGGTACAAGGCGGCCGCGGAGCAGGGCTTTCCCCGGGCCATGTGCAATCTGGCCTGGTGCTACGAAAACGGCAAGGGCGTGGAAGAAAACCTGACCCGGGCCCTCAACTGGTACCGCAAGGCGGCGGAGCGGGGCGATCCCCGGGGGATGTTCTGCATGGGCTACTACTACAAGCGCGGCCAGGGTGTGGAGCAGGATCTGAAAACCGCCGTGGAGTGGTACAGAAAGGCCGTGGACGCCGGTTATCCCCAGGCCATGTGCAACCTCGGCGTCTGCTATGAGAACGGCGAGGGCGTGGACGAGGACCCCGCGGAGGCCGCCCGGCTCTACCGCATGGCCGCCGACAAGGGAGACGCCGCCGCTCAGTGCAACCTGGGCTTTCTCTACGAGGAGGGCCGGGGCGTGGAGCAGGACTGGGTCCAGGCGGCGGCCTGGTACAAAAAGGCCGCCGTCTCCGAGTATCCCCGGGCCATGTGTAATTTCGGCGTGTGCTGCGAGTTCGGACGGGGCGTGGAGAAGGATGTCAAGGCCGCCGCGGCATGGTATCACAAAGCGGCGGAGCGGGGTGATCGGACTGCCGCCTGCAATCTGGGCTATCTCTATGAGACCGGCGAGGGCGTGGAGCAGAGCTGGACCGAGGCCGTCCGCTGGTATCAGGTATCCGCGGACCGGAAGAGCCCCCGGGCCCAGCACAACCTGGCCTGGTGCTATGAAAACGGCAAGGGTGTGTTTCAGGACATGACGAAGGCGCTGGAGCTGTACCGCCTGTCTGCGGAGCAGGGCTTTGAGGAGGCCAAGGAGGCCATCGCGCGCCTGGGCAACGCCCCCAGAAAGCCGATGGTGAAGGCACCGGAGAAGAGCGTATACAAGGCCCCGAAAAAGGAACCCTCCAAGGGCGGATTTTTTAAGAACCTGTTCGGCGGAGGCAGGGACCGGTAAGCGCCGCAAAAAATAATTAAAAATCTGGAAAAAGGTATTGACAAACGCGCCGATATTTGTATAATAATATCTGTTCGCTGACGCGGACAGATACAGCGGGTTTGTGTAAAGGTAGCACAGCAGACTCTGACTCTGTATGTGAGGGTTCGAATCCTTCACCCGCTGCCAAAAACACCCTGGTACAAAATCGTACCAGGGTGTTTTACTGTATCCGCCAACCGCACTCTTCCCTACATACAGATAACGGAGGACTTTTTCCATGGATAAAACCCCATCCCCCCATTCCCGGGGCAGCTTCTCCGGCCGTATCGGCTATGTGCTGGCCGTGGCCGGCTCCGCTGTCGGCCTGGGCAATATCTGGCGCTTCCCCTACCTGGCGGCCAGGTACGGCGGCGGAATGTTTCTGCTGACCTACCTCATTCTCATGGTCACCTTCGGCTATGTGCTCATCGTATCGGAGACCGCCCTGGGCCGCATGACCCGGAAAAGCCCCGTGGGGGCCTTCCGAACCTTCGGAAACAGCCTGCCCTTCCACTTCGGCGGCTGGGTCAACGCCGTCGTTCCCATGCTCATTGTCCCCTATTACTGCGTCATCAGCGGATGGGTGCTGAAATACCTTTTCGAGTATCTGCGGGGCAGCGCCCAGCTTCTGTCCGGGGACAGCTATTTTACCGGCTTCATCGCCGACTCTCTCCAGGTGGAGTTCTGGTTCCTCCTCTTTACCGCCCTTGTCTTTCTGGTGATCCTGGCGGGGGTGAAGCGGGGGGTGGAGAACGTGACAAAGGTGATGATGCCCGTGCTGGTGCTTCTGGCCCTCTGCGTGGCCGCCTATTCCGTCACCCGCCCCGGGGCCATGGAGGGGGTCAAATACTTCCTGATCCCCAATTTTCAGGACTTCTCCTGGATGACGGTGGTGGCCGCCATGGGGCAGATGTTCTACTCCCTGTCCATCGCCATGG
>CAMNRF010000095.1 GCA_946551795.1 uncultured Oscillibacter sp.
GAGGAGAACGAGGTGGAGTACAAGTTCCTCAAGGCCGTCATCGAGGGCGGCGTGGAGACCCGGCCGGACAACGTGCTGATCTACGCCACCTCCAACCGCCGCCACCTGATCCGGGAGACCTGGAACGACCGCACGGACATGGAGCACCACGGCGACATCCACCGCTCCGACACGGTGGAGGAGAAATTGTCCCTCTCCGCCCGGTTCGGCGTCACCATCAACTACAGCGCCCCCACGCCCAAGGAGTACCAGGGAATTGTCCTGGCCCTGGCCCGGCGGCAGGGCATTCGGATGGAGGAGCGGGAGCTGCTGGCCCTGGCCAACACCTGGGAGGTGCGGCACGGCAGCTTCTCCGGCCGGGTGGCCCAGCAGTTTGTGAACTACGTCGAGGGGCTCAACAGGCCATAGAAATCAGAAGGACCTCCGGCTTTCGCCGGAGGTCCTTTCCGTCTCACGGTCTCAACGCCTCCCGCTCCTCGGGAGAGAGCAGCGTGACGGTGCCGTAGGCCCCGTCGAAGCCCGGCCGCAGCGCCACCTGCCCCTGCCGGAGGCGGCGGACGCCCTCCGCCGCCAGGGGGCCCGCCGCCTGGGCAATGTCTCCGATGGGGGCCTCCCGCAGGACATAGAGCTCCGGTCCCAGCGCCCCCAGCAGGGTCTCATACAGCGCCGCCGTCCGCTTCCCCGCCGGGGAGAGTCCCGCGGAGGCGGCGATGACCTCCGGCAGGGGGATCAGCCGCTCAAAGGGCCTGGCCGACGGGGGCCGGAATCCCTCCGGGCGGGCCGCCAGCTCCTCCACCCGGTGCTCCACCCCCACGGTCAGCCTCTTTCCGCACACCGGGCAGACGCCGCCCCGGGCCGCCGTCTCCGCCGGGGTGAGGCACACGCCGCAGTTCCGGTGGCCGTCCAGGTGGTACTTCCCCTCCTCCGGGAAGAACTCGATGGTGCCGCCGAAGCCCTCCCCGGTGCGGATGGCCCGGACCAGAGCGGGGTACGTCCGCTCCGTCTCCAGGATGTTGGCCTCCCGGCCCAGCTTCGCCGGGGAGTGGGCGTCGGAATTGGACACCAGGGTCAGCCCGTCCAGGGCGGGGACCCGCCAGTTCATGGGCGGGTCCGAGGACAGGCCCGTCTCCACGGCGCGGATATGGGGCGCCAGATCCCCGAAGCACTCCTCCAGGGTGCGGAATCCGGTGAAGGCTCCGAACATGGAGTAGTGGGGCGTCCAGATGTGGGCGGGAATCAGCTCCGCCTCGGGACAGACCTCCAGCGTCATCTCCAGCAGGCGGCGGCAGTCCAGGGACAGGATGGGCCTGCCGTCGGAGCGGATATTCCCCACGGCCTCCAGCCGGGCGGAGAGGGCCTCCGCCGCCTCCAGGGAGGGCAGGAGGATCAGGCTGTGGACCCGGCGGGTCTTTTCGTCCTGCCTGTAGACGGAGCTGATCTCCCCGGTGACGGCAAACCGGGGCGACTCTCCCGCCGCCGGCCCCGGCAGGCGGTACTCCTCTTTGAGGACATAGACCCCCTCTTCCGCTGGAGCCAGCTGCCGCCGCAGCTCCGCCCGCCAGGCCGGGTGGGTGAAGTCCCCGGTGCCCACCAGGCCGATGCCCTTGCGGCGGGCCCACCAGTCCAGCTGGGGCAGGCCGCAGTCCCGGCTGGTGGCGTAGGAGAAACGGGAGTGGATGTGGAGGTCGGCGATGTACATGGCGGTGCTCCTTTTTTATGAAATCAACGCCATTGTACGCCGTTTTCCGCCCCGGCGCAACACAGAACCCGCGATTTCCACCATTTGCCGGACACGGCGGCGGGAGCGAGCCCAGACACGAAAACGGGAGCGCGGCATCCGTACCGCGCCCCCGCCGTCTATTCCCGCTCCAGCTCCCGGGCAATCAGGGCCTCCGCGATCTCCAGAGCCCTGATCCGCCGCGCCGCCAGGGTGATCTGGGACCGATACCGCTCCGGGCGCTCCTTCCCCTCCAGGGTTTTTCTCGTCTCCCGCAGCTTGTGGAGAGTGGAGCCGATCTGCCGCCGGGCCTCGGTCAATTCCTCTCTTGAAAATTCCATGGGCCCTCCCCCGTCAGAACACACCCAGGTGCTCCAGCAGGATCTTCACCCCCAGGAGGACCAGAATCACGCCGCCGGAGAGCTCCGCCCGCTGCTTGTACCGGGCCCCGAAGAAATTGCCCACGGCCACGCCCGCCAAAGACAGGCAGAAGGTGGTGAGGCCAATGGTGGATACCGCCGGGAGGATGGACACCTCCAGGAAGGCGAAGGTCACGCCCACCGCCAAGGCGTCGATGCTGGTGGCCACTGCCAGGACCAGCAGCCGCCGCAGATCCAGCTTCACCGTCACCGCGCAGGCTGTCTCTTCTTCCTCCGGCCCCAGGGCCTCCCGAATCATATTGAGCCCGATGAGCCCCAGCAGGACAAAGGCCACCCAGTGGTCCACAGTCCGAATCCGCTCCGCGAACCGGGACCCCAGCAGCCAGCCCAGCGCCGGCATCAGGGCCTGGAAGCCCCCGAAGAAGAGCGCGATCACCGAGGCGTGACGCCAGTTCAGCCTGGGCATACACAGCCCCTGGCAGATGGCCACGGCAAAGGCGTCCATGGAAAGGCCCACGCCAATCAAAAGCAACTCCAAAAAACTCATAGACCGTTCTCCTCTCTCAGAAGCTGTACCAATGGGTGGCGGTATGCAGATTGGCGAGAAAATTTTTTGTCTGGCAAGGAAAAAACGAGCAGGAATCCTGGCTTGACATCACACCGCCAAGTCTGCCGAGGCCCGTTCTTTTGGGCCGAGGCTGACGGATTTCAAGCGTTTTTGACGCAGTCCAAACGGTAAATTTTCCGCCAAGATGCGTGCCAGCGCCTATTGGTACAGCTTCTCACAGCAAAACCGGCACCGGGCGGCGGATGGCGATGCTCTCCGGCGTCACCGCGCAGTCCCAGGCGCAGACCCGGACGCCCCGCGCCGCCGCCTCCCGCAGCGCCGCGCCGAAGGCGGGATGGGTCTCATCGTTGGGGGCTACGGAGAGTATATTCTCCATCTGCACCACAAAGAAGAGGGTCGCCCCCAGACCGGCCTCCGCCGCCCGCCGCAGCTCCCGGATGTGCTTCACGCCCCGCTCCGTGGGGGCGTCGGGGAAGCGGGCCGCGCCCTCCTCCTCCAGGGTGACGCCCTTCACCTCCACCAGATGGAGCCCCTCCGCCGTCTCCAGGCAGAAGTCCAGCCGGGACTCCCCATAGGAAAACTCCGGCCGCACCGCCGTGATCCCCGGCAGAAAGCCGCCGCCCCTCACCCACTCGCCGAAGACCCTGTTGGGGGCCTGGGCGTCCATGTTGATGAGCCGCTCCCCCTTCTCCACGGCGATGAGGTCGAAGGCGGTCCTGCGGGCGGGATTGGTCCCCCGCTCCAGATAGACAACCGCCCCGGGTACGAGCAGCTCCCGGCACCGGCCCGTGTTCTTCACATGGACGGTCTGGAGCCCCTCCGCCGTCTCCACGTGGGCCACAAAGCGGTTGGGCCGGTCCACGAAGCGGCCCGGGATCACGGTTCCATAGCGCATGGCGGTCTCTCCTTCCCCTCGGCGGCCCCGGGGCCGTGCGGCAGGAGCCTGCCCCGGGGAGATATGGTACGTATCATACCATACTTTTCCTGTCCAGTCGAGACCCTCTGCAAAAGAAGCAATCGTTTTTGCCGGAAAAATTCCGAATAAATTTTTTGCGTTAAAATTTTAGAAAGTCATTGTTTTTTCCGGCGGGAGTTGATACAATACGGGTGTTATCATTTTTTATGGGAGGGAAGATATGGAACCTTCGAGCTTGTTTGTCTGCCTGATGGGCTTGGGCACCGTGTTTTTCGGGCTCATCTGCCTCATCGTCCTGACGATGATCATGGGCAGGGTCGTGGGCGGTCATGCGGCCCCCGCCGCCGCGCCTGTCCCGGCCGCCGCCGCGGTATCCCCCGCAGCGGAGCCCAACCGTCAGGAAGTGGTGGCCGCCGTCTCCGCCGCCATCGCGGAGGAGCTTGGCGCCGACATCACCGGCATCCGGATCGTGTCCATGAAAAAACTGTAAGAGGAAAAAGGAGAGAGCAACATGAAAAAGTACAGAGTCACCGTCAACGGCACGGCCTATGAGATCCAGCTGGAGGAGCTGACCGGCGCCGCCCCCGCCGCTCCTGCCGCCGCGCCCGCCCCCGCCGCTGCCCCGGCTCCCGCGGCCGCTCCTGCCGGCGGCGAACAGGTCACCTCCCCCATGCCCGGCACTATTCTGGACGTGAAGGTCTCCCAGGGCGCCGCCGTGAAGAAGGGCGACGTGCTGATGATCCTGGAGGCCATGAAGATGGAGAATGAGATCATGTGCCCCTGCGACGGCACCATCGCCTCCGTCAACACCTCCAAGGGCGCCTCTGTGGAGTCCGGCACGCTGCTGTGCGTCATCCAGTAAGGCGCTGGAGGGTCACACATGGAAGCGATTTTGGATTTTGTAAACAGCACGGGTTTCGCGCTGTTTGCCCAGGGGGACAACTGGAAGTGCCTGGTGATGATCGTCATCGCCTGCGGCCTCTTGTACCTGGGCATTGTCAAGAAATTTGAGCCGCTGCTGCTGGTGCCCATCGCCTTCGGTATGCTCATCACCAACCTCCCCGGCGCCAACATGTTCCACGAGATCTTCTTCGCCGGCGGACATATCCACTGGGACCTCATCGGCGGTGCGCCGGTGACCCAGGCGTTTCTCAACGAGCTGTCCGCGGCGCAGGTCTCGGACGCGGTGCTGGCCACCGCCGCCGTGGGCCAGTCCATTACGCCGGGCCTGGTGGACATCCTGTACCTGGGCGTGAAGCTGGGCATCTATCCCTGCCTGATCTTCATGGGCGTGGGCGCCATGACCGACTTCGGTCCTCTGATCGCCAATCCCAAGAGCCTGCTCCTGGGCGCCGCCGCTCAGCTGGGCATTTTCGTCACCTTCGTGGGCTGCCGCCTCTCCGGGCTCTTCTCCTCCGCCCAGGCCGGCTCCATCGGCATCATCGGCGGCGCGGACGGCCCCACCGCCATCTTCGTCTCCACCCTGCTGGCCCCGGAGCTGCTGGGCCCCATCGCCGTGGCGGCGTACAGCTACATGGCCCTGGTGCCGGTCATCCAGCCCCCCATCATGCGGCTTCTCACCACCGAGGCGGAGCGGAAGATCGTCATGAAGCCCCTGCGGGAGGTCTCCAAGAAGGAGAAGATCATCTTCCCCATCATGGTGGCCATCTTCGTGGCCCTGCTGGTGCCCTCCGCCGCCCCCCTCATCGCCTGCCTGATGCTGGGCAACCTCTTTAAGGAGTGCGGCGTGGTGGAGCGTCTCAGCAAGACCGTGCAGAACGAGCTCATCAACATCGTCACCATCTTCCTGGGGGTCTCCGTGGGCTGCACCGCCACCGGGCGGACCTTCCTCAGCCTCCAGACCATCGCCATCATGGTCATGGGCGTCGTGGCCTTCGGCTTCGGCACCGCCGGCGGCGTGGTCCTGGCGAAGATCATGAACCTGTTCCTGAAAGAGAAGATCAATCCCCTCATCGGCTCCGCCGGTGTGTCTGCCGTGCCCATGGCCGCCCGGGTCTCCCAGGTGGAGGGCCAGAAGGCCAATCCCGGCAACTTCCTGCTGATGCACGCCATGGGCCCCAACGTGGCCGGCGTCATCGGCTCCGCCATCGCCGCGGGCGTGATGATCTCGCTGTTCGGCTGACACCTCGGTCCAAGGGGGACGTTGTCCCCCTTAGACGCTCCGCCGTGCCGGAGGCACGGCTCCGCTGAACCCCCTCGCGTCCGCACAGCGGACGCGCCGCGCCCAGTGGCGCGGGCAGTGGTGTTCCGGGCAGGCAGAGCCCGCCCGGAACCAGATTAAAACGGACAAAATGAATCGACCATCCCCCAACCTCATTTTTGAAAGGAGGAGTTTTATGGAAACAATGGAATTTCTCTCTAAGAAGCCCCTGTATATCACCGACACCATCCTCCGGGACGCCCACCAGTCCCAGGCGGCCA
>CAMNRF010000096.1 GCA_946551795.1 uncultured Oscillibacter sp.
TGCTTTCTTTTCGTTACGTTGTTTAATTTACAAGGTGCATGCCGCCTTCGGGCGGAACATTGCTATTATAACAGCGCCCTTCCGCTTTGTCAACCGGTTTTTTTCGATTTCTTCAAATCTTTTTCCCGGCCAACTCCGTCGCGCTCCGCTGTCACACAGCTTTGTTAGAATACCAAAACACGCTCCATTTGTCAACCCATTTTCTTCACTTTTTTCCTGTTTTTCCATCCTGCCCAGCTCTTTCCCCGATTTTTGGTACTACTTCTGTGCAAAATGGAAAATGGGCTGTGCAAGCAAAACATGATATGGTATAATGGTCCCAGACAGACCACTATGCCTGATTTTTCACAAGCATTTCCTCCGGCCTTTTCTGCCCGCTCTATTCTGTCTCGCTCTGTAAAATCTATTCCGCGAGGAGTGATCTTTTTGCTGATCCGCAAGATGTCCGCCACCTTCGGCAGGCTCCGGAGTCAATCTCTGGAGCTGCGGGACGGTCTGAATATCATCGAGGCCCCCAATGAGACGGGGAAGTCCACCTGGTGCGCCTTTCTCTCGGCCATGCTCTTCGGCGTCAACAGCCGGGAGCGGGACCGGGCCGGCTTCATCGCCGACAAGAACCGCTTCGCCCCCTGGAGCGGCGTCTCCATGTCCGGGCGGCTGGACTGCCTGGCCGGCGGCCGGGAGCTGACCCTGACCCGCGCCACCCGCCGCCAGACCGC
This sequence comes from uncultured Oscillibacter sp., assembly GCA_946551795.1. Lineage (GTDB taxonomy): Bacteria > Bacillota > Clostridia > Oscillospirales > Oscillospiraceae > Oscillibacter. Next base: position 720 of record CAMNRF010000096.1, read on the forward strand.
CCCCATGGGGGAGTTCCAGGCGGCGTACGCCGGCACCGGCGAGGCGGTGCCGGGCCTGACGGGCCAAAACTGCGGCGAGGTCCTTCTGGGCGTCAGCCGGGAGGTTTATGAGCGCAGCGCCTTCATCCGCCAGGCGGGTCTGGCCGTCACCCAGGACCCGGGTCTGGAGCGGCGCATCGCCGCCCTCATCACCTCCGGGGAGGAGGGCACCTCCTACTCCGAGGCCGCGGATACCTTAAAAAAACAGTTGAACCGCCGCCGCCACAACAAGACCGGCCAGCTCCCCGCCCTGGAGACGGAGCTCCGGGACACGGAGCGCCAGCTGGAGGAGCTGGAGGCCCTGGAGGCCCAGTTGGTCTCCGCCCGGAGCCGGACGGAGGACCTGGGGTCCCAAGCGGCCGCCCTGGAGGAGGAGCTGGCCGCCTGCGACCGCTGGGAGGCCGCGGAGCGCCGCCGTGCGGCTTCCCAGGCGGAGGCCGCCGCCCGGGAAACGGCGGAGCGGGCGGCGGAGCTCCGCCGCCGGATCGAGGCGGAGCGGGTGCCGGAGAACGACGCCATCGGCCGCCTGCGTGGGGCCATCGTCAACCTGGAGACCGTGCGCCGGTCCCTGAAAAAGGCCCGGGAGGAGCAGGACGAGGCCCGGAAAGTCCTGCTGCGGGCAGAGACCGCTGTGAACGACAGCCCCTTCCCCGGCCAGACGCCGGAGCAGGCGGCCCGGCTGCCCCTGGACATCGGGCCCAAGCCCCGGTTCCCCCTCTGGGGCGTGCTGCTGGTCCTTGCCTTAGGTCCCGGATTATGGGCCGCCATGGTCTTTTTCGCCCGGCAAAACTTGCGGCTGTCCACCGGCTGCAGTTTCGCGGCGGGCGGCCTGTGCCTTTTGGCGTTGAGTCTGCTGATTGTTCTACAGCAAAAAAAGTGGGAGGCCCGGGCCGCCGGGCTCCGGGAGCAGCGGCAAAAGGAGCTGGAGGACTTCACCGCCCTCTACCGCGCCGCCGAGGCCGCTCGGTCGGACCTGACCGCCAAGAGCACCGCCGCGGAGACCCTGTACAACACCCTCACCACCAACGAACAGGGCATCCTGCTGGAGGTCCGCCGCTTCGCCCCCGCCGCCTTCGACGTACCCGCCGCCGACGCCGCCCTCCGCGCCTGCGCCGTCCGGCGGAAAGAGCTGACGGAGGCGGAGGCCGCCGCCCGGGAGGCCCGCCTCCGCTGTGACCTGCTGTCCCGGCAGACCCCCGCCCCCGAAGGCAATGAGGCGCCCCTCCCCGCCCCCGCCCGGAGCCGGGAGACCGTCTCCGTCCAGCTGGAAGAGGCCCGAAACGCCCTGGCCGCCGCCCGCTCCGAGACAGACCGTCTCTCGGGGCGCCTCCACGCCCTGGGGGACCCGGTGGTGCTTCGCTCCTCCGCCGCCCACCTGCGAGAGCAGATTCAGGTGCTGGAGGGGGAGTACGGGGCCATTCAGCTGGCCATAGAGGCCCTCACCTCCGCCAACACCGCCCTCCAGACCCGGTTCTCCCCAGAGCTGGGCCGCCGGGCGGCGGAGATCTTCCGGGAGCTGACGGACGGGCGGTACACCGGCGTGACGCTGGACCGCGCCTTCCGCCTCGCCGCCGAGCCCGCCGGGGACAGCGTCCACCGGGACGCGGCGCTGCTGTCCGCCGGCGCGGCGGACCAGCTGTACCTGGCGGTGCGGCTGGCCATCTGCGACCTGGTGCTGCCGGAGGAGACCCGGGCACCCATGGTCCTGGACGACGCCCTGGCCAATTTTGACGATACCCGCTGCGCCGCCGCCCTGCGGTATCTCCGCGCCGCGGCCCAAAAACGGCAGATTCTCCTCTTCACCTGCCACAGCCGGGAGGCGGAATTTTTCGCCGGGGACAGCGGCGTCTCCATTCAGCGGTTGACGGATGGGGCCGCTCTGGTATAGAATAAAGTTCCGCACAAGAGATATACACTGTATATATAAAATACGCGGAAGCGAAAAAGGAGATCAAAGACCATGAGCGAATGCACCCATGACTGCGCCTCCTGCGGCGAGAGCTGCGGAGAGCGGCAGGAGCCCCAGTCCCTGTTAAAAGAGCACCATCCCGCCGCCCATGTGGGCAAGGTGTACGGCATCGTGTCCGGCAAGGGCGGCGTGGGCAAGTCCATGACAACCTGCCAGCTGGCGGTGACCATGCGCCGCCGGGGCCGCACCGTGGGCGTCCTGGACGCCGACGTCACCGGCCCCTCCATCCCCAGGGCCTTCGGCCTCCACGGCCAGGCCGTGGGCAGCCAGGAGGGCCTCCTCCCCATGGAGACCCGCACCGGCATCCAGGTGATGTCCACCAACCTGCTGCTCCAGAACGAGACGGACCCGGTGATCTGGCGGGGCCCCATCATCTCCGGCGTGGTGCAGCAGTTCTGGACCGACGTCCTGTGGAACTGCGATTACCTCTTTGTGGATATGCCCCCGGGCACCGGCGACGTGTCCCTCTCCGTGTTCCAGTCCATCCCCCTGGACGGCATCTTAGTGGTGGCCTCCCCCCAGGAGCTGGTGGGCATGGTGGTGGAGAAGGCCGTGAAGATGGCCGAGATGATGGAGGTGCCCATCGTGGGCCTGGTGGAGAACATGAGCTACGTCACCTGCCCGGACTGCGGCAAAAAGCTCCGCCTCTTCGGCGAGGGCAAAACCGCCGCGGCCGCCGCCCGCCACGGCCTCCAGCTGCTGGCGGAAATGCCCATCGATCCCGCCCTGGCCTCCCTGATGGACGCCGGGGACATCGAGTCCTTCCAGGGCGCCTGGCTGGACCCGGTGGCCCAGGCCCTGGAGTGAGCGAAAAGCCGCGCCGTGTCTCCCCACGGCGCGGCTTTGGCGCTTCTTTGTGCTTTCTGTCGAAAACAGACAGGGCTTTTCTGCGGCGGGGGAGGCTTTTTGTCTGGAAAATCACTTGCAAAATCCGGCGGAATCCGGGATAATGGTAGTACATATTTTTTACAGAACTTTTACAAAAAAAGTAAGGGGGAAGACACATATGCAGGAACTGAAGGACCGCATCGTCAAAGAGGGCAAGGTGCTGCCCGGCAACATCATCAAGGTGGACGGCTTTTTGAACCACCGCGTCGACACGGAGCTCATGGAGCACATCGCCCAGGAGTTCGGCCGCCACTTCAACATGGACGAGGTCACCGTGATCCTCACCGCCGAGGCCAGCGGCATCGCCCTGTCCGCCGTGGTGGCCCGCCACTTCCACAAGCCCATGATCTTCGCCAAGAAGGCCAAGAGCGACAACATCGAGGGCGGCCTGTACCAGAGCGACATCTTCTCCTATACCTATAAGAAAAAGGTCACCCTGCTGGTGAGCAAGGAGTGGATCTCCGCCGACGACAAGGTGCTGATCATCGACGACTTCATGGCAAACGGCGAGGCCATGCGGGGCCTCTGCGACATCGTGGAGAAGGCCGGGGCCAGTCTGGTGGGCATCGGCTGCGCCGTGGAGAAGGGCTTCCAGGGCGGCGGCGACCGCCTCCGGGCCGCCGGGGTGAATCTCAAGTCCCTGGCCATCATCGAGAGCGCCGAGCCGGGCAACATCGTCTTCCGGGAGGATTGATTTCTCACGCCTCCGAAACCACCCCGCCCCTTTTTTCGTCTCAGCCTGTATAAGCGCCATAAAAAGGAGGCACCTCTATGAAACGAAGAGCCCTTGTCCCGCTGTGCCTGGCGGCGCTGCTGTGCGCCCTGCTCACCGGCTGCCGGGAGGAGACGCCGGGCCCCGCCGCCGACGCCAAGCCCGTCCTCTACCTCTACCCGGAGAAGGAAACTGAGGTCAACGTCCGCCTGGACTACGGCGGGGAGCTGACCTGCACCTACCCCGCCTATGGCGAGGAGGGCTGGACCGTCACCGCCGCGCCGGGCGGCACTCTGAAGGACAAGGAGGGCCAGACCTACAATTACCTCTACTGGGAGGGCCTCTCCGACGGGGACTATGACTTCTCCCGGGGCTTCTGCGTCCCCGGGGAGGACACCGCCGCCTTTTTGGAGGATTCTCTTGCGAAGCTGGGCCTCACCCGCCGGGAGGCCAACGAGTTCATCGTCTACTGGCTTCCCAAAATGCAGGCCAACGAGTTCAACCTCGTGGCCTTCCAGTTTGACGCCTACACGGATCACGCCAAACTGACCATCACCCCGGAGCCGGACAGCCTCCTGCGGGTGTTCATGGCCTGGCGGCCCCTGGAGGGAGCGGTGGAGATCCCGGAGCAGGAGCTGCCCGCCTTTGAGCGCAAGGGCTTTGCCGCCGTGGAGTGGGGCGGGGCGGAGCTGCGGTGGCTCACGACGGAGGAGGCCGGGCAGCTGATCGCCTCCCAAACCGGCATGACCGTGGCGGAGGAGGAGACCACACTGGAGCTGCCCTTTGCCCTGCGGCCCCAGCGAACCGTGACACTGTACCGCTACGACGGAGAGACCGTCTCCTCCGCAAGCATCTATGAGGAGACGGTATATCCGGAAAAAACGGCGCTGGAAACTGCTCTCAGCCCCGTCAAGGGCCGCGCGGTGACCGGCTGGATCGCCCCGGAAAACCCCTGGCCCGTTTACAAGCTCTCCATCAGCGGCAGCGGCCGGACGGACGACTATGAGGCGCTGTACTGCCGCGGTGTCTGGCTGGACAACCAGGGAAACACCCTGCTGGCGGACATCGACTTTCCGGCTGTCTGGAAGCAGTTCGCGAAAGACGCGAAAGCCACGCAGGCCCCGCCCTGTGCCCTGCCTCTGCTGGCTCTCCGGGACGGCCGGTGGAATCACTGGTTTATGGAGCCCTCGTCTGTGGAAAATCTGGACCGGGAGCTGTACATGACCCTGGATACCAGCGGCGAAAACCTCTCCTGGACCGTCTCGAACGGCACCGGCACCCCGCTGAGCCATTCCAATGGCGGCGGGGCCTGGCTGGAGGTATCTCTGGCGGGCTGGTGGTACACTGTGCCTCTTCCCCCGCGGGCCATGACTTTGGAGAGCCACACCCTGCTCCCCAGGAAGAGCTACACCTCCACCTTTGCCAAGGAGTACTATACCGGTCTCCCCGACGGAAACTACCGGCTGGTGTTTCCGCTGTATACCTCCTCCCAGGATTCGCGGGAGATGAATTCCTTCGGCTGCACCGCCGCCTCCTTCCAGCTGAAAGACGGCGTGCCTGTTGTCCCAGGGCGCTGACGCTTACCGCCGGGAACGGGGGAACACCGCCCTGGCGGGCGGGGGCGGGGTTTCAGCCATGATGATGGCTGGGCATATGCACCCCCCATTTTCTTTTTTCTCCGCTTGTGGA
>CAMNRF010000097.1 GCA_946551795.1 uncultured Oscillibacter sp.
GTACAGCAGGCTCTCCTTGGTGAAGGGCGGGCAGTGGTAGTCGTACTTGTGCCGCAGGGCCTCAAACGCCTCGTCGGTGTAGGTCTCCTCCGCGTAGGCTTTCAGGTCGTCCACCATGGAGTGGCCCACGGCGTCGGAGAAGGCGGCCTTCTGGCGCCAGAGGATGTGCTCCGGCAGGAGGTGGTCCCCCTCGAAGGCGTGGCGCAGCAGGTACTTGCCCATATCGTAGGTGTTCATCTTCATCGCCGGGTCGATGGACATGACGTATTTCACAAAGTCCAGGTCCCCGAAGGGCACCCGGGCCTCCAGGGAGTTGACGGAGATGCTGCGGTCCGCCCGCAGGACGTCGTACATGTAGATTTCGTCCACCCGCTTTTTGGCCTCGGCCTGGAAGCTCTCGGCGTCGGGGGCGAAGTCGGTGTATTTGTAGCCGAAGAGCTCGTCGCTGATCTCCCCGGTGAGGATCACCCGGATGTCCGTCCGCTCGTGGATGGCCTTGCAGCAAAGATACATCCCCATGCTGGCCCGGATGGTGGTGATGTCCCAGGTTCCAAGCAGGGCGATGAGGCCGTCCAGGGAGTCCAGCACCTCCTGCCGGGTCATGATGACCTCCGTGTGGTCGGCGCCGATGAAATCGGCCACCTCCCGGGCGTACTTGAGGTCGATGGGGTCGGTGTCCATGCCGATGGCGAAGGTGCGGATCTTCTTCCCCAGGGCGATGGCGCTGATGGCGCACACCAACGAGGAGTCCAGCCCGCCGGAGAGGAGGAAGCCCACCGGCGCGTCGGCGTCCAGCCGCTTATCCACGGCGGCGATAAGCCGGTTCCGGATGCCCCGGCACACCGTCTCCAGATCGTTGCGGCAGTACTCCCGGACGGTAGTGAGGTCCGCATAGCGGACGAATTTCCCGTAGGCGTAGTAGTGTCCCGGCGGGAAGGGGCGGATCTCGGCGCACAGCCCCACCAGGTTTTTTGCCTCGCTGGCGAAGACGATGGCGCCGGAGCGGTCGTACCCGTAGAACAGGGGGCGGATACCGATGGGGTCCCGGGCGGCGATGAGGGAATCCGTGGACGCGTCGTAGATCACCAGCGCGAACTCCGCGTCCAGCCGGGAGAACATCCCCAGGCCGTACTCGTGAAACAGGGGGAGCAGGACCTCACAGTCGCTGCCGCTCTGGAACTGGTACCCCTTCTCCTCCAGCTGCCGTTTCAGGGGGCGGAAGCCGTAGATCTCGCCGTTGCAGACCACGGAGTCCCCGTTCAGGGTGAAGGGCTGCATCCCCGCCTCCGTGAGGCCCATGATGGAAAGGCGCTGGAAGCAGAGCCAGCCGGAGGGGGTCTCCACGACGCGGCTCATGTCCGGGCCCCGGGAGGCCGTGCGGTCCAGGAAGGGGGCGATCTCCTGCCGGGTCAGCGTCTTTTGGGAGAATCCCATGATTGTACACATAAGCGCACCTCCAAGATAAAATAAAACGCAGCTATATCCTAAAATTTTAGGACGAATAGCTGCTATCCGCGGTGCCACCTAATTTGCCTCCCAATGGGACGCCACCTCTTCAAGGCTCCAACAAGCCCGCGTGATGTAACGGTCACGACCCGTCGCACTTACTAACGGAACTCCCGCGTTCAGGTTGCGGCTCCGGAGTGTTCTTTCCGCGGATTCTTTGGTACGGGGTTTCCACCATCCCCCGCTCACTGGCCCGGAACGTCCGCGGTACTTTTCTCCATCAACGCCTTGACGCTGTTCAATTGATGTTTGCAGTGTATCACCGGGAGCGGTCGTTTGTCAACGTCAAAACACACAAAATCCGGCGGGAATTTCCCGCAACCTTTTTGGAAAAAGCGTAAACCAATGGCGGACAGCTGTCCTTTGTATAAGAACAGCCGCCCGCCGCAGCCTTGTGAACGCATTTTATAGTCACCACAGGGGTTTTACCCGACAGTGGCTTTGCCGCTGTTTAAAAATCGGTATGTACCGATTTTTAAGTGTGCTGACGGTAACTCAGAGATTGATCTCCGGCTTTTCCGCGGAGGACTCCGCCAGCAGGGGCCGGACCTGGGCCAGCAGGGCGTCCACCTGCTGGGGACACCGGCCAATGTAGAGCGCCGGGTCCAGCACGGCCTCCATCTCGGCCTCCGTCATGCCGAAGGCCGACTCCGCCGCCAGGCGGGAGAGCAGGTCGCAGGGCTCCCCCTCCTTCATTTTGGCGGTGGCGGCCATGGAGCAGGTGCGGATGATCTCGTGGAGGGCCTGGCGGTCTCCGCCCCGCTTGACCCCCTCCATCATCAGGTTCTCTGTGGCGATGAAGGGCAGGTAGTCCCGCACCGCCCGGTCCACCACTTTCTCGTTGACGTGGAGCCCGTCGGTGACGTTCTGGCAGAGGCGGAGGATGGCGTCGGCGCAGAGGAAGCCCTCCGGCATGGAGATCCGGCGGTTTGCGGAGTCGTCCAGCGTCCGCTCCAGCCACTGGACGGAGGCCGTCATCGGCGCGTTCATGGCGTCGGCCATCAGATAGCGGCTCAGGGAGCAGATGCGCTCGGACCGCATGGGGTTGCGCTTGTAGGCCATGGCGGAGGAGCCGATCTGGTTCTTCTCAAAGGGCTCCTCCACCTGCCGGTCGTGCTGGAGGAGGCGGATGTCATTTGCCATCCGGCAGGCGCTCTGGGCGATGGCGCTGAGGCAGTTCAAAATGCGGCTGTCCACCTTCCGGGGATAGGTCTGGCCGCAAACGGTAAAGCACCGCTCGAAGCCGAACTCCCCGGAGACCTGCCGGTTCAGCTCGTCCACCTTGGCTCCGTCCCCCTCGAAGAGGTCCAGGAAGCTGGCCTCCGTGCCGGTGGTGCCCCGGCAGCCCCGGAATTTCAGGGTGGAGAGGACGAAGTCCAGCTCCTCCAGGTCGCTGAGGAAATCCTGCATCCACAGCGCGGCCCGCTTGCCCACGGTCACCAGCTGGGCGGGCTGGTAGTGGGTGTAGCCCAGGGTGGGGGCGGCCTTGTACTGCTCCGCGAACCGGCTGAGATTCGCCAGCACGGCGATCAGCTCCCCCCGGAGGTGCCGCAGGCCCTCCCGGTAGAGGATCAGGTCCGCGTTGTCGGTGACATAGCAGCTGGTGGCCCCCAGGTGGATGATGCCGGCGGCGGAGGGGGCGGCCTTGCCGTAGGTGTAGACGTGGGCCATGACGTCGTGGCGGACCTCTTTTTCCCGCCGTGCCGCCATATCAAAGTCGATGTCAGTGACGTGGGCCTCCAGCTCCGCCACCTGCTCCGCCGTCACGGGCAGGCCCAGATTGTGCTCCGCCCGGGCCAGGGCCACCCACAGCCGCCGCCAGGTCTGAATCCGCGTTTCGGCGGAGAACAGGCGCAGCATGAACTCGGACGCGTAGCGGGAGGAGAGGGGGGATTCGTAGCGGTCTTTCATGTGATAACCTCTTTATGTATGGTGATCGTGTAGGGGAGGCCCAGCCAGGGGTTCGGGCCCTGCGGGTGCTCCGGGGGGAGCGTGGAAGGTGTGGGGGGACGGGCCGCCGAGGGCGGCGGCCCCTACGGCGTTTATCGAAAGTCCGGTATTCCTGAAGACGGGCAGTTGATAATCGCCCCTGCGGATTCCGCTGGGGGTGCGGGAGGCTGCGGGGATGGCCGGCAGAAGGGGGGCGGCCCTACAGGATACTCTGAGGGAGTGCGGTATTTGCGGAGGAAGGGCGGGCACACAGATCCGCTTCTGAAATTTGATGTTTGGACGAGGCAAATTGTAGGGGCCGCCGCCCTCGGCGGCCCGTGCCCGTTCCGGCGCTGCGGTCAGCGCAGAATGATGGCCTCCCGCTCCGGACCCACGGAGACGTAGCCGATGGGGCAGCCGATGGCCTTCTCGATGTACTCCACATAGTCCCGGGCGGCCTGGGGCAGGTCCTCCCACCTCCGCACGCCGGAGATGTCGCACTTCCAGCCGGGCATGGAGGTCTCCACCGGCCTGGCGTCCGGCAGAACGGCGGGGAAGGGGAACGCGTCGGTCTCCCGCCCGTCCAGCTCGTAGCGGGCGCAGATGGGGATCTCGTCCAAGTAGCTCAACACGTCCAGCTTGGTCAGGGCGATGGTGGTGGCGCCCTGGCACTCCACGCCGTAGCGGGTGGCCACGATGTCGATGGGACCCACCCGGCGGGGGCGGCCGGTCTTGGCGCCGTACTCGCTGCCCGCCTCCCGGAGCTTCTCCGCCTTCTCGCCGAACCACTCGCAGGTGAAGGGGCCCTCGCCCACGCAGGAGGAGTAGGCCTTCACCACGCCCACGATCTTGTCGATCTTCACGGAGGGCAGGCCGGAGCCCACCGGGGCGTAGGCGGCGATGGGGTTGGAGGAGGTGGTGTAGGGGTAGATGCCGTAGTCCAGGTCCCGCAGGGAGCCCAGCTGGGCCTCGAAGAGGATCTTCTTCCCCGCCCCCTGGGCCCGGCGCAGAAACGCGCCGGTATCGCAGACAAAGGGCCTGATCTTCTCGCCGAAGTCCGCGAACCAGCTCCGCAGGTCCTCCATGGTATAGGGCTTGGCGCCATAGACTCTCTCCAGGGTCAGGTTCTTCCACTCCAGGATGCCCTCCAGGTGCTCCCAGAGCTTCTCGGGGTAGAGGAGCTCCCCGGCCATGACCGTCTTCTTCTGGTACTTGTCGGAGTAGAAGGGGGCGATGCCCTGCTTGGTGGAGCCGTACTTCTTGTCCTTCAGGCGGGCCTCCTCCAGACCGTCCAGGTCCCGGTGCCACGGCAGCAGCAGGCTGGCCCGGTCGCTGATCTTCAGATTCTCCGGCGTCAGGGCCACGCCCTTGGCGGTGACGTCCTGCATCTCCGTCCACAGGCTCTCGCAGTCCACAGCCACGCCGTTGCCCAGGATGTTTACCACACCCTCCCGGAAGATGCCGGAGGGCAGCAGGTGCAGGGCAAACCTGCCCCTCTCGTTCACCACGGTGTGTCCGGCGTTGCCGCCGCCCTGGTAGCGGACCACCACGTCGTAGTCCCGAGTCAGAAGGTCCACCATGCGGCCCTTGCCCTCGTCGCCCCAGTTGATGCCTACAATGGCGCAATTTGACATTTGAAAAACCTCCCGGTTTTTTGGAATTGCAATGGAGAGGTTGACCTATCGCGAAAACGCGCGCTCAACCTTTCCTATTATAACGGGGTTCCCTCTATAAGTAAAGCGCAAAGTGATAATATTCGATATTATTTTTCCTTATGTGATCCGCCGGTGGGTCAGCCCTTGGGCACCTGGCGCATGGAGAGGCTGATCCGCTTCTTTTTCTCGTCCACCTCCAGCACCACCACCTTCACCACGTCCCCCACGGACACCGCCTCGGAGGGGTGCTTAATGAACTTGTCCGCCACCTGGGAGATGTGGACCAGACCGTCCTGGTGGACGCCGATGTCCACGAAGACGCCGAAGTCGATGACGTTGCGGACGGTGCCCGTCAGCACCATGCCGGGTTTCAGGTCCTTGATCTCCAGCACGTCGGTGCGGAGGATGGGCTGGGGCAGGTCGTCCCGGATGTCCCGGCCCGGCTTCATCAGCTCCCCCACCACGTCCCGCAGAGTGGGGAGGCCCACGCCGCAGGCCTCGGCGGCCTGTTCCTCGCCGTAGGACTTCACCTGGGCGCTCAGGTCCCGGAGGGAGCCCGCCTCCGAGAGTGTGTGTCCCGTCAGGGCCAGCAGCTTCTCCGCGGCCTCGTAGCTCTCCGGATGGACGGCGGTGTTGTCCAGGACGGACTTGCTCTCCGGCACCCGCAGAAAGCCGGCGCACTGCTGAAAGGCCTTGGGTCCCAGCTTGGGGACCTTCAAAATCTGCTTCCGGGAGGTGAAGGGGCCGTTCTCCTCCCGGTAGGCCACCACGTTCTTCGCGGTAGTGGCGTTGAGGCCCGCCACCCGCTGGAGGAGGGAGGGGGAGGCGGTGTTCACGTCCACGCCCACGGCGTTGACGCAGTCCTCCACCACGCCGT
>CAMNRF010000098.1 GCA_946551795.1 uncultured Oscillibacter sp.
GCCCCCAGCGTCTTTTTCTCTTTTGGACCGTGCACGGCCCGTTTTCTCTTTTTCTGCGCCCAGAAAAAGAGAAAATGGGGGGTGCAAAAGCCCAGCCATCTTCATGGCTGACCCCCCCTGCCCGTCAGGGCAGAAACAAGCCCCGCCCGCAGGCGGAACACCCCCCGTCCCGCCCCCGTGGGGCGGATTCCGAAGGAATACAAAACCCGCACACTTGAAGTGTGTACCATATCACCACATCTATGATGGAGGTCATCACCATGCAGAAATTAGAACAGCTCTATGAGGGCAAGGCCAAACGGGTCTTCGCCACCGAAGACCCAACCCTGGTTATTGTGGACTACAAGGACGACGCCACCGCCTTCAACGGCGCGAAAAAGGGCACCATCGCCGGCAAGGGCGTCATCAACAACCAGATGACCAACCGCTTTATGGCAAAGCTGGAGAAGGCCGGCATCCCCACCCACTTCGTCCAGGAGCTCAGTGAGCGGGAGACCCTGGTGAAGAAGGTCTCTATCGTGCCCCTGGAGGTCATCGTCCGCAACATCTCCGCCGGGTCCTTCGCCAAGCGGTACGGCGTGGAGGAGGGCATCGTCTTCGACGCCCCCACCATCGAGTTCTCCTACAAGTGCGACGCCCTGGACGACCCCCTGCTGAACACCTCCCACGCCCTGGCGCTGAAGCTGGCCGCGCGGTCGGAGATCGAGACCATCCAAAAGTACGCCTTCGCCGTCAACGACTTCCTCAAGTCCTTCTGGGCCTCCTGCGGTGTGACGCTGGTGGACTTCAAGCTGGAGTTCGGACGCCTGGTGGACGGTACTATCGTCCTGGCCGACGAGATCAGCCCCGACACCTGCCGCCTCTGGGACAGCAAGACCCATGAGAAGCTGGACAAGGACCGCTTCCGGCGGGATCTGGGCGGCGTGGAGGACGCCTACGCCGAGGTCATGCGCCGTATGACGGAGGCCCTCTGATGGGGGGCTTCTTCGGCGCCGTCTCACAGCGGGACGTGACGCTGGACCTCTTCTTCGGCGTGGACTACCACTCCCACCTGGGCACCCGCCGGGGCGGCATGGTCCTCCACGACCCCGCGGACGGCTTCCAGCGGCAGATCCACTCCATCGAGAACACCCCCTTCCGCACCAAGTTTGAAAAGGACCTGGCAGAGTTCCACGGGTGCGGCGGCATCGGCTGCATCAGCGACACGGACCCCCAGCCCCTGCTGGTGCGGTCCCACCTGGGGCTCTACGCCATCACCACCGTGGGCATCATCAACAACGCCGAGACGCTGGTGGAGCGGTACTTCTCGGACCACGGCCACCAGTTCATGGCCCAGAGCAGCGGCAAGGTCAACTCCACGGAGCTGGCCGCCGCCCTCATCAACCAGAAGGACGACCTGGTCTCCGGCATCCTCCACGCCCAGGAGATCATCGACGGCTCCCTCACGCTGCTGATTCTCACGGACCGGGGGGAGATCATAGCCGCCCGGGACCGGATGGGCCGCCTGCCGGTGCTCATCGGCAAGAACCACCAGGGGTACTGCGTGTCCTTCGAGTCCTTCGCCTGCCACAAGATCGGCTATGAGGTGGACTACGAGCTGGGTCCCCGGGAGATCGTCCGCATCCGCGCGGACGGCTACGAGACTCTCTCCCCCCCGGGGGAGCAGATGAAGATCTGCGCTTTTCTCTGGACCTACTACGGCTATCCCAACAGCAACTACGAGGGGGTCAACGTGGAGGTCATGCGCTGCCGCAACGGCGCCGTCATGGCCCGGGAGGAGCGCCGCCGCGGCACCCTGCCGGCGGTGGACTGCGTGGCCGGCGTGCCGGACTCCGGCGTGCCCCACGCCATCGGCTACGCCAACGAGAGCCACATGCCCTTCGCCCGGCCCTTTGTAAAGTACACCCCCACCTGGCCCCGCTCCTTCATGCCCGCGGACCAGAACGTGCGCAACCAGGTGGCCAAGATGAAGCAGATCCCCGTGCCGGAGCTGATCCAGGGCAAGCGGCTCCTATTTGTGGACGACTCCATCGTCCGGGGCACCCAGCTGCGGGAGACCGTGGAGTTCCTCTACGGGTCCGGGGCCAGGGAGGTCCACATGCGCTCCGCCTGCCCTCCCATCATGTACAGCTGCAAGTATCTGAACTTCTCCCGGGGCAGCTCGGACATGGATCTGCTGGCCCGGCGGGTGGTCCAGGAGCTGGAGGGGGACGAGGGCCAGCAGCACCTGGAGGAGTACGCCGACGCCTCCACCGGCCGGGGCCAGTGCCTTTTGAAGCGCATCTGTGAGAAGCTGGGCTTCGACTCCCTGGGGTACCAGTCCCTGGAGGGACTGCTGGAGGCCATCGGCATCGACCGGGAGAAGGTCTGCACCTACTGCTGGACCGGCAGGGAATAACGGCCCATCCCCTGCCGGGGCGGCAGTCTGCCGCCCGTCCTCCTCAAATGCCGGATTTTGAATCGGACAGTCAACGGAAGACCGGATTTCCCGTCGGACGGGCGGTTCATCATCGCCCCTGCGGCGTTCCATTCAGGGATTTTCAAATTCAAAACGGAGGTTTTATATGAACAACTCCCATTCCGCCGCTTACGCCGCCGCCGGCGTGGACATCGAGGCCGGCTACCGGGGCGTACAGCTGATGAAAGAGCACGCGGCCCGGACCGCCATCCCCGGCGTGGTCTCCGGCATCGGGGGCTTCGGCGGGCTCTTCGCCCCAGACCTCGCCGGGATGAAGGAGCCGGTGCTGGTCTCCGGCACCGACGGCGTGGGCACCAAGCTGCGCATCGCCCAGCTGCTGGACCGGCACGACACCATCGGCATCGACTGCGTGGCCATGTGCGTCAACGACATCGTCTGCTGCGGGGCAAGGCCCCTCTTCTTTCTGGACTACATCGCCATCGGCAAAAACAAGCCGGAGAAGGCGGCCTCCATCGTCTCCGGCGTGGCGGAGGGCTGCGTCCGCTCCGGCTGCGCCCTCATCGGCGGCGAGACCGCCGAGCACCCCGGCGTCATGGCCCCGGACGACTACGACATCGCCGGCTTCGCCGTGGGGATCGTGGACAAAGAGAAGATCATCGATGGGAGCCGGGTCCGGGAGGGCGACGCGCTGATCGGCCTGACCTCCTCCGGCGTCCACTCCAACGGCTTCTCCCTGGTGCGCAAGGTCTTCGACATTGAGCACGCCGACCTCACCGCCCCCGTGGAGGCCCTGGAGGGCAAGAGCCTGGGAGAGGTGCTCCTGGCTCCCACGAAGCTCTATGTGAAGCCGGTTCTGGCCCTGATCGAGGGCGGCGTGGACCTCCACGGCGCCAGCCACATCACCGGCGGCGGCTTCTTTGAGAACATTCCCAGAATGCTTCCCAAGGGTCTGGGAGCAAAAATTCTGCCCAACGCCATTCCCAGACAGCCCATCTTTGAGCTGATCCAAAAGCGGGGCGGCATTTCGGACCACGATATGTACAACACCTTCAACATGGGCCTGGGCATGGTGCTGGCGGTGCCGATGGAGCAGGGAGACCGGGCTCTGGAGCTGCTGGCGGCCGCCGGCGAACGGGACGCCGCCTGTGTCGGCGTTGTCACCAGGGCCGATGGCGGCGTGTCGTTTGAAGCCGTATGAGCAGAAAGCGGATCGCCGTGCTGGTCTCCGGCGGCGGAACCAATCTGGAGGCCTTGCTGAACGCTCAGGAGGCGGGGAAGCTCCCCCACGGGGAGATCGTACTGGTCCTCTCCAGCGCGGAGGGGGCCTATGCCCTGGAGCGGGCGCGCAATCACGGAGTACCCGGCTTTGCCGTACCCAGGAGGGGTGCCGGCCAGGCGTCCTTCGAGGCCGCTCTGCTGCAAAAGCTGGCGGAGCACGAGATCGACGTGATCGTCCTGGCGGGCTTCCTCTCCATCCTCTCGGAGGATTTTGTCCGGCGCTGGCCGGACCGGATCATCAACGTCCACCCCTCCCTGATCCCCGCCTTCTGCGGGAAGGGGATGTACGGCCTCCGGGTCCATGAGGCGGCCCTGGAGCGGGGGGTGAGGGTCACCGGCGCCACGGTGCACCTGGTGAACGAGATTCCCGACGGCGGGAGAATCCTGCTGCAAAGGGCGGTGGAGGTCCTCCCCGGCGACACGCCGGAGACCCTCCAGCGCCGGGTGATGGAGCAGGCGGAGTGGGTCCTCCTGCCCCAGGCGGCGGAGATGGTGTGCCGGGAGCTGGCGGGGGACCGATCCGGGTGGACGGGCCGCCAAATCACCGGCAACCTATCGCCTTAAAATGTTTGAGAACAAGGAGTGCGAACCATGACGGAACTGGAACTGAAATACGGCTGCAACCCCAATCAGAAGCCCTCCCGCATCTTTATGCGCGGCGGCGGGGATCTGCCCGTCACCGTCCTGAACGGCAGGCCGGGCTACATCAATTTCCTGGACGCCCTGAACGCCTGGCAGCTGGCCCGGGAGCTGAGGGAGGCCACCGGCCTACCCGCTGCCGCCAGCTTCAAGCACGTCTCCCCCGCCGGGGCCGCCGTGGGCCTGCCCCTCAGCGAGACGGACAGGAAAATTTACTTTGTGGAATCGGGCCGCGGCCTCTCCCCCATCGCCTGTGCCTACATCCGGGCCCGGGGGGCGGACCGCCTGTGCTCCTACGGCGACTGGGCGGCCCTCTCCGACGTGTGCGACGCCGACACCGCCCAGTATCTCAAGGCGGAGGTCTCCGACGGCATCATCGCACCGGGCTACACCCCGGAGGCGCTGGAGATCCTCAGAGCCAAGAAAAAGGGCAATTACAATGTGGTGCAAATGGACCCGGACTACGTGCCCGATCCCGTGGAGTACAAGGATGTCTTCGGGGTTACCTTCCAGCAGGGGCGGAACGGGTACAAAATCGACGAGGGCCTCCTCGGCAATATTGTCACCAAAAGCCGCGACCTTCCCCAGGCGGCGAAAATTGACATGGTGACGGCCCTCATCACGCTGAAATACACCCAGTCCAACTCCGTGTGCTACGTGAAGGACGGACAGGCCATCGGCGTGGGGGCGGGGCAGCAGAGCCGGATTCACTGCACCCGGCTGGCCGGCGGCAAGGCCGACAATTGGTACCTGCGGCAGCACCCCAAGGTGCTGAGTCTGCCCTTCCTCGACGGCATCCGCCGCCCGGACCGGGACAACGCCATCGACTGCTACCTCTCGGAGGAGGAGAGCCGGTGGCTGCTGGCCGAGTGGCAGAACACCTTCAAGACCCGGCCGGAGCCCCTGACGGCGGAGGAGAAGCGGGATTGGATTGCCGGGCTTCGCGGCGTCACCTGCGGGTCGGATGCCTTCTTCCCCTTCGGGGACAATGTGGAGCGGGCCCGGCGGAGCGGGGTGGAATACATTGTCCAGCCCGGCGGGTCGATTCGGGATGACCATGTCATTGAGACCGCGGACAAGTATGGCATGACCATGTGCTTTACGGGGATGAGGCTGTTTCACCACTAAGTGGGGAGGATTGTTCTCGCCCTGGCGGGCGGGGCGGGAATCAGCCATGATGATGGCTGGTGCATTTGCACCCCCCATTTCTCTTTTCTCTGTCTTGCCAGAGAAAAGAGAAATGGGCCGTGCACGGTCCAAAGAGAAAAGAGAGGCGCCGGGGCGAGAATTTGACATTCGTCAAATTTCGCCCAAAGTACGGTGGCTGGTCTGAATCGGTGCCAATATGAATTGCCAGTCCTCTACCGGGTGCGGCTGACCCCGTTCTGTCCGTCGGCGCTCCGCCGCATCTGCGAGTGCCGACCAGGGTGTTTTGCATCTTTGACGCAAGGCCCCAAGCGTCTCTTCCCGCGCTTCGCGCATAGCCGGTCCCGTTAGAGGAATCGGTCCGTCTACCGCCAATAGAACGGCGGGCCTATCAAACTGCCCGGCTATGCGCGAAGCGCGGGAAGAGAAGGAAGTCCATGCGTCCACGCACCA
>CAMNRF010000099.1 GCA_946551795.1 uncultured Oscillibacter sp.
GAGCTACACCACCGTCACCGGCAAGTCCGGCCAGATCTCCAAGATCAACCTGGGCCGGGCGGGGAAGTACATCATCGCCCTGGCGCTGGTGATCGTCACCTTCTTCACCAGTATCTTCCCCATCGTCTCCTTCGCCTTTGAGACCTTCCTGCCCAACCCCGGGGACTACTCCTTCCTCTACACCGGCGACGCCGACAACCTCACCACCAAGTGGTGGGTGACGGACGAGAACGTCTCCGAGAACGGCATGTACGGCCAGAAGGGCATCCTCCACAACGAGACCATCTGGCGGGCCTTCAAGGGCACCATCTGGGTCAGTGTCTGCTGCTCCCTGATCGCCGGCACCATCGGCACCCTCATCGGCTACGCCGTTTCCAAGAACCGGCGAAGTAAATGGGCCAATTACGTCAACAGCGTGGCGTTTCTGCCGTACCTGATGCCCTCCATCGCCGTGGGCGTGGCCTTCTTCATCCTGTTCTCCAACCAGTATGTGAACCTCTTCAACACCTACACCCTGCTGATCATCACCGGCACCATCAAGTACATCCCCTTCGCCAGCCGGAGCTCTCTGAACTCCATGCTCCAGCTCTCCGGCGAGATCGAGGAGGCGGCCATCATCCAGGACATCCCCTGGATCAAGCGGATGACCCGCATCATCATCCCCATCCAGAAGTCCTCCATCATCAGCGGCTACCTGCTTCCCTTCATGACGTGCCTTCGGGAGCTGAGCCTCTTCATGCTGCTGTGCACCCAGGGCTTCATTCTCTCCACCACGCTGGACTACTTCGACGAGATGGGCCTGTACGCCTTCTCCAGCGGCATCAACCTGATTTTGATCGTCACCATTCTGGTGTGCAACACGCTGGTCAACAAGGTCACCGGAGCCAGCCTCGATAAGGGAATAGGAGGATAATCATATGCCTGAAATCAGATTGGAACACGTTACCAAGCGGTGGGGGAAGTTCTACGCCGTGGACGACCTGGACCTGGTCATCGCCGACAACTCCTTCGTCACCCTGCTGGGCCCCTCCGGCTGCGGCAAGACCACCACGCTGCGGATGATCGCGGGTCTTGAGACCCCCACCAGCGGCCGCATCACCATCGGCGACAAGGTGGTGTTTGACAGCGCCCTGGGCATCAACGTCCCCGCCAACAAGCGCAAGGTGGGCTTCCTCTTCCAGAACTACGCCCTGTGGCCCAACATGACCGTCTACGAGAACATCGCCTTCGGCCTCTCCAACATCAAAGAGCCCCTGCCGAAGATCGACTTTGAGGCCCGGAACGCCGCCCGCCTTGCGGAGATCCTGGCAAATCCCGGCGAGGTGGTGAAGGTCCTGGAGGACTGCCGGGACAAGACGGGGAAGATCGACGAGAAGAAGGCGTACATCAAGCTCATCGACGCCTTCACCATCTCCCTCTACACCGCAAAGAAGCTCTACGGCTACCATCTGGAGAGCGGAAAGGACATGTCCGCCGAGGCCGCCGCCCTGCGGGAGAGAGCGGAGAGCGCGAAAAAGTCCCAGAGCCTGAACGAGAACTTTGAGACCGTGCAGAACGGACAGGTGGTTCAGGAGGTCCGCAAGCTGACGAAAGAGGAGATCGACCTCTCCGTCCGGCGGGTGTCCCGCATCGTGAAGATCGGCATGTTCATGGACCGCTACCCGGCGGAGCTCTCCGGCGGTCAGCAGCAGCGGGTGGCCATCGCCCGGACCCTGGCCCCGGAGCCCTCGGTGCTGTTCATGGACGAGCCCTTGAGCAACCTGGACGCGAAGCTCCGGCTGGAGATGCGCTACGAGCTCCAGCGTCTCCACGTGGAGACCGGGTCCACCTTCGTCTACGTCACCCACGACCAGATGGAGGCCATGACCCTGGCCACCCAGATCTGCCTGATCAACAACGGCGTGCTCCAGCAGTACGACGCGCCCCTGACGGTCTACAACCGGCCCAACAACCTGTTTGTGGCGGACTTCGTGGGCAACCCCTCCATCAACTTCGTGGAGGCCAGGGGGACCCAGCGGGAGGACGGGGCCGTGGAGCTGACCATCCTGGGGGACCAGAGGGCCGTCTTCAAGCCCGCCCAGCCCCTGGACCTGGCCGGCTGGTTCCGCTCCCGGGACGAGCGCGACGCGGCCCTGGCGGAGGAGCACCGGCGCAAGTCCGCGGAGAAGGGCTTTGTGGAGAAGGGCAACAAGGACGAGACCTTCCGCTACCACATCGCGAAGGTCGAGGAGGAGGACCTCTCCCTCCAGGAGGAGCCCGTGCTCACCAACGAGGACCTGGTGCTGGGCATCCGGCCGGAGTTCATCGGCATTGCGGACAGCGGCGCCCTCTCCGGGGAGATCTACGGCGCCATGCCCACCGGCATGGAGTCCACCATCAAGGTCCGTGTGGGGGACTTCCTGCTCACCGGCGTGGTGTTCGGCAGCACCCTCTTTACCATCGGCGCCCAGGTCCGGGTGGACATCTCCGGGGAGAATATCATGCTCTTTGACCGCAGAAGCGGCAAGTGCGTGGCCTTCGGCAGCCTGGAGTTCTGACAGCCGCTTTTCCGGCCGCGCCGGGGGCTTCCATGTCCCCCGGCGCGGCTTTGCGCTGTCGGTGCGTAAATTCTCAGGGCTGCTCCACGGGCTCCAGGGCTTTCAGCAGGTCCTCTCCGCGGACGCCCAGCTGCGCGTCACTGCCGGCAAAGGGAATCCGCAGCAGGTGGGTGCCGTCCACCCGGTAGAGCAGAATACAGATTCCGGAGCCAATATCCTGCGTGTCTCCCAGCAGGCCGGCCACATCCCCCACGGTCATGGTGGGCGTCAGCGCCAGAATCTGCTCCGAGGTCACATCGGAGGGCTCCGTTGGACGGGACGGAGGCGGGGACTCCGGCAGAAGCCGCTTTAGCAGCTCGTTGTCCTCTCCGGCATCCGCGTCGTAGACCTCACAGGCCGTGATGACCTCCCGCCGGGAGTAATCGCTGAGGTCCTCCACGTCAATGCCCAGGCCGGTCAGATAGTGCACGGCGGCGTTAAACCGGACCGTCTCCACCGTGTACGCCGCGGCGGGCACGGCCAGGAGGGCGGTGAGGGCCGCCGCGATTGCCGCTGTCCGCAGCCCCCTCCATTTCGCGGCTTTACGGGCAGGCGCTTTCGCCTCCTGCACAATGTCGTCCTCCAGTCCGCCAAGGACTTCAAAAAACTCCTCACGCCTCACAGCTCAAATCCCCTCTCTCTCAAATATGTCCGCAGCTGTCTCCGCATCCGCTCCAGGGCCTTCGATACCGTTCCCCGGAGCACGCCGCAGTCTCCGGCAATATCCGCGATGGAATCCGCGTACCAGTAACGGCGGACAAAGATCCTCCGCTTCTCCTCCGGAAGGTCCCTCACGAAGGAATTCAGCGCCCGCGCCAGCTCCTGGCGGTCCAGGAGCTGCTCCGCGCTGTCCCGGCCGGACACACAGCCGGCCAGCTCGTCCAGAACCAGGGCGGTCTCCCCGCCGCCCCGTTTTTCGGCGCGGCCGTGCTGGTACCGGTTGAAGGCCAGATTCCGTGTAATCCTGCCGAGGAACGAGGGCAGCCGCTCAGGCCAGAGGTCGGGCATGGCGTTCCACGCCCGCAGGTAGGTGTCGTTGACACACTCCTCCGCGTCCTGCTGGTCCTTCAGGATGTTCCGCGCGATGCTTCCACAGTATTGGCCGTACTTCTCCGCCGTCGCCCGGATAGCCCGGTCGTCTCTGGCCCAATAGAGCCGGATGATGTCGTTGTCGTCCATACAGCGCCTCCTCTCACCTATAAAGACAGCTTTCAGACGAAAATCTGACATCCGCGTCAAAAAAATTTCTCTCCGCCCGCGCCTCTGCTCTTACTATAACATTTGCACTGGTGCCGGCAAAGGACAAAAATCCGCCGGAATTCCTCCCCTTTCACCCACAGGGGCGCGCAGTTTCCCCTCCCGCGCCTCCCCTCCCGGCGGAACCTCCGTCCCGCCCACAAAATTTCCCGCCGCCGCTTGCATTTCCCGCCGAAGGTGCTACAATAGAGCCTGGTAACATGACAAATTTTTAACCAGAGAAAATTCTTTCAGAGAGGGTGACTTTGGAACAATGGAATGGACGATGACGGCCAACACGCCGGGACAGGTCTGCCTGATGCAGGGCAACGAGGCCATTGTCCGCGGCGCGGTGGAGGCCGGGATCAACTTTGCCGCGTCCTACCCCGGCTCCCCGTCCTCCCAGGTGCTGGGGATGCTGGGTAAAATCGCCAAGGAGCGGAACTTCTACGCCGAGTGGTCCACCAACGAGGTCTGCGCCCTGGAGGCGTGCATCGGCGCGTCCCTGGCGGGGGCCCGGGCGCTGTGCGTTGTGAAGCAGAACGGACTTCTCTGCACGGCGGACTCCCTGCACTGCGGCGCCCAGCACGGCGTCAAGGGGGGACTTGTGATCGTGACCTCGGACGATCCCAGTGCCCACTCCAGCACCAACGAGTTCGACTCCCGCTGGCAGGCGGAGTCCGCCAGCGTGGCGCTGCTGGAGCCCACCACCATGCAGGAGACCAAGGACATTGTGCCCTACGCCTTTGAACTCTCCGAGCGCACCGGACAGATGGTGATCGTCCGGCTCACCACCCGGGTGTGCCACGGGCGGGGCATCGTGCGGCTGGGGGACCTGCCGGAAAAGCCCCATCCCCTCCAGAAGGTGCGGGAGTGGGATAGGCTTGTGTGCGTTTCTTACCTCCACACGCCCATGCTGGAGCGGCTGGAGGCCCTGCGGAGCGAGTTTGAAAACTGCGCGTACAACCACTACGCGGGTCCCAAGAACGCGGAGAAGCTCATCGTGGCCGGCGGCACCGGACGGCTCTACGCCCAGGAGGCCATGCACCGCCTGGGAGTGGAGGAGCAGGCGGGTCTTTTGACCCTGGGAACCCTCTGGCCGCTGCCGGAGGACTACATACTGGGCTATCTCAGGGCCGCCAAGGAGGTCCTCATCCTGGAGGAGGTGGACCCCTTCCTGGAGGAGCACCTGGAGGCCCTGGCGGGCAAGCACCAGCTGCGCCTCACCTTCCGGGGCCGGGACGACGGGGCCCTGCCCAAGATCGGCGAGCTGGACCCGGACAACGTGTCCGCCGCCATCGCCGGCTTCACCGGGGTGCCCCTGCCTGAGAAGAAGATCGCCTCCCACCTGGAGCTGCCGCAGCGGGACATGACCTTCTGCGCCGGGTGCCCTCACCGGGCTACGTTCCACATCCTCAAGCGGGTGCTGCGCCAGGAGAAGAACCCCGGCGTGGTCATCGGCGACATCGGGTGCTACATCATGTCCGGCCAGTTCGCCGGACAGTACGCCTTCCAGGCCTGCAACTGCATGGGCTCCGGCATCAACCTGGCGGAGGCCCTGGGTCAGCTGACCCGCTACGGCCTGGACCAGAAGGTGGTCACCGTCTGCGGCGACTCCACCTTCTTCCACACCATCATGCCCGGCGTGGTGAACGCCGTGTACCACAAGGCCAATATGCTCTTGATGGTGCTGGACAACTCCGCCACCGCCATGACCGGTTTCCAGCCCCACCCCGGCACCGGCCTCACCGCCATGGGCGATACCACCGAGCCCATGAACATCCAGCGGATTCTGGAGGCCATGGGCTGCAAGGTGGAGGTGGCGGACCCCTTCGACGTGGTGGAGACGGAGAAGACCCTCAAGCGGCTCCTGCAGGAGGACGGCATGAACGTCCTCATCATGCGCCAGCCCTGCGCCACGCTGAATGCCAAGAAGCAGAAGAAGCCCGTCCGGGTCTGGGTGGACCAGGACGTGTGCCTGGGCGACGGCTGCGGGTGTGACAAGTACTGCTCCCGGGTCTGGGGCTGCCCCGGCAACACCTGGGACTTCAAGAA
>CAMNRF010000100.1 GCA_946551795.1 uncultured Oscillibacter sp.
CAAGACAGAGAAAAGAGAAATGGGGGGTGCATTGCCCAGCCATCATCATGGCTGATTCCCGCCCCCGCCCGCCAGGGCGAGTATACACCGCCCCCGCCCGGGAGGGCAAGAATTCAATTCCCTCCGGCGGCAGCCTTCAACTCCCGGCCCTCTTTCAAGAGGGCCTTTACCCGCTCCGCGTCGCGGGACTTCAACGCCTCAGCATAGTCCGTCAGATGACAGATCAGAATATCCAGCTCCTTGACAAGGTAGTCCGCGTCGTCCAGGAACAGCTCCGTCCACATCTCCTCGTCCAGCCGGGCCACCCGGGTCATGTCCTGAAAGCTCCCGGCGGAGAAGCCCCGCCGCCGCTGGGCCTCCGGCGACTTCACATAGGCGCTGGAGACGATGTGGGCCAGCTGGGAGGTGAAGGCGATGATCTGGTCGTGCTCCTCCGGCTGGGAGAAGGTGAGCCCCGCAAAGCCCAGATCCAGGAAGAAGGCCTGGAGGGTCTCCAGCAGCTTCATGTCCGTCCGCTTGTCCGGCGTCAGGATCATGGAGGCCCCCACGTACAGGTCCTCGCTGGAGGCCGTGAAGCCGCCCCGCTCCCGGCCGGCCATGGGGTGGCCGCCGATATAGGCGAAGCCGTACTGCTCCGCCAGGGGGGCGATGGACTCCACCACCACCCGCTTCACGCCGCACAGGTCCACCACGATGGCAGTTCCGGCGATCCGCGCCCCGTGGGCGCGGACCCACTCCACCGCTGCGCCGGGGCGGATGGCGATCAGGATCAGGTCGCACAGGGGGAGATTGTCCTCCGTCAGCGGAGCGTCGATGGCCCCGCACATCCGGGCCAGGGTCATGGTCTCGGCGTCCAGGTCGGCGCCGTAGACGGTGTGGCCCGTGCGGGCCTTGATGCTCTTGGCCATGGAGCCGCCGATGAGCCCCAGGCCGACAATTCCCACATTCATCGCCTCAGCCCTCCAGGGATTTTACTGCCTTGTGGAGGGCCAGCAGCTTTTTCGCCAGGGGGTCGAAGTCCTCGGGCTTCAGGGACTGGGGACCGTCGCACAGGGCGTGGGCGGGGTCGTTGTGGACCTCGATCTGGAGGCCGTCGGCCCCGGTGGCCACAGCGCCCATGGCCATGGGCTCCACCAGCCAGTTCTTGCCGGTGGCGTGGCTGGGGTCGATGATGACGGGCAGGTGGGTCAGACGCCGCAGCACGGGGATGGCCGCCAGGTCCAGGGTGTTGCGGGTGTAGTGCTCAAAGGTGCGGATGCCCCGCTCGCAGAGGATCACGTTCTCGTTGCCGCCGGACATGACATACTCCGCGCTCATGAGCCACTCCTCGTAGGTGGCGGACATGCCCCGCTTGATCATCACGGGCCGGTCCTGATGGCCCACGGCTTTCAGGAGATCGAAATTCTGCATGTTTCTCGCGCCGATCTGGATGACGTCTACGTCCTTGAAGAGGGGCAGCTGGCTTAGGTCCATCAGCTCGGTGACGATGGGGAGGCCCGTCTCCTGCCGGGCGATCTTCAGATACTCCAGTCCCTTGGCCCCCAGGCCCTGGAAGGCGTAGGGAGAGGTGCGGGGCTTGAAGGCGCCGCCCCGGAGCATGGTGGCGCCGCTGGCCTTTACCGCCTTGGCGATGGCCACCACCTGCTCCTCGCTCTCCACGGAGCAGGGGCCGGCCATGATGGTCAACGTGCCGCCGCCGATCTGGGTGTTGCCCACGGGGATGACCGTGTCCTCCGGGTGGAATTTCCGGTTGGCGTTTTTGTAGGGCTCCTGGACCCGCTTCACGTCCTCCACGATGTCCAGAGCGGCGATGAGGTCGATGTCCAGCTTGGACGTGTCGCCCACCAGGCCCAGAATGGTGTGGGCCTCGCCGATGCTGGTGTGGATGGCGATGCCCTTCTCTTGGAGCCAGTTGATGAGGCTCTCCAGCTGTTCACGGTTGGGGTCGTGTTTCAAAATGACAATCATGGCGGTCTCCTCCTAAAAAATACAGGTTCGGAATGATACAAAAAGACCCGCGGCCGGTTCGGCCGCGGGTCATCATGTACGAATGGTTTCAACAGAACCAAAGGTTACACGCGCACGCTTTCAGCCAAACCCAAATAAGCCTTACCATAAAAATAGGTAAAGCTAAAGTAGCGGTATTCAGCGTTGCGGACGGTGCTGGTCATGTCGGAAATCCCTCGCAATCTTGAATTACAAACAGAATAGCACGACGACGGGAAAATGGAAATGGGTAATTCCCACAAATGCGAAGCAAAAACAGAAAAAAGACTGTGAATATTGCCGGGATTCAGGCGGCGGCCGGCAGGCAGCCGGCCATCAGGAGCAGGTTGGCCTCCAGGATGAACCGGGCGTCCTGGTCCACATCCGCCTGGGTCTCCATGTACTGGCGGTGGAGCTCGTCGATGGCCAGGATGAGATCCCGGCGGGCCTGCTCCAGACGCAGGGTGCGGTTTTGAAGATACTCCGCCAGATACACCCGCAGGGCGTCCTCGTACTCCCGGTGGGCGATGAGGCTGTCGGGGTAGTTCTCGTTGTGGGGAAAGGTAAAGGCGTCGGCCAGGTAGTGGGTCAGCTTGCCCAGGGTGTAATACTGCCAGATGCTCCAGCTGGTCCGCCGCTGGAGCCGCAGGATGTGGTTGTTGATGTAGGCCTGGGAATTGGAGAAGTTATGTCCCCGGAACTTGTAGGCCCGCAGGGAGCCCTTCAGGTAGGTCAGGGGATTGCAGTCCGGCTGGAAGGAGCCAAAGAGGAAGGCCCACTCATACCGCCGGGCCTGGAATCCGTGTTCGCACTCCAGCAGAGTGGAGGCCAGAAGCTTGTGACTGCGCTTTTTCACCGCGGCACCTCCGGTGGTTTGGATTTCAGCGGGTATCAGTATACCACAGGCTCCCCGGGGACGCAAGGGAAAATTTTGAACTTTTTGGATGGAAAAGGAGCGGCAGGAAGGAACTCCCAGCGGTGGAAGAGGTCTGCCCGCCCATAAAAGAGGAGCCCCGCCCCGGCCGGATGGGCCGGGGCGGGGCCTTGAGAAGCTTACACGGAGAACAGCAACTGGCTGTACACGGGCATGGGCCAATAGTCCGCGGCGGTGAGGACCTCCAGGGCGTCGGCGGAGGTTCGGGCCCTGTCCATGGCCGGGAGCAGGGTGTCATGGCAGTAGCGCATGGCCTCCTCCGGCCCGGCGGGGAGATTCGTCAGGTTCGCGGCCAGGAAGCGGCACTCCTCCATCAGCGTGTCGGTCAGCTCGGCCACGCTCCTGGCGGTGTCGGTCTCGTACGCGCAGGGGAGCCCCAGGCGCTTTTTGCTGTCCGCCCGGGCGCAGAGGTCGGCGGCGTACCGGGAGACGGCGGGGAGGATGTCGTGGCGGATCATGTCGATCATGGTCTTGGCCTCGATGGAGATGACGGTGGAGTAGTTCTCCACGTGGATCTCGTACCGGGCCCGGACCTCCGCCTCGGTGTAGATGCCGTGCTTGACAAAGAGCTGGATGTTCTTGGGGGCGATATAGGCGGGCAGGGCGTCGGCGGTGGACTTGAGGTTGGCAAGGCCCCGCTTTTCCGCCTCCTGGAGCCAGGCGTCATCGTAGCCATTGCCGTTGAAGATGATCCGCTGGTGCTCGGTGAAGGTCTTCTTCACCAGCTGGTGCAGGGCGGACTGGAAGTCCTCCGCGTGCTCCAGCTGGTCGGCGAACTGCTCCAGCTCCTCGGCCATGATGGTGTTCAGGGCGATGTTGGGGCCGGAGACGGACAGGGAGGAGCCCGGCATCCGGAACTCGAACTTGTTTCCGGTGAAGGCCATGGGGGAGGTGCGGTTGCGGTCGGTGTTGTCCTGGCGGATGGCGGGCAGCACGTCCACGCCCACCTTGAGCATCTTCTTCCCGGCGTCGGTGTAGCGGGTGTCGTGGATGATGGACTCCACCACGGCGTTGAGCTCGTCGCCCAGGAAGATGGAGAGCACGGCCGGGGGGGCCTCCTGGGCGCCCAGGCGGTGGTCGTTGCCGGCGGTGGCCACGGTGGTGCGCAGAAAGTCCTGGTATTCGTCCACGCCCTTGACGAAGGCCGCCAGGAACAGCAAAAACCGGGCGTTCTGGCTGGGGGTGGAGCCGGGCTTGAAGAGGTTGTGGCCGGTGTCGGTGCCCAGGGACCAGTTGTCGTGCTTGCCGGAGCCGTTGACGCCGGCGAAGGGCTTCTCGTGGAGCAGGCACACCAGGTCGTGGCGGGCCGCCACCTTCTTCATCACCTCCATGACCAGCTGGTTCTGGTCACAGGCGGTGTTGGCGTCGGTGTAGAGGGGGGCCATCTCGTGCTGGGAGGGGGCCACCTCGTTGTGCTTGGTCTTGGAGGGGACGCCCAGGGCCCAGAGGGTTTCGTCCAGGTCCTTCATGTAGGCGGCCACCCGGGGCTTGATGGCGCCGAAGTAGTGGTCCTCCAGCTCCTGGCCCCGGGGGGGCTTGGCGCCGAAGAGGGTGCGGCCCGTCATGCGCAGGTCCTTGCGCCGGTCATAGAGGCCCTTATCGATCAGGAAGTACTCCTGCTCCGCGCCCACCTGGGCGGTGACCCGCCGGGTCTCGGTGTCGCCGAAGAGGCGCAGGATGCGGATGGCCTGGCGGCTCACCTCGTCCATGGAGCGCAGGAGGGGGGTCTTCTTGTCCAGCGCGTGGCCGGAGTAGGAACAGAAGATGGTGGGGATGCAGAGGGAGTCCTCCTTCAAAAAGGCGAAGGCGGTGGGGTCCCAGGCGGTGTAGCCCCGGGCCTCGAAGGTGGCCCGCAGGCCGCCGGAGGGGAAGGAGGAGGCGTCCGGCTCGCCCCGGACCAGCTCCTTGCCGGAGAACTCCATGATGATCCTGCCGCCGCCGGCGGGGGAGATGAAGCTGTCGTGCTTCTCGGCGGTGACGCCGGTCATGGGCTGGAACCAGTGGGTGAAGTGGGTGGCGCCCCGCTCCACGGCCCACTGCTTCATGGCCTCGGCGATCTCGTTGGCGGTGGAGATGTCCAGGGATGTGCCCTCGGTGACGCACTTTTTCCACGCGCCGTAAGACGCGGAGGAGAGGCGCTCCTTCATGGTCCACTCGTTGAAGACCTGGCTGCCGAAGAGCTCAGGCAGATGCAGCTTCGCGTTCATAGTTGTTCCTCCTAATACATATCAGCCAACGGAGTTGGCGGTAAAATCGGCCGTGCCGTCCGGGGATGTCCGCGGGGGCGGGACTACTCGCCGCTGGCGCCGTAGTTGCTGAGGGCCCGGGCCGAGGGATCGTCCACGTCGCAGCCCTCCCAGGACTTGTTGGGCATCCAGAAATCCTTGATCATCTTCGCCTGGCCGGGGTAGTGCTTCTCAAAGATCTCCCGGTACAGCAGGCTCTCCTTGGTGAAGGGCGGGCAGTGGTAGTCGTACTTGTGCCGC
>CAMNRF010000101.1 GCA_946551795.1 uncultured Oscillibacter sp.
CAGAGAAAAGAGAAATGGGGGGTGCATTGCCCAGCCATCATCATGGCTGAAATCCCGCCCCGCCCGTTAGGGCGAGTATCAGCCCTCAGGGTTTCACCCTGATCCAGCTCTCCCCCTCCATGGCCCTGGCCACCAGCCCCTCCACATCCAGAACACTCTCCGCCCTGCGGACCTCCTCGAGGCTGGGCCGGGTGGCCGGATGCCGGGGCGTGAACACCGTGCAGCAGTCCTCGTAGGGCAGAATGGAGGTCTCATAGGTCCCGATCTCCCGGGCCATCCGGATGATCTCCACCTTGTCCATGCCGATGAGAGGCCGCAGAACGGGCATGGAGGCCACGTCGTCCGTCGCCGCCAGGGCCATCATGGTCTGGCTGGCCACCTGGCCCAGGGATTCGCCGGTGATCAGGGCCCTGGCCCCGGCCCGCCGGGCTACGGCCTCCGCCAGACGCATCATGAAGCGGCGCATGATGATGGTGAAATACTCCTCCGGGCACTTGCGGCGGATCTCCTCCTGGATCTCCGTGAAGGGCACGATGTGCACCAGCATCCGGCCGCACCAAGCCGTCAGCAGCTGCCCCAGCTCCAGCACCTTGTCCTGGGCCTGCTGGGAGGTGTAGGGCGGGGAGACGAAGTGGACCATCTCCAGTTCCACCCCCCGGCGGGCCATCATCCAGGAGGACACCGGGCTGTCCAGTCCGCCGGAGAGGAGGGACACGGCGCGGCCCCCCATGCCCACCGGCAGTCCGCCGGCGCCGGGGACGGCGGGGGCGTGGACGTAGGCGTACTTCTCCCGAATCTCCACATAGACTGTCAGATCCGGGTGGTGGACGTTCACCGCCACGCTGGGGAACCGCTCCGCCAGGTCCCCGCCCACGGCCTGGGAGACCTGGATGGAGTTCATCGGGTAGTTCTTGTCCGCCCGCTTGCTCTCCACCTTGAAGCTCTTCGCCCGGGCGAAGGCCTCCGCCAGGTAGCGGGAGGCGGTCTCCACGATGGCGGGGACGGTCTTCTCGCAGGGCACCGCCCGGGCCACGCTCACCACGCCGAACACCTGCCGGGCGGCCCGGTAGGCCGCCTCCATGTCGCAGGCGCAGCCTTCCACGGGTTCGGCGTAGATGGTGCTCTGGCGGACGTACACCTGAAAGCTGCCGCACTTTTTCAGCCGCCGCCGGACGTTGGTGACCAGCCGGTCCTCAAAGGAGCGGCGGTTCTGGCCTTTCAGCACCACCTCGCCCAGCTTCAAAAGCAGCATCTCGTTGTTGTTCATAGGGGGTTCCTCCGACTTCTGAAGTTCTCATTTTCCGTCTCGTATCATACCACGTTTTTCCCGGGAGAAAAAGCCCTTTTTACGAAAATCCGCCGGGAAAACGCCCCTTCCCCCGGTCGAGCCCTTGCGAAAGCGGCGGTTTCGCGGTACAGTGGAGAAAAGGAGCGGTTTTGCCGGAGAGAAGGAGGATGATTTTATGAAGATCGGCATCCTGTGCGCGGGGGACAGCGAATTGGACCCCTTTCTGCCCATGCTGGAGAGTCCCGCGGTCACGGAGCGGGCGATGCTGCGGGTCTACGAGGGGACGCTGGAGGGCGTGCCGGCGGCGGCGCTCTTCTCCGGCGTGTGCAAGGTCAACGCCGCTGTCGCGGCCCAGGTCCTCACCGACGCCTGCCGGTGCGGCGCGGTCATCAACGCCGGCACCGCCGGCGGGATCGACGGGCGTCTCAGGGTGTTTGACACGGTGGTCTCCACGGAGACGGCCTACCACGATGTGGGGGAGGATATTCTGACGGACTTTCATCCCTGGCTCCCCTCCGTCTGGTTCCCCTGCGATCCGGGGCTCCTGGCCCTGGCCCGGCGGGCGGCGGAAGGGCTGGAGGCGGGACGCAGGGTGTTTTTCGGCAGGGTGGTCACCGGGGAGCACTTTGTGGAGGGGAAGGAGCGGGAGCGGTTGGAGGCCGCCTGGGCCCCCCTCAGCGCGGACATGGAGACCGCGGCGGCGGCCCACGCGTGCTATGTGAACCATGTCCCCTTCCTCTCTGTCCGAACGATCACAGACACCCGGGACCACGACGGCGTGGGGAGCTTTGAGGAGAACTGCGCCCGGGCGTCCCGGCTGTCGGCGGAGTTTGTCCGGGAGATGCTGCGGCTGCTCTGAGGAAGTCATCTCTCCCTTGCAATCTCCGCCGGTTTCCGATATGATAAGAAAAAATACAGAAGGAGGCCCCTTTTATGAAAATCGTCGCCATCAACGGAAGCCCCCGCAAAAACGGAAATACCGCCCAGTGCCTGGAGGCCGTGGGCAGAGAGATCACAGCCGCCGGCGTGAAGTTCCAGGTGTTCCAGCCCGGCCCCGACGTCCACCCCTGCATGGCCTGCTACCACTGCCTGGACACCGGCAGCCTCCGCTGCGTCCGGGACGACGACGGCGTCAACGACATCATCGCCGCCTGCATCGGGGCCGACGGCATCCTGCTGGCCTCCCCGGTGTACCACGGCGGCATCGCCGGCGGGATGAAGTGCGTGCTGGACCGGTTGATGCTGGCGGCGGGCTGCGGGGACAACCAGCTCCGCCATAAGGTGGGCGGGGCGCTTTGCACCCTGCGCCGTAGCGGCGGCATGGAGACCTACCAGCAGCTGCTGGGCACCATGGACGCCATGGAGATGGTCATCGTCACCTCCGACTACTGGGGCGCCGTCCACGGCGCGGACCCCGGCGAGGCCCTGAGGGATGAGGAGGGCATGGCCGTGGCCCGGAAGCTGGGGCGGAACATGGCCTGGATGGTGAAGGTCCTCCACGACACGGCGGTGCCCGCCCCGGAGGGCGGCCCCCGGCCCATGATGAACTTCATCCGGTGAGTTTCGGGCTGTCCGCCGCACTTGATGATTTCGGAAAAATATGCTATACTAATCAGCACTTTCAAATTCCGGCGCCCTTTCATTCGGGGCCGCCGCTGAAAAAGGAGACACCCCCATGGAAAACAAGAAGTTCTATATCACCACCCCCATCTACTACCCCTCGGACAAGCTCCACATCGGCCACACCTACTGCACCGTGGCCACCGACACCCTGGCCCGCTACCACCGCCTCAAGGGCGAGGACGTCATGTTCCTCACCGGCACCGACGAGCACGGCCAGAAGATCGAGGACAAGGCCCGGGAGGCCGGCGTCACCCCCAAGGAGTTTGTGGACCGCATCGTGGAGGGCCCCGGCGGCGTGCTGGACCTGTGGAAGCTGATGAACATCTCCAACGACCGCTTCATCCGCACCACCGACGACTACCATGTCCAGTCCGTCCAGCGGATCTTCAAACGGATGCACGACAACGGGGACATCTATAAAGGCACCTACAAGGGCAAGTACTGCAAGCCCTGCGAGTCCTTCTGGACCGAGAGCCAGCTGGTGGACGGCAAGTGCCCCGACTGCGGCCGGGAGGTCCAGGACGCCGAGGAGGAGGCCTACTTCTTCCGCCTGAGCAAGTACGCCGATAAGATCCGGGACCTGCTGGAGAACACCGACTTCCTGGAGCCCAGGAGCCGGGTCAACGAGATGGTGAAGAACTTCATCGACCCGGGTCTTGAGGACCTGTGCGTCTCCCGCACCAGCTTCTCCTGGGGCGTGCCCGTGGACTTCGACCCCGGCCACGTGGTCTATGTGTGGGTGGACGCCCTGACCAACTATATCACCGCCCTGGGCTATGAGAACGACCGGTACGACGACTACGGCAAGGGCTGGTGGCCCGGCGTGAACATCGTGGGCAAGGAGATCGTCCGGTTCCACTCCATCATCTGGCCCGCCATCCTCATGAGCCTGGGGGAGCCCCTGCCCAAAAAGTGCTTCGGCCACGGGTGGCTGCTGCTGGACGGCGGCAAGATGAGCAAGTCCAAGGGCAACGTGGTGGATCCCTATATCCTGGCGGAAAAGTTCGGCGTGGACGCCCTGCGCTTCTTCCTCATGCGCACTTTCCCCTTCGGCTCCGACGGCAACTTCTCCAACGAGCTGCTGATCCAGACCATCAACAACGATCTCGCCAACGACCTGGGAAACCTGGTGAGCCGCACCACCGCCATGACGGGCAAGTACTTTGGCGGGACGCTGCCCGCCGGATGCCGGGACTGGGCCCGTCCGGAGCCCTGGGACGCGGAGCTGCGCCGGGCCGCCGAGGCCCTGCGGGACGCCTACGAAAAGGACATGGAGTCCTTCGCCCCCCACAGGGCCCTGGAGGATGTCTTCAAGGTCATCCAGCGGGCCAATAAGTATATCGACGAAAACGCCCCCTGGAAGCTCTCCAAGGACATGGAGGCCAACGGCCCCCGTCTGGCCCACGTGCTGTACACCTTGCTGGAGGTCACCCGGATCTGCGGCGTGCTGCTGACGCCCTTCATGCCGGACTCCATGGAGAAGCTCTTCGCCCAGATCGGCGCCGGCGCCGAATACCGCACCTGGGACAGCGCCGCCGTCTGGGGCGCCCTGCCGGAGACCGCCGCCGTCAACAAGGGGGAGAATCTCTTCCCCCGGGTGGACACGGAGAAGGCACTGGAGGAGCTGGAGGCCGCCGCGGAGGCCGCCAAAAAGCCCGCCGTCCGGCCGGACATCGAGATCGAGCCCCAGCTGGAGGAGAAGGTGGACTTTGACACCTTCTGCAGGAGCGACTTCCGGGTGGTGAAGGTGAAGGCCTGCGACGCCGTGAAGAAGAGCGCCAAGCTCCTGCGCTTCACCCTGGACGACGGCACCGGCGTGGACCGGCAGATCCTCTCCGGTATTCACCAGTGGTACGAGCCGGAGGAGCTGGTGGGCAAGACCCTGGTGGCCATTGTCAACCTGCCGCCCCGGAAGATGATGGGGCTGGAGAGCAACGGGATGCTGATCTCCGCCGTCCACACCGAGAAGGGGGAGGAGGCGCTTCACCTTCTCATGGTGGATGACGCGATTCCCGCTGGGGCGAAGCTCTGCTGAGGCCGGTCCTTAAGCGGGACGGTGGGCGCGGCCTGCGGCCGCGGGGGCGGGAATCAGCCATGATGATGGCTGGTGCATTTGCACCCCCCATTTTCTCTTTTCTCCTCGTGCGGAGAAAAGAGAAAACGGGCCGTGCACGGTCCAAAAGAGAAAAGAGACGCCGGGGCGAGAATTTGACAGTC
This sequence comes from uncultured Oscillibacter sp., assembly GCA_946551795.1. Lineage (GTDB taxonomy): Bacteria > Bacillota > Clostridia > Oscillospirales > Oscillospiraceae > Oscillibacter. The sequence goes on from CAMNRF010000101.1 coordinate 5,129, forward strand.
GTCAAATTTCGCCCAAGATACGGGGGCTGGCCTGAATCGGTGCCAAGGTGAATTGCCAGTCCTCTACCGGGTGCGGCTGACCCCGTTCCGCCCGTTGGCGCTCCGCCGCACTTGCTGGTACCTCCGAGGTTGTTTTGCATCTTTGACGCAAGGCCCCAAGCGTCTCTTCCCGCGCTTCGCGCCTGGCCGGGCACATTTGGGTAGGCCATCCTCCTACCGCCGGTAGACGAACTCTCTGCCCCGGACGGGGCCCGGCTATGCGCG
>CAMNRF010000102.1 GCA_946551795.1 uncultured Oscillibacter sp.
TGTCCAGGCTGAACTCCTGCACGGCCACGACGCCCTCGTCCGTCACCTGCAGGTTTACCTTCTTCTCGCCGGCGTCGGCCTTCTTCTTGGCCTTCTTCTCTCCGCCGCTGTGGGGGTAGACCTTCTTGATGTTCTTCAGATTCAGAGTTGCCATACACTTCGGCCATGATGGAGCGGCCTCCGCCCTCTCCACCTCGCCCCGGGGCGCGTGTCCCCGCGGGCTTTACGGCAGGTCTCCACACTGCCGCACCGCAGGCCGCTGCGGTTTTTTCCTCCTTTTGTTTGGTACCGGGGGCTGTGGAAGTGGAGCAGCCCGCGGCCCTGGTTTATTTATGGAAAGGCGGACGAGTCCGCCAGTTCCAACGGAAAAATGGGGAACACTCAGGCGTTCACGATCTGGCCCTTGAACACGATGGCCCGGATGGACAGATCTGCCTGCTCCAGCAGGACGAGGCTGGCCTCCTTGCCGGCGTCCAGGGTGCCCGCTCTGTCCTCGATGCCGATGGAGCGGGCGGGGTTGTAGGTGCAGGCCCGCACTGCGTCCGCCAGGGGGATGCCGAAGGAGGCGGCCTGGCGCAGGCAGCCCATCAGGGTGGTGACGGAGCCCGCCAGCGTCTCCGGGTGGCCCAGCATGGTGGCCCGGTTGCCGTGGACCTCGATCATCTGACCGCCGAAGGGATACTCCCCGTCGGGCATCCCTGTGGCCCGGAGGGAGTCGGAGATGATGATCATCCGCTCCCTGCCGAAAAGATCGAAGGTCAGACGCACCACCGCCGGGTGGATGTGGATGCCGTCGCAGATCAGCTCCGGCCGGACGGCGGGGACCTCGTAGGCCGCGCCGATGACGCCGGGGTCCCGGTGGGCCAGGGGAGGCATGGCGTTGAAGAGGTGGGTGGCGTGGTCAGCCCCCGCCTCAAAGGCGGCCTTGGCGGTCTCGTAGTCCGCCAGGGTGTGCCCAACGGACACATGGATGCCCATCTCCCGGGCGGCCCTGATAAACTCGATGGAGCCGGGCTGCTCGGGGGCCAGGGTCACCAGCTTCACGCAGCCCTCCGCCGCCTCCTGGAGGCGCCGGAGCATGGCCGCGTCCGGATCGTGGAGAAAGGCCCCGTTCTGGGCGCCCTTTTTGGCCATGCACAGGAAGGGCCCCTCCAGGTGGGCGCCCACCACCTCCGCGCCGCCGGTGTTGTGCCTGCGGTGGGCGGCGGTGGTCTTGCAGATGGCCGTCAGCTGGTCCTCCGGCAGCGTCATGCCGGCGGGGCAGAGATAGGTCACGCCCTGGGAGAGCTCAAAGTCCGCGATTTTCTGCAAACCCTCCGGGGTGGCGTCGCTGAAATCCTCCCCCACGCAGCCGTGGAAGTGGACATCCACCAGGCCGGGGATCACATAGCAGCCGCTGGCGTCCAGTGTCTCGCCGCCGGCGCTGGTCTTTGCGATCAGCGCCCCGTCGGTGCAGACGTCCCGGGTGGTAAACCCCCGTTCCAGGTCAAAGACCTGGCCGCCGGTTATCCGCATACGCATACCCCCGCCTCAATCAGCCTGCTGAGGGCCGCCTCGTCGCCCACCAGCACCACATCGTTGTGGAGCTGGAGGATGGAGCCGGGGCAGCGGGGCGTGATGGGCCCGCAGACGGCGTTGTAAATAGCGTCCGCCTTGTTGGCGCCGCTGGCCATCAGCAGCACCCGGCGGGCGGCCATGATGCAGCCGATGCCCATGGTGAAGGCCTGCCGGGGCACCTCGTCGCGGCTGGCGAAGAAGCGGGCGTTGGCGTCGATGGTGTTCTCCGCCAGGTCCACCACGTGGGTGGGCTTCATGAAGTCCTCACCGGGCTCGTTGAAGCCGATGTGGCCGTTGCGGCCCACGCCCAGCAGCTGGAGATCGGCGTAGCCCAGGGAGCGGATCAGCTCGTCGTACCGGGCGCACTCGGCGTCGGGGTCCTCCGCCAGGCCGTTGGGCACCCAGGTGTTCTCCGGGCGGATGTCCACATGGTCAAAGAGGTGCTTCTGCATAAAATAGCGGTAGCTCTGGTCGTGATCCGGGGCCAGTCCCCGGTACTCGTCCAGATTCACGGAGCGGACCTCCTTGAAGCTGAAGTCACCCCGCTGGTTCCAGGCCACCAGCTGCTTGTAGGTCCCCTCCGGCGTGGAGCCGGTGGCCAGACCCAGCACGCAGTCCGGGCGGCGGATGACCTCGGCGGAGATCAGGTTGGCGGCCCGGCGGCTCATGGCGTCGTAGTCCTTCTCGCAGTAGATTCTCATAACAGCATCTTCCTTTCCTGTTTTCCTTTCCTTCAAAGCATATCAGCAGTACGCTCACGCAAAGGCATTTTTCGCGGCTTCCGGTACAGCCCTATCCTTTCACGCCGCCGGAGGCCAGACCGCTGACCAGGTTCTTCTCGATGCACATGAAGAGGATGACCACCGGGATGATGGCGAAGATGGAGGCGGCGAAGAGGTACTGCCACTCGATGATGTTGTAGCCGTTGAAGGTGTTGATACCCACGGTCAGCGGCTTGTAGCCGTCGGTGGAGATGAGGCACAGGGCCACGGTGTACTCGTTCCACGCGTTGATAAAGATGAAGATCAGCGTAGTGACGATGCCCGGGGCGGCCACAGGCAGCAGCACCCGCATCATGGACTGGACCCGGGTGCACCCGTCGATGGTGGCGGCCTGCTCCATCTCCGCGGAGATGCCCATAAAGGTACCCCGCAGAAGCCACACGGTGAAGGCCTGGTTGAAGGCGGCGTTGACGAAGATCAGTCCCAGAATGCTGTCCGTCAGGCCCATGCTCAGCATGACCTTGTAGATGCCGATCAGCAGCACCACCGGCGCGAACATCTGGGAGACGATGATGACGCCCAGGAAGGCGGTCTGGCCCTTGAACTTCATGCGGGCCAGGGCATAGGCGGCGGGGATGCCGCAGAGCATGGCGATGATGGTGGACCCGCCGGCGATGAGGACGGAGTTGAGCATATACCTGGCCATGGGGGCCCGGCTCCAGATGTCGATGAAGTTGGACCACAGGGCCGTGATGGGCAGGACGGTGCCGTTGGGCGAGAAGATCTCCGCCCGGCTTTTCAGGGCGGTACACAGCATGGCAAAATAGGGGTACAGCGTGATGATGCACACGTCCAGCACCACGAAGTACAGCAGAAGGCGCAGGATGACCTTTTTCACAGAGACCGGCTTTTTCAAAGCGGTATTGGGCTCGCTCACAGATCCTCATCTCCTTTCCGCAGGGTGTAGATCATGTAGGTGCTGGCGCAGATCAGCAGGATAATGAAGCCGATGACCGACACGGCGGCGGCCTCGCCCTGCTTGCCGTTGTAGAAGGCCAGCTTGTAGAGGTAGGTGACCAGGGTGTCCGTCAGATTGGCGGGATCGCCCTTGGTCATGGTCCAGATGATGGGGAAGGAGTTGAACACGTAGATGATATTCAGCACCGTGGCCACCGTCAGGGAGGACTTCACCAGGGGCAGGGTGATGCTGAACAGCTTCTGGAAGTAGCCCGCCCCGTCCACCGTGGCGGCCTCGTAGTAAGATGCGTCAATGCTCTGGAGTCCAGAGAGGACGCAGAAGGTGACGAAGGGGATGGTGACGAAGATGCCGCAGGCGATCTCCCAGGCGAAGTAGGTCCCCGGCGTAGGCGTCCAGTTCACCGGGGCGGAGATCAGGCCCAGCTTCATCAGCAGGGTGTTCAGCGTGCCGTAGTCGGTGTTGATGATGAAGTTCCACGCGCTGGCCTGGATGACCAGCGTGGTGGCCCAGGGGAAGACCACGATGGCCCGGGCCACCTTCCGGCCCCGGAATTTGTTGTTCAGCACCAGGGCCAGCATAAAGCCCAGCACGGTGGAGATCACCACCACCGCGATGGTCCACACGATGGTGTTCTTCAAAACCAGGGCGAAGGAGGGGTTGCTGATGACCTTGGAGAAGTTCTCCAGGCCGTTGAAGCCCTTGATCTTGCCCGCCCGGCTGACGTCGCTCGTGGCCAGCTGGAACACGGACAGGATGGGCACCAGGATGAAGACCGCCATCAAAATCACGCTGGGCGCGATCCAGATGTAGGGCTCCACCTTCCGAAACAGCTTCTTCCCGGAGCTGCCGGAGGTTTTCTGTGCGGGCAGCCTCTCGCCCGCGGGGGCAGATTTGGTCGCTGTGCTCACGGAGACACCTCCCTAGTAAAATTGATCCGCCTTCCGGCCGCTTTCCGGAGACGGGGCGCCCCTGTCCCCGGAAAACGGCTGGAAGAGACCGCGGGCCGGACCAAGCCGGCCCGGCCCGCGGCTGTGCGTTCTTCTGTTTCAGGTATGACGGGGGCCGCCTTTAGTTGGGCAGGCTGGCCTGGAGAGTCTCCAGCAGCTCGTCCACATCGCCGCCCTGCAGCGCATGCTGCTCCACGTCGATGACGCCCTGCTTCACGTCGGCCCACTCGGCCTTGGCAGTGGGATAGAACTTGGCGGAGCCTACGATGTCGATCCAGCTGGCGGCAGCGGGGTCGGCGGCGGCCATGATCTCACCGCCGGTGGTGGTGGCGGGCAGGAAGGTCTCCATGATGACCCAGTCGGAGTAACGGGTGTCCTCATAGAAGTAATCGAAGAACTCTTTGATGGCGTCCACCTTGTCGTCGGTGTCCTCGGTGTCAAACACCATGAACCGATCCATCACGCCCACGGAGGCGGTCTCCTTGCCCTCGTTGGCGGGGATGGAGGCGATGCCGAAGTTGATGGGGTTCTCCTTGCCGGCCACGTAGTTGCTGATCTGGTTGGGGCCGATCATCATGGCCAGCTTGCCGGAGGCGAACAGTTCCTGCAGGTCATAGCGGGTCTCGGTGGCGGGCTTGGCGTTGGTCAGGCCGTCCTTGACCAGGCCGATGATGTACTCGATGGCCTCCACGTTCTCGGGGGTGTGCAGGGTCCAGTTGCCGTCGGCGTCGGTGAAGTCACCGCCGTTGTTCCAGACGTAATAGGCGAAACAGGCCTGGCCCTCGTCGGTGGTCATATCCACGCCCCAGGGATAGATGCTGGAGTCGTACGCCTTGATCTTCTTGCAGGCCTCGGTCAGCTCGGCCCAGGTGGCGGGAGGCGCTTCCACACCGGCGGCCTTCAGGATGTCCTCGTTGTAGTACATGGCGCGGGCGGAGGCCAGATCGGGGATGGCCCAGATGGTGCCGTCGATGTTGGACTGCTCCAGGAAGGCGGGATAGAACTTGGCGTAGGTCTCGTCGGAGAC
>CAMNRF010000103.1 GCA_946551795.1 uncultured Oscillibacter sp.
GGGTGGCGGGGGGGGGGGCCCGCCGCGCCCCCCGGCCGGGGGCGTTGTTGGGGCAAAAAAACCAAAACCCCCCCGGCCCGCCGGGCGGCTTTTGGGCCCGGCACGGCCGTCATTCTATGATACGGGGAAAATCACTCCAGCAGCTCCCGCATCCGCAGCAGCATTTTCAGGTCGTTTTCCAGGCACATGGAGGCGGGCAGGCTGGCGTCGTAGCGCAGGCAGTCCCCCTTGTCCGGACTCAGGGGAAGGATCACCGCCTCGCTGAGGCGGGAGAGGGTCAGGTTCCGGGCGTACCGCTCCCGGTAGACGGCCTCCAGCGCCAGCAGGATGTCCCGACTGTTGGTCAGACAGGTGCTGGAGAAGGCGAACACCGCCTCGCGGCCGCACTCCTTGTAGAACCTGGGGAAGGCGTAGGGCAGGATCAGGTTCACCGCCGGGGTCAGGCCGGGCACGGAGGCCTGGGCTCCGCCCACGGTGTCGCCGCCGATAAAGGGGTACATGGTGGACTCCACGAACCAGGCCCGCATATTGGGGACGTAGTAGACGCTGTCTACCTCCCGGCCCCGGGCGGCTATCAGATCCCGGCCCCGGCCGGAGAGCAGGCCCACCACGCAGCAGTCGATGTCCACGCCCTCCCGCCGGAACAGGGGGTCCAGGGCCTGGATGCGGTTGCCGGTGTGGAGCAGATCGTCCACCAGCATCACGGGCCGGCGGAAAGAGCGGATCGTGCGGATCTGGCTCTCCAGGGGCGCGTAGCCGGGGAATGCCTCGATGGTGAAGGACTTCAGATCCTGGGCGAAGACCTTGTCGGTGTGGATGGTCTTGGTGACGGTGTTGGGCACGGCGTTGCCCCGCAGGATCTTGCCGAAGGGCACGCACATCTTGGGTCCCAGCACCCGGGGGGACGTGGGCTCGGCAGGCACGCCGTTGAGGGCCGTCAGCTTCCCCACCAGGCGGTGGTAGATGACCTCGGCGTTGAGGGACAGCACCAGCGTCCCGGGGTACAGGGCGCAGATGGCCCGCTGGAGCTGGTGGTGGGCCTTCCGGATGGCGGAGAGCACCTGCGGGTCGGAGGAGAAGGGTTCCTTCAGGGTGGTGGGGATGTTCTGGAGCAGCACCGCCGGGGAGCGCAGATCCACCAGCAGCAACGGCCGCTCCTCCGTCCCGGCGATGGGGACAAAGCCCTGCCGGGCCAGCAGGTCCGCCATCTCCTCCGTCTGGGCGGGACCGTACCACACGGCGTAGCCGCAGTCCTCTGCCATGGCCTGGGACAGGGCCTCCGTCAAAAGAAGCTGGCCCGCGTCATAGCTGAAATTGGGGATGCGGGCCAGGTACAGTCCCGTCAGCAGCCGGACCCGCCCCGCCGCGCGGCAGCGCACCGCGTCGGCCAGGTCCTCGTCCCCGAAGGCGTCGTACAGTCCCCGGTCGCTGACGGTCCGCAGGGTCAAAAAGCCCAAGATCCGCTCCCCGGACCGGGTGTGGCGCAGAATCAGCACGCTGTCCCGGGGGTCCGGCTCCGGCAGAGGGCGGCGCTCCGCCGCGGCCATGGCCCGCAGCTCCTCCCACAGCGGCGCCTCCGGGCACTCCGCCCACTCAAAGCGCAGGAAGCCCGCCCGGACCACCTGCTTGTACTGGGGCTCCCGCAGGTACAGGCTGTTGCGGTAGATGTAGTCCTGCACCGAGGGCTCGATGAGGTTGGAGATGTCCCGCCCCAGGTCGATGTTCTCCCGGATGCGGGTGGAGCTGATGTCCTCCAGATGGGTGGGCAGCTGGAGCTGGAGCACGTCCCCCCGGAGGCAGGAGAGATCGGCGGCGATCTCCCGGCCCTCGGCGTCGCTGGAGCGGCGGAAGACGATGTGGTTCAGATAGTGGACGGAGCCGGGGGACGGCGGGGCCTTGTAGGACGAGGCGTTGGCCACCACGTCGGACCCCACCGCCAGATACAGCTCCTGCCCCGCGAACACCTGCCGCAGGCGCTCCAGGTCGGCGGGGGTGGCCAGGTTCACCGGGATGTCGTGGGGGAAGAGGTACACGTCGAACTCGTCCGCCACGGACATGCTGACGATCTGCCGCCGGATCAGGGAGGGCTGGGCCTTCTTGGACCAGGAGAACTCGTCCACCGCCAGATAGACCTCAAACCCCAGGTTCCGGATGGCCTGGACGATGCCCTTGTGGCTGAGAGAGAAGGGGTCGAAGGTGCCGGGGAAGAAGGCGGCCTTCTCCGGGATCTCAAACCGGAAGGGCCCGCTCTGGATCTTGTGGAGGACGATGAAGCGGTAGATGTGGGAGAGGGAGGCGGCGGTGTAGAAGAAGGTCAGCTCCTCCTCCGGCTGCTCGCCGATGAGGAACAGCAGCTTCTTGCCGATGAGGGTGAAGAGGGAGGTCTTCTCCTCGTACCCCAGGGCCTTGGAGGCAAAGAGGTCCCCCAGGATGTGCAGAGCCTCCTGCCGCGCTGCCTCCCGGCGGTCGGCAAGGCCCTTGAGGAGGAGGCCAGCCAGCTCCCGGCGGCGGACGGCGAAGGCGTCCCCCTCCCCGAAGCGGGCGGCATAGACCGTGTAGTGCTCCAGCATGGCCCCCAGGGTGGACAGGGCCGCCGCCACCACGTCGGTGTTGGGAGAGGACAACAGGACCGCCATCTGGTCCACCACCTCGTCCAGCTCCCGGGGGGTGAGCCACAGGGCGAACTGGCCCAGGTACTCCGGGATGTACTTGGAGATCTCCGCCTGGCCGGTCTCCAGGGCCTTGGACATCTCCACGGCGATCTCGTTGCGGCGGTCCGGCGTCAGCGCCGGGGCGATGGCCAGCAGGGCCGCCCCCGCCATGCGGCGCACCACCACGTGCTCACTGACCTTGATGAGGTTGGAGAAGTGGGTGGCGATCTGGAGGGCGTTGGCCCCGCCGGACCGCTCCACCTGATCCAGCAGGTACTCCACGCCGGCGGCCTTCAAAATCCAGGGCGTGGCGGTCTTGAGGTTGTCCAGAGTCACACCGCTGGCGGCCCCGGGGCGGCCCAGCAGGGCCTTCCTGGCGGTGACGTCCAGTCCCAGCTGCTCCCCCAGCTGCACCTGGAGGAACAGCAGCGGCGTGCTGGCGGCGCAGTCCGCCGCCTCCACGGCCCCGGCGATGATCTGCCGCTCCGCCGCCGCCTCCGGCAGGAAGTTCAAAAGGTGGCGGAACAGCCGCAGAGCCGCCGCCTTCTGGGAATCGCCGCCCCGGTCCAGCCACCAGGCGGCGAAGGAGGCCAGCGTCTCGCAACTCCCCGGGTCCGCCCGCTCCAGGGGGGCGTTCATCACGGCGTCCAGCAGGGCGAAGGCCGCGTCCGGCTCCGCAGCCGCGGGGTCCCGGTAGTGGCGCAGGAGCTCCGCGGCAAAGCGGGGGGCGTCCTTGTCGGAGCAGTCCCCCAGCAGAGCGTCCACCACGGTCTTGGCCTGGTAGCGGATCATGCTGGTCTGGCGGGGCGTCAGGCGGCGGTCCGGGTGGATGAGCTTTTCCAGATACTCCGCCCACAGCTGGAAGGGGCGCTCCTCCAGGGGGTCCGGGGCCGCCCCGGCGGGCAGCTCCTTCTTGTAGCCGGAGAGGAACCCCGCCAGCACCCGGCCGATGAGGGCGGCGGCGTGGCGCCGGATGTCGCCGTCCGCCGACAGCAGCAGCTCGTAGAGGAAGTCCAGGGTCTGCTCCTTCTGTCCCGCGCTCCAGTAGGTGAAGTACTCGTCGAAGATGGCGACATACGCCCGCAGCCGTCCGGCGTCCTTCTCGCTGCGGGCGGCCTCCAGGGTGGCCAGGAACAGGTGCTCCCGGCTCAGGCGGTGCATCAGGCGGATGTTGTGGTCCACGGCGGTATAGCGCAGGTAGTACACCACCTCGTCCGGAGAGGCCAGGGCCGCGTCCTTCCGGGGGACCGGGGGCACGCCGGGGCTCTCCAGGGTGGTGTCCACGCCGAAGTAAGTGAGGTACTCCTCAAAGTCCCGGAGCTTCGCGTAGACGAACTGGTACCGCCGCCGCTTGGCATCGTCCACATTGTCCAGCTTGTTCAAAATCACGTCGAAGGCGTCTTTTAAGGAGAAGAGCTCCGCGATCTCCCCGCCGTCCGCCGTCCGGGACTGCTTCACCCGGAAGTCGGCGTACACCAGCACCAGCGACTCCGCCGACAGGTTCTCAATCTCCAGGTCCCACACGGAGTGGTTGGCGGCGATGTGGCCGATGGCGTTCAGATTCCGCCGGGAGCACCAGCGGTCGGTGTAGTAGTAGTGGAGGTAGGGCACCCGCTCTCCGGGCTTGCAGCCGAACTTGCCGATGTCGTGGGCGGCGGCGGCGCCGCTCATGAGCCCCAGATCGATCCTGCCGCCCCCGGCCTTGAAGGCCCGGGCCACGGTCATGGCGGCGTGGTGGACGCCGGCGATGTGCTCCAGCGTCCGGAAGGGAGTCACCTCCCGGCCCAGCCGCAGCAGCTCGTAGACATACTCCATCCGCAGCCGCCTCCGGAAGAGGCGGTACTCCGCCGCCACGGCGCTGTCCGCCAGCTCCTCCTCCGTGCAGAAGGCGAAGTCCAGCCAGGGATCGAAGGGCAGGGCCTGCCGCTCCGCGTCAAAGAGCACCTGGAGGAACTGGAGCAGGCACAGCCCGCCGTCCCACTGGGCGGAGGTGTGGGTCTCGTCCGCCTGGGGGTAGAGCAGGGACAGCGCCACCTGGTAGGCACAGCGGAGCCAGCCCTCCTCCGGCTCCGGAGCCAGGGCGTCCAGCACCGGGCGGAAACACGCCAGCGCCTGGGCGCAGGTGATCCGCTCCCGGATGGGGAGCAGCGGAGAGAGCATGGACTTCCAGTCGGCGGCGCCGAAAAGGCGCCGGATTTCCTTGCGGCTGAATCCCAGCTTTTTCAGAAACGCCCGGTCGTTGAAGGTCTCGACGAGCCGGATGCGCAGGGCCTTGTCCTGATCCATAAAGAGTACCTCTTTTCCGCCCACAGGCTGGTGGATATTTCTGGGTTTGCTCCATTATACCGCATCCTGCGGCGGGAGGAAAGTGAAAATTTCAGCGAAGGCTGCGCTATATTCCGCCCCACGGGGCGGGACGGGGGTTGCCCGGCCACGGGCCGGGGACGGCGACACGCCGGTGCCCGGCGTGTCTTGGG
>CAMNRF010000104.1 GCA_946551795.1 uncultured Oscillibacter sp.
CGTTGCCCCGGTCCACCGCCATGGTGTACTGGGTCAGGTCGTTGGTGCCGATGGAGAAGAAGTCGCACTCCCGGGCCAGCAGGTCCGCGATGAGGGCCGCCGCCGGGGTCTCGATCATGGCCCCCAGGGCGATGTCCCTGTCGTAGGGGACGCCGGCCTCCTCCAGCTCCTTCTTGCACTGCTCCAGCAGCTCCCGGGCGTCCCGCACCTCGTCCACGCAGGTCACCAGGGGCAGCATGATCTTGATGTTATGGCCCTCGGCCCCGGCCCGCAGCAGCGCCCGCAGCTGGACCTTGTAGAGTTCGGGGCGGTCCAGGCAGTAGCGGATGGCCCGGTGGCCCAGGAAGGGGTTCTCCTCCTTGTCCATGCCCAGGTACTCGATGGCCTTGTCGCCGCCCACGTCCAATGTGCGGATGATGACCTCTTTCCCCTCCATGATCTGGGAGACGGCCTTGTAGGCCTCGTACTGCACGGTCTCGTCCGGCAGGCTGGTGCGGTTCATGAAGAGGAACTCCGTCCGGAACAGTCCGATGCCCTCCGCGCCGGACTGGGCCGCGGCCTTGGCGTCCTCCACGGAGCCGATGTTGGCGTACAGGCCGTACTGCTTGCCGTCGGCGTCCACGGTGGCCTGGTTCCGGTAGACGTCCAGGGCGGCCCGGCGCTTTAAGAACTCCTCCTGGCGGGCCAGGTACTCGCCCCGGGTGCGCTCGTCGGGGTTCAAAATGGCGATGCCCTCGCCGCCGTCCACGATGAGGCCGTCGCCGTCCTTCACGGTGTCCAGCACCTTCTGTACGCTGAGCACCGCGGGCAGCTCCAGCGCCCGGGCCAGGATGGCGGAGTGGCTGGTCCTGCCGCCGGTGGCGGTGAGGATGGCGGCCACGTTCTCCTTTTTCAGCCCCACGGTCATGGAGGGGGTCAGATCCTGGGCCACCAGCACGCTGCCGGCGGGCAGCCGGCTGAGGTCCACGCCCTCGGCGTTCAGCAGGATGGTCAGGAGCCGGGAGCGGATGTCCCGCACGTCGGTGGCCCGCTGGCGCATCAGCTCATCCTCCACGGCGGCGAACATGTCGGCGTACATGGTGCACACGCTGTCCACCGCCGCCTCGGCGCAGGCGCCGCCGTCGATGGCCTCCTGCATCTGGGAGAGCATGAAGGGGTCGGCCAGCATGGCCACCTGGCCGGTGAGGATCTCGGACTCCTTCTGCCCCACCCGATCCCGGATCTCCGCGGCCATGGCGGAGGTGCGCTGGTTGAACCGGTCGATGCCCTCCTGGAGCCGGGCCTTCTCGGAGTCCTTGCCGGAGTAGGTGACGGCGGAGTAGTCCAGGCTCTCCTCCCGGACGCACACCGCCCGGCCGAGACCGATGCCGTCAGAGGCGGCGATTCCCCGCAGAATCATCCCGCACCTCCCGTTACATGTCGCCCAGGCCGGTCTCCACCAGCTTCACGGCGGCGGCCAGGGCCTCGGCCTCCTGCTCGCCGGTGCACTGGATCTCGATCTCGCTGCCCTGCTTGATGCAGGAGGCCATGAGGTTCATGATGCTCTTGGCGTTGATGGGTTTGCCGTTGAAGATGATGGAGACCTCGCTCTTGTACTTGTTCATCTCCGTGACGAACAACTGGGCGGGACGCATGTGGAGACCCTGGGGATTGATGACCTTCGTTTTCGCAGATACCATGATGTTTACTTCCTTTCCAATTAAGATGTAGTACTATCATTATGACCTTTCAATCATAAATCACACATAGACAAGCTCCGGATTTTCAGACCACCGTCACCTCGGCGCAGTCCTGGAACTCCCGGCCGGGGGCGCGGTCGGTGATGATGGCCGCCTCGTCGATGGGGAGCACCGCCGCCGCGCCGATCCGGCCGAACTTGCTGGAGTCCACCAGCATGTAGGTCTGCCGGGCCCGGGAGGCCGCCAGGGCCTTCACCGCCGCGTCCTCCGGGTCCGCCACGGTGAAGCCCTCCCGGGCGGTGACGCCGCCGGCCCCCAGAAAGGCCTTGGTGAAGTGATACCGCCGCAGGGAGTCCATGGCCTCCGCCCCGGCGGCGGAGGCGGTGTCCCGTTTCAGGGCTCCGCCGATGACGTACACACGCAGCTCCCGCTCCAGCAGCCAGAAGGCGCACTCCATGCCGTTGGTGACGAACAGGGCGTCCGTGGGCTTCAGGTGCTCCGTCATCCGCATCACCGTGCTGCCGCCGTCCAGAAAGACCACGTCGCCGTCCTCGATCAGAGCGGCGGCGTACCGGGCGATCCGCTCCTTCTCCGGGATGTGGAGCCCCCGCTTGACGGACATCTCCGGCTCCTGGCTGAGGAACTCGCTGTTCAGCTGCACCGCGCCGCCGTGGACCTTGCTGAGCCGGCCCTGGGCCGCCAGGGCGTTCAAGTCCCGGCGGATGGTGGCCTCGGAGGCCCCGGTCACCTGGCACAGGTCCGTGACGCTGACGGCCCGCCGCTGAGCCAGCTCCGATAAAATCGCCTCCGCGCGCTGTTCTGCCAGCATCGATGCACCCTCTCTCCGCTTGATTGAAATTGCTTGTTTTTCTCTGTGAGATTATAATACAATCTATTTCGGTCAAAGTCAACTAAAAACCAATCATTTTCAATCACAGAAAATGGGGGCCGTTTTTGTGCAATCCACCGTCGATGTCAAAAGAGACCCCTGTAAAATATGGAAATCCACCAAAAGGAAAAGGACTCCGGCGCGAAAACGCGCCGGAGTCCGGAGAACTTGCGGGAATCAGATGACGGCCAGGGCCCGGTAGATGTCCAGGATGCGCCCGGTGAGGGGGTCTTCCGCCGTCAGCCCGGAGTACGCCGCCAGGGCCGCCGCGGGGCCGTCGGCGCGGAGCTTCTTCTGGAGCTCCACGCTCTGGGGGTCGTCAGGGCAGTCGAAGCGGAGGGCCGCCGCCGCGCCGAAGAGCAGGTGGTCCACCGGCAGGCCGTAGGAGGCGGTGGTCACCAGGGGCTTGATGAGCCGGTCGCCGGCTTCCAGCTTCCGGATGGGCTCCCGGCCCACCCGCAGGACCTCGTCCTCCAGGAAGGGGTTCTGGTAGCGGGCGAAGATCTTCTCCACATAGGCGTGGTGGACGGCGGGGTCAAAGCCAAACTCACGGATGAGGCCCTCGCCGCTCTCGGAGATGGCGGCGTGGACGATGGCGCCGATGGCGCCGTCCGCGATGCTGTCCTTGATGGTCTTGCAGCCCTTGAGGTAGCCCAGGTACGCGCAGATGGCGTGGCCGCTGTTGAGGGTGAAGAGCTTGCGCTCCAGATAGGCCATGAGGTTGTCGGCGAAGGTGAGGCCGTCGATCTCCGGCTTTTCGCCCTTCCAGGCGGCGGCCTCCACGTCCCACTCACAGTACCGCTCCACGGCGGCGTCCAGGATGTTGTCAAAGCTGGGCTTGGGGCAGATGCGGTCCACGGCGCAGTCGGCAAAGCCGATGTGCTCGTCCAGGAAGGCGGTCTCCTCCTGGCTCAGGTGCTTGAGCACCTCGTTTTTCAGCCGGGTGGTGGTGCGCAGGCCGTTCTCGCAGCAGACCACGTTCATGGGGGCGGTGTTTCCGGCGGCCTTCCTGGCCTGGATTCCCCCGGCGATGGACTTGGCGATGATGGGCAGCACGTTGGGCCCCACCGCCGTGGTGATGAGGTCGCACTCCGCCACCTTTTTGGCGAAGTCCGGAGAGGTGGAGATCACGCCGTCCACGCCGCTGATGGCGATCTCGCCGGGGTCCTTGTCCAGGATGTGGACGGTGTAGCCGTGGTCGCGGTTCAGCGCCTCGATGATGGGCTCTACCACGTCGGCGAAGGTGACGTGCCAGCCCGCCTGGGAGAGAAGTGCTCCGATAAAGCCCCGGCCGATGTTGCCGGCTCCGATTTGGATTGCCTGTTTCATAGCTCCTCCTAATTCAATGGCGTTTTGGAAGCCGCGGCCCGGGGCCGCTGCTGGGGGTAGTATACCACGTTCCGTCCGCCTGGGCAAGGTGAAATCAAAAATGCTTTTAATTGACTGAAACTGCTCAAAAACAGGACATAATCCGACGTTTCGATCACACTTTCAATCACGGCAAAAAGGCAGGGCGCGCGGGGCGCCCTGCCTTTGACAGTAGAATGACGGCGTCACACCGTGGCGTACTCCCCGTCCCAGATCACCTTCCGGAACTTCAGGGGATCGGTGTTGCCCTCGGTGGAGAACAGCAGCACCTGGCTGAAGCGGTCCAGGCCGATGGACTCCCGCAGCTCCCGGTACCAGTCGTTCTCCATCAGCTCGGCGATGAGGCCCATGCCCACCGCGCCGCTCTCGCCGGAGATCACCGTGGGATCACCCTTCACGGGCACCGCCAGCATCCGCATTCCCCGGGCGCTGACCCAGTCGGGGCAGGAGACGAAGGCGGAGACGTGGTTGCGCAGGATGTCCCAGGAGATGGTGTTGGGCTCGCCGCAGGCCAGGCCCGCCATGATGGTGCGGAGGTCGCCGGTTACCGTCCGGGGCTTGCCGTCCCCGGCCAGGGCGCCCTGGTAGAGGCAGTCCGCCGCCATGGCCTCCATGACGATGAACTTGGGGGGATCGTTGGGGAAGAGATTGGTGTAGTAACCCACCACGGCCCCCGCCAGGCTCCCCACGCCGGCCTGGATGAACACGTGGGTGGGGCGGTTCACGCCCACCTGCCGCAGCTGGTCGGCGGACTCGCTGGCCATGGTGCCGTAGCCCTGCATAATCCAGGAGGGGATCTCCTCATAGCCGTCCCAGGCGGTGTCCTGGACGATGACGCCGTGCTCGGTCTTTTCGGCCTCGGCGGCGGCCAGGCGGACGCAGTCGTCGTAGTTCAGCTCCTCGATGGTCACCTGGGCGCCCTCTTTGGCGATGTTGTCGAACCGGGGCCTGCTGCTGCCCTTGGGCATGTGGACCACCGCCTTCTGGCCCAGCTTGTGGGCCGCCCACGCCACGCCCCGGCCGTGGTTGCCGTCGGTGGCGGTGAAGAAGGTGGCCTGGCCGA
>CAMNRF010000105.1 GCA_946551795.1 uncultured Oscillibacter sp.
TGGCGTCTCTTTTTTCTTTTGGACCGTGCACGGCCCGTTTTCTTTTTTCTCCACAAGCGGAGAAAAAAGAAAATGGGGGGTGCAATGCACCAGCCATCATCATGGCTGATTCCCGCCCCCGCGGCCCCAGGCCGCGCCCAGGAACCAACAGACTCAGCTCTCCTCCTGCACGGCGGTGCCGCCGCCCAATCCGAAATCCTCCTCCGTGGTAGCGGTGTCCCTGCGGAGCATATGCTCCATCACCCGGATGTCGCTGTCCACATCCAGGGCATCCGCCTTGTACAGCTCGTCCAGCTGGTGCTCAAAGCCCTTGACAATGGCGTCCATGGTGCTCTCAATCCGCGCCTTGGCCTGGCGCAGGTTTTCCCCCTCCACCCCGGCGGATTCAAACTCGGCGTAGGAGTCCAGCAGCTTCTGGGTGGTGGGCAGGTAGTAGTTCAGGAAGGTGTCGATCTTGTCCCGCTTGCCCGGGTCCTCCTCCACCGCCCGGAAGATCTTGGCCGTGATCTCCTCCAGCCGGTCGATCTTGGCGGAGAGGACAGGGTCGGCGATGGCGTCGTTGGCCCGGCGGATGTTCCGCAGGATGCCGGAGCAGCCCTCCTCCGCCTCCTTGGGGGGCGGGGGCGTCTGGGCGGCCTGGGCCTCCCGCTGCCTCTGGCTCCACTCCGCCCCGGCCTGGCCGCTGCGGAAGAGGTAGCCCAGTTCCACGTTCAGATACGCCTTGCCGCCGAAGTACCCCTTGTCGATCATCTTCTGGAGGTCCTTCTCCACCCGGTCCTCGGAGTAGCCCAGGGTCCGGGCCAGCTCCTCCACCGGCACCGCCTCCCGGTCCCCCATGACGGAGAGGTACTTGGAAAAGCGCCGCAGTTGGCGGTCCATGGCGAAACCGCTGTACAGCATGGCTCCGCCGCCCGCCAAAAGGGCCAGGGCCTGGAGCAGCTCCGGCAGCCACCACCGCAGAGTGTCGAACAGGTAGATCATATCCTGCACAGCGGCGCCCGTGGCCATGAGGCCGAAGAGCGTCACCGCCGCGCCGGCGATCTTTAAGAGCCAGGCGTTGGACTTCTTCACCTTGGGGGACTTGGCGGCCTTCTTCATGGCGGTGCGGGCCTTGCCCTCCGGGGCCGGGCGCTTCGCCATGGGCTGTCGGAGGGCGCTCTGCCCCCCGGTCCGCTTCTCCATGGGCTGTCCGCTCCGGGACTGGACGGGCTTTTGCAGGGGCGGCGCCGCCGTCCGGCTCCCCTTTTCATCGTCCCCGAAGAGCTTGATGAACAAAAACAGCAGGGCCACGGGCCAGGCTCCCACCACGAAGAGGAAGATGATCAGCGCCCAGGAGAGCCAGCTGTCGTCTCTGTCGTTTTTTCTCTGGTTCGCCATGGCTCAATCCCCCTCTTTCCGCTCTTTCAGCCTGCGCCTGTGCCCCTTCTCGTCCACGAGGACGGTGTTGTCCAGCTGGCCCTTGAGATTCCCCACCACGGAGTCGATGTAGGCCCGGCGGAGGACGGCCTGCTCCTCTTTTTCCGCCTCCGTCAGCCCCTCCGCTTTGGCCTTCCGGGCCAGGGCGTTGATGCGGTCGATCTGCTCTTTCGTCATTGCTTGTCCTCCGTCTCCCGCTCAAAAATCAGGTCGATGCTCTCGATAAAGCCCCCGGCCCGCTGCTTTGCGGGCACAAAACCGGCGTACCGCCAGCCCTCCGCCGCCCGGCGGAGGATGGCCTCCCGATGCCCGTCCGTCTCCAGGCCGACGCCGCCGAAGAGGCTGTACCCAGCGCCGTAGTCACACTGGACCGTCTCAAATTCATATTCCAGCATGTCCCATTCTCCTCAAACGTAAACTTTCAGCACGATGGACGTGCGGCCCTTCTTGGTCACGCCGCCCACCTCGCTGAGCACAAACTTCCCAAAGCCCCGGGCGGAGACCGTGTCCCCCGCCGAGAGAAGCTTGTCCGGCTTCACACACTCCCGCCAGTTCACCTGGACCCTTCCGCTCTCAATGAGGGCGGCGGCCTTCCCCCGGGCCATCCGGAAACCGCTGGAGGCCACGGCGTCCAGACGCAATGAGGAGACGGTGTCCCGCGCCTCCCGGCACTGTACCTGGGGGATGTGGAGGTTCTCCGGGGCGATCTCCGACACGGTGAGCCTGGCCCGCCCGGCGCTCTCCCAGCTCCCCAGCAGAAAGTCCGCCACGGTGTCCAGCACCATCAAATCGGCGCTGTCCGGCCCCACCAGGATGTCCCCGATTTTCTCCCGGACGATGCCCATGCCCATGAGGCTCCCCAGAAAGTCCCGGTGGGTCAGCTGGTATTCCTCCCGGAACGCCGCCCGCAGACACCGGATGGGGCTCTGGCTCTCCGCGTCCTCCGCCTCCAGCCAGTCGGGGAGGAAGAGGAGCAGCCGCCGCTCCGCCCCCTCGTAGCCCCCCAGGGCGGTATACCCCGTCTCTGGGAAGCCCGCCAGGCGCAGAAGATCCCCGGCCTGGGCCTGCTGGGCGGGGCTCAAAAAGTCCGTGGCGGCGGGGATGTTCCGATTTCCCGCCTGCTCCGCCCGGTCCAGGACCTTCGCCAGGGTCAGCCGGTCCTCCCCGGCGGCCCCCAAGCGGTCCAATAACGCTCCTTTATCCATGGCGCAGCTCCTGGGTGCGGACCAGGGCGGCATAGGCCCCGTCCTTTGCCATCAGCTCCTCGTGGGAACCCAGCTCGGCGATGCGGCCCTCCTCCACCACGGCGATGCGGTCGGCGTTGCGCACGGTGGAGAGGCGGTGGGCGATGATGATGGTGGTGCGGCCCCGGGAGAGCTTCTCAAAGGTCTCCTGGAGCTTGGCCTCCGTGACGCTGTCCAGGGCGGAGGTGGCCTCGTCCAGAATCAGCACCGGGGGATTTTTCAAAAAGATGCGGGCGATGGAGATCCGCTGCTTCTGCCCGCCGGAGAGCAAAGCCCCCCGCTCCCCCACGTAGGTGTTGAACCCGTCGGGCATGGCGACGATGTCGTCGTAGATCTCCGCCAGCCGCGCCGCCTGGGCTACCTCCTCCTCGGAGGCCCCGGGGCGGCCGTAGCGGATATTCTCCAGGATGCTGGCGGCGAAGAGGAACACGTCCTGCTGCACCACGCCCACGTTCTGCCGCAATGACTCCTGGGTCACCTGGCGCACGTCCTGCCCGTCGATGCGGATGGCGCCGTCGGTGACGTCGTAGAACCGGGGGATCAGCTGGCACAGCGTGGACTTCCCCCCGCCGGAGGGGCCCACCACCGCCACGGTCTCCCCGGGGCGGATGTGGAGGTCCACGTCGTGGAGGACGGCCAGATCGTCCTGGTAGGCGAAGCTCACGTGGTCCACGTCGATGCGGCCCCCCACCCGGCCCAGGGTCTTGGCGTCCGGGGCGTCTTTCATGGCGGGCTCCGTGCGCATCAGCTCGATGAAGCGGCCCAGGCCCGCCGCGCCGTTGGCAAAGAGCTCGGCGAAGTTGGAGAGCTTGCGGACGGGGTTGACAAAGGTGGTGATATACAGACTGAACGTAATGAGGTCCACGGTGTCCATCTGCCCCCGCATGATGAGGAAGCCCCCGGCGGCGATGACCGCGGCGGAGAGGATGCAGAGGAAAAACTCCATCACCGCGTTGAACCGGCCCATGGCCCTGTGGAACTGCCGCTTGGAGGTCTTAAAGCTGTCGTTGGAGGTCTCGAACTTTTTGAGCTCCGTCTCCTCGTTGGCAAAGGCCTTGGCGGTGCGGATGCCGGAGAGGCCGGACTCAATGTCGGCGTTGATGACGGCGGTGCGCTGCTTCACCCGGGCGGAGGCCTCCTGCATGGACCTACGGCACATCCACACCACGATGAAGAACACCGGCAATATCACGGCGATCACCAGGGCCAGCCGCCACTGAATGGTGAACATGACCACCAGGGCCCCCAAGATGGTGACGCCGGAGATGAAGACGTCCTCCGGGCCGTGGTGGGCCAGCTCCGTAATGTCAAAGAGGTCCGCCGTCAGGCGGCTCATGAGCTGCCCCGTGCGGTTGCGGTCGAAGTAGTCGAAGCTCAGCTCCTGCATGTGGCGGAAGAGGTCCCTTCGGATGTCCGCCTCCACCAGGATGCCGAAGGTGTGGCCCCAGTAGCAGATGATATAGGTCAGCGCCGCCCGGAGGACGAAGGCCGCCAGCACCACGGCCATC
Organism: uncultured Oscillibacter sp.; assembly: GCA_946551795.1. Taxonomy (GTDB): domain Bacteria; phylum Bacillota; class Clostridia; order Oscillospirales; family Oscillospiraceae; genus Oscillibacter. The sequence continues at coordinate 4,169 of CAMNRF010000105.1, forward strand.
ACGGCGAAGAAGGTCCTGTAGGCGCTCTGGGGCAGCAGCTCGTACATGCACCAGCGGGAGACATAGGGAAAGGCCAGGTCAATGAGTGAGATCATCAGCGCGCAGCTGAGATCCATGATGAACAGCCGCCGGTGGGGCTTGAAGTAGGAGAGAAAGATCTGTATGGTGGATTTCTCCTGAAATTCCCGGGTGGTCATGGCAACGCTCCCTTTTCTGACATATCAATACAGTGTATATGATACCACAATTTTTGCCCCGGTGCAATGGCGGAAATTCCGCATCATCGCGAAAGGATGACCCGATTTTTTCCCATTCAGGTCTGCCGGTGTCCCCCTTTTTCAGGATTGCCCGTCTCCCTCCCCTGTTCAGGGCCGTCCGTCATCGGGGGACGGGACGGCCAGGGGGCCGTCCCCTGCGGGGCCACGCGGTCCCCCTCAAGACCAGTAGGGGCCGCCGCCCTCGGCGGCCCGTTTTCCCCCATCCAAATCTGCCTGTGCCCTCTCTCCGGTCAGACAAAAGAGCAGAGAGGCCGCCGGCCTCTCCGCCCTGTTCCCTTTTATCCCGCCTCAGCCCAGGCGGCGGATCATCTGCTCGGGGTTGTCCGCGTAGTCCAGGGCCGTCTCCTCCGTGATCCTCCCCGCCTTATAGAGGTTCAGGATGGACTGGTCCATGGAGATCATGCCCTCGTCCCGGCCTCCGGCGGCGATGGCGTTGTCGATCTGGTGGACCTTCCCCTCCCGGATCAGGCTGCGGATGGCGCTGTTGGTGTGCATGATCTCAAAGGCGGGCACCAG
>CAMNRF010000106.1 GCA_946551795.1 uncultured Oscillibacter sp.
GGCCCAGGTCATGCCCTGGCCGGTGAGGCCGTCCACGGAGATGGTGGGCATCACGGCCACGATGGCCTCGCAGATCTCCTCGGCGGACATGTCGCCGGTGCAGCCGGCGGCCTGGAGGGCCTCGTAGATGATATACACGGCGTCATAGCCGTCGGCGGCGAACTGGTTGGGGGTCTCGCCGTGGAGCTCGTTGTACTTGGCCACGAAGCTCTGGGTGCGCTCGTCGGCGGCGTCGGCGGAGAAGGGGGTCAGCAGCATGACGCCCTCGGCCAGGGAGGTGTCAAAGCCGGGCATGGTCAGGATGCCGTCCATGCCGTCCACGCCGAAGAAGGTGGGGGCGTAGCCCATGCCCTTGGCCTGGTTGAGGATGACGGCGTTGGGCTGGTAGTAGGTGGGCAGGAAGATCAGATCCGCGCCGGCGGACTGGGCGGCGGTCAGCTGCACGGAGAAGTCGCTCTGGGTGTCCTTGGTGAAGGGGCCCTCGCTGACGATCTCCAGGCCCTGGTTGGCCGCCTCGGCCACGAAGGTGTCCCGGATGCCCTGGGAGTAGGCGTCGTCATTGCGGTAGATGATGCCCACCTTGGCGCCGGACATATTCTCGGCGATATACTGGGCGGAGCCCACGCCCTGGTTGGGGTCGGTGAAGCAGACCTGGAACATGTTGTCCTTGCCGCTGATGACGTCGGTGGAGGAGGCGGAGGGAGTCAGGGCGAAGACGCGGTCGTTGTAGACCTCGGCGGACACGGCGATGGCGGCGCCGGTGGTGACAGGGCCCACCAGGACCTGCATGCCCCAGTCCATCAGGGTGTTGTAGGCGTTGACGGAGGTCTCACCGTCGGCCACGTCGTCCTCGGCCTGGAACTCGAACTGGATGCCGCCCAGGGCGTTGATCTCGTCCACGGCGATCTTGGCGCCGTTCATGGCGGCGTTGCCGTAGATGGCGGCATCACCGGTCAGGGGGCCCACGCCGCCCAGCTTGAAGGTGCCGCTGGCGGCGCCGGAGGGGGCGTCGGCGGCGGGCTGGCTGTTGTCGGTGGAGGCGGGGGGATTGTCATTGCTGGCGGGGGTGTCGCTGCCGCCGCAGGCGGCCAGGCTCAGCACCATGGCCAGAGCCAGAAGGATTCCAAAAAACTTCTTCATCATACGTTCTCCTTTTAACTTAGAATGGAATGGCTTGACAATATATAAAAAAGCGGCTCCGCCACAAGAGCGGTGCCGCATTGCTGTCCGTCTTACGGGACGCGACCTAACTCTTGGGCATCATCCGGCGGAAAACCAGCAGAACCGCCAGCTGGACCAGAACGGCCAGTACCAGGGAATTGGCCAGGCCGCCCAGAATTACCAGGGAAATGATAACAAAAATGGACGCCAGAAGGATGGCGTCCAGAACGTTGGCAATGGCGCGGAAAGCGGCGCGCGCGCAGGCGCAATGCGTATGGGAAGCAGAGGCGTCCATGGAGCCGGCGGACGCCCGACGAGACATCATATCCACGCTGTACATACCCATAGCGGTCATAACCCGGCTCCTTTCCGAAAACTTCTGTTTCATTTTTTCTCATATTGTACCCAAGGGCCGGGCAGAAGTCAATGGGCGTTTTTGTTAGAACTTTTCCGGGGACAACGGGCCATTTCTGTATAATTAGTTCAGAAACCGGCGGAAAGTGAGAAGAGATTCCCCGGAGTGAGAAAAATTTCCAGCCCGGCCGGGAGTGCCGGGGTCATCGGGGGATGGCCCGCGGAGGGCGGCGGGCCCCACGACTTTGCCAACAGAACTCCCGCAGGGGCGGGCGCCCTCGCCCGCCCGTTTAACGGAAGTGCCGGGGTTGAATCGGCCGGGCCGCCGAGGGCTGCGGCCCCTGCTGCGGCCCCCGGAACCCCCTTGTAAGACGGAAAAAACCGGGATATAATAGGAGAAACAACAAAACCGAGGAGGCACGCCATGGCGAACCTGATGGACTATCTGGACTGGCGGGGGGACCTGACCCTGGACCAGTCCCCCTTCAACGAGGTGGATAACCTCATCCTGGCGGAGCTGTCCTTTGTGGACTTCCAGGGCATCGTCCCCGCCCCCGGGGAGGGGGAGAGCGTGCCCCTGCGGACGGCGGCGGAGGCCTTCTTCGCCCGCTTCCCCGAGGGGGAGAAGATCGACATGGGCGTGCTGGTGCCCGACGCCATCCCGGAGATGCTGGAGAAGATGGCCGCCTCCCGCCGCTTCGGGGACATGGGCCTGAACTGCTTCATGGACCACCTGGACGTGGGGCGGGGGGAGCAGTTCGCGGCGCTGACCGTGGAGACCGGGGACGGCCTTTTGTACCTCTCCTTCCGGGGCACCGACGACACCCTGGCGGGGTGGAAGGAGGACTTCGAGCTGGCCTGTATGCCGGAGGTGCCCGCTCAGAAGAAGGCGCTGGACTACGTCCGGGACGTATCGAGGCAGTACCCCCGGCGGCGTCTGCGGCTGGGGGGCCACTCCAAGGGAGGGAACCTGGCGGTGTACGCCGGGGTGTTCTGCCCGGCGGCGGTCCAGCGGTGCATCGAGGCCGTCTGGTCCAACGACGGCCCCGGCTTTCACGAGGACCTGCTGGACCTGCCGGAGCACCGGCGAATCGCGGAGCGCATTTACTCCATCGTGCCCAAGTCCTCGGTGGTGGGGATGCTCCTGGAGCACGAGGAGGACTACGCCGTGGTGGACAGCGACCAGCTGGGCTTCATGCAGCACGACGGCTTCTCCTGGCAGGTGATGGGGGACCACTTCGTCACCCTCCGCCAGGTGACCCGCCAGGCACGCCTCAGCGACATGGCCCTGCGGGAGTGGGTCCATGGGATGCCGGTGGAGCGGCGGGAGAAGTTCGTCTCCGCCCTCTTCGACGTGCTCTCCGCCTCCGGCGCGGTGACGCTGAAGGATTTGAAGGCGGACTCCTTCAAGGCGGCGGGGGCCATGGTGAAGGCCATGAAGGATTTGGACAAGGAGACCCAGAAGGGCCTGCTGGACTTTGTGGGCCTGCTCTTCAAGAGCAACCTTATGATGACCCTGGAGGGGATTCAGGAGGAGACGGAGAAGCGCCGGGCCGTGCGAAAGAAGGCGGCGAAGAAAAAAGAGGAAGAGGCGTAGAAAAAACCTTGGATGGGCGCGGCCCATCCAAGGTTTTTTATGGGTTCAGTTCAGCGGAAAGGACTGCCTCTCCTCCTTGTACCGGCGCTCCAGCGACGCGGCCCGCGTGAGATCCACGGGCACAGGCCAGCGGTACTTCGTGGCCCTTTGCCCGCCAGGGAGGTTATCATATACGGCCCCCTGGGGGTCTGCCCGGAGCTCCGAGCCGTCCTCCATGACCAGATACCACAGGCCCGGCGGAGGAAACAGCCGCGTGGTCTGCTCCGGGTCCGACCAGAGGATCGTAAAGCCGGTGGGGGTCACCCGGATGTCCTGAAAGGCCATCGTCTCCCTGGCCGGCGGGTCCATGGCAAGGGATTCCCCATAGGTGACACTGCGGTTGAGGGGGACCACGCCCGGGGCCTGGCCGGGACCGACGGCCTTGGCCTGGGAGGGCGGCGGCTCCATGGCGGGCAGGGAGAACGCCAGCTCCCAGGGGCCTCCCGGCACAGGGACCGTTGTGTCGCAGGAGGTGATTCCCATCTCCAGGCCGGACAGCTCCATCGTCACCGCCGCGGCCTCCAGCAGCGAACGGTTCCCCTTGAGGGGCTGGTACTCCATGAGGAGCATCATGGCGCCGTCCGCCCGGACGCCGGCCTGCTCCTCGCTGAGGCAATAGCCTGATTTTTCGCCCAATACCGCGGGGTCAAAGGCCAGCTCCACAGTTTCAAAAAGGCATCCTGCCGTGGCGTCTGAAGAGGGGCCGTCCTCCGGAAGCTCCCCGGCCTCTTTGAGCCTCGACTCCAGCTCCTCCCGGGAGGGGAGGTCCCCGCCGATCTCCAGCAGGAACCAGATTACCTCCTCCCCCCGGGTCACGGAGTCCACCGTCACGGTGACCCCGCCGGACCGGGCGCTGACCCCCACCGTGTCGCTGAGCTGGTCAATGAGCCCCAGCTGGTCCGTGTGGATGGGCCGCCCGGTCTGCTGGGTCCACTGTTGGCTGAACCACTGCCGGATGCCCGGCGCCGCCGCCGCCAGGGCCGTCCCCGCCAGCACCAGCACCACGATGGCCGCGATCAGCAGCATCCGGGGAATTTGCCGTTTTGCCGCTGTTTTCTCCCGTTTTGTCATGTTCAAAACCTCCTGTCTCAGGGCCGCGGAGGCATGGATCTCGTCAAAGGTCTTTCGATACAGATCGTTCATTCCTCATCCCTCCGTCAGCTCAAGTTTCAGCTTCCCCCTGGCCCGGGCCAGGCGGGTCTGCACGGTGGAGGCGTTCAGGCGCAGCAGCTCCCCGATCTCCGACACGGAGTACCCCTCGTAGTAGTAGAGGTACAATGGCACCCGGTATTTCCCCGGCAGGGCCATGACCTCCCGGTAGACCGACCGGCGCTCCTCGTCGGAAAAGGACGGCTCCGGCAGGTCCTCCAGAGATACGGTGTGCCGCCGCCAGGGGCTGCGGGCCATGTCCCGGCACACGTTCAGCGTCACCCGCACCAGCCACCGGCGCAGGTGCTCGTCGTCCGTAAACTCCGTATCCGCCTGCCAGAGCTTCAGCATGGCCGTCTGGGCGGCGTCCTCCGCGTCGGCGGGATTCCGGAACCAGTTCAGCGCGACGCGGTACACCATGTCCAGGTGCCGCTCCGCGGCGGCGGTAAAGATCGTCTCTGTCATGGTTCGCCTCCTCTTCGTGAAAAGCTTTTCACTTGTATAACGGCGCCCGGCGGCGGAATATCTCATGCCCTCCGCAAAAAAACGCAAAAAAACCGCCGCGGGCCGGTTTGGTCCCGCGGCGGTTCCGGTTTATAGGGGGGGCCGGGCCGCCCAGGGGGGGCGGCCCCTACGGCTTCGTCTTTCGATAG
>CAMNRF010000107.1 GCA_946551795.1 uncultured Oscillibacter sp.
CCCGTTTTCTCTTTTTCTGCGCCCAGAAAAAGAGAAAATGGGGGGTGCAGCCCCAGACACGCCGGAACGGCGTGTCGTCCGTCCCCGGCCCGTGGCCGGGAAACCCCGTCCCCGCCCCGTGGGCGGACAATCCCCCCGTCCCGCCCCCGTGGGGCGGTATTCTCCAGAAATCCAATCCACCAGATATGAAAGAGGTGTTTCAATATGAATGATTTCCTCTCCCCTGAGGCGCGCCGCCTCGCCCCCTACACCCCCGGTGAGCAGCCCCGGGACCAGCAGTACGTCAAGCTGAACACCAACGAGAGCCCCTTTCCCCCCTCTCTGAGGGTCCTCAAGGCCCTCTCCCGGGCAGAGCTCTTGAAGCTGAATCTCTACTCCGACCCGGCGTGTACGCAGCTTAACGCCGCCATCGCCGCCCACTACGGCCTCCAGAGCGCCAACGTGATCTCCGGCAACGGCTCCGACGAGATTTTGGCCTTCGCCTTCCGGGCCTTCTGCGGCGCGGGCCGGCCCGTGGCCTACGCCGACGTCACCTACAGCTTCTACCAGTCCCAGGCGGCCCTGTTCGGGCTGGAGGCCCAGGTGATCCCCCTGCGGGAGGACTTCACCCTGAATGTGGACGACTACATGGACTTTCCCGGCACCATCGTCATCGCCAACCCCAACGCCCCCACCGGCATCGCCGTGCCCCGGACGGATATTCAGCGGCTGCTGGAGGCCGACCCGGAGCGGGTGGTGATCGTGGACGAGGCCTATGTGGACTTCGGCGGCGAGAGCTGCGTGCCCATGATCTTCCGCTACGACAACCTCCTGGTCACCCAGACCATGTCCAAGAGCCGCCAGCTGGCCGGCGGACGGGTGGGCTTCGCCCTGGGAAGCGAGACGCTGATTGAGGCGCTGAACCGGGTGAAGTACAGCTTCAACCCCTACAACGTGAACCGCCTCTCCCTCATTGCCGGCACCGCCGCCATGGAGGACGAGGCCTACTTCCAGAGCTGTTGCGGGACCATTCAGGAGAACCGGGCCTGGCTTACGGAGGAGCTGGAGGGGCTGGGCTTTGCCGTGCTGCCCTCCGCCGCCAACTTCGTCTTCGCGAGGTGCGGCAGGCTCCCCGGCGGGGAGCTGTACCGCCGGTTGAAGGAGAACGGCATCCTGGTGCGCTGGTTTGACAAGGACCGCATCCGGGACTATGTCCGCATCACCGTGGGCTCCATGGAGCAGCTGGCGGCGCTGACGGACGAGCTGGCCCGGATGCTGGAAGATCTATAAGGAGGGAGCGCCATGCGAACTGCCGACATCAGACGGGATACCCGGGAGACCCAGATCCAGCTGACGCTGAATCTGGACGGCACAGGCAAGTCCGGCCTCTCCACCGGCGTGGGCTTCCTGGACCATATGCTGGAGCTCTTCGCCCGCCACGGGGACTTTGATTTGGAGCTCACCTGCCATGGGGACACCCAGGTGGATTTCCACCACAGCGTGGAGGACATCGGCATCTGCCTGGGGCGGGCCTTCGCGGAGGCTCTGGGGGACAAGCGCGGGCTGACCCGGTACGGGCAGTTCCTGCTGCCCATGGACGAAACGCTGGTGCTGTGCGCCGTGGACCTCTCCGGCCGGGGGTACCTTGGCTGGGCGGTGGACCTGCCCTCCCAAAAGGTGGGGGACTTTGACACGGAGCTGGCGGAGGAGTTCTGGCTGGGCTTTGTGCGGAACTGCCCCGGCTCGATCCACATCCGGAAGATCACGGGGGAGAACACCCACCACATCCTGGAGGCCGTGTTCAAGGGCATGGGCCGGGCGCTGAAAATGGCCGCGGCCCCGGACGAGAAACACCGGGACGAGGTCCCGAGTACAAAGGGTGTGCTGTAAATGATCGCCATAGTGGACTACGGCGTGGGGAACCTCTTCTCCCTCTCCTCCTCCCTTCGGGCCCTGGGGGCGGAGACGGAGGTGACCCGGGACGCCGGGCATCTGCGCGATGCCGGCCGTATCATCCTCCCCGGCGTGGGGGCCTTTGGAGACGCCCGGGAGAAGCTGGAGGCCACGGGTCTGGTGCCCGTCCTCCGGGAGGAGGCGGCTCGCAAGCCCTTGCTTGGCATCTGCCTGGGGATGCAGCTGCTGTTTGACCGGGGCTTTGAGTACGGGGAGCACCCCGGCCTGGGCCTGGTGCCCGGCCAGGTGGTGAGCCTGCGGGCGGACCTGGAGGACAAGGCCCTCAAGGTCCCTCACATGGGCTGGAACAGTCTGGACATTGTGCGGGACGACCCGCTGTTCCGGTATTTCAGGGACGGCGAGTACGTCTACTACGTCCACAGCTTCTACGCCAGGGACTGCGGCGCCTCCACCCTGGGCGCCTCCCGGTATGGAAACGTCTCTGTCACCGGCGTGGTGCGGAGCGGAAACGTCTGGGGCACCCAGTTCCACCCGGAGAAGTCCGGGGACGCGGGACTGCGGCTGCTGCGGGCCTTCGCGGAGCTTTGACGACAGGAGAGGAGCTGCTATGAGAGCCATGAGAAGAAAAGACCGCCAGGTGACGGACCCGGAGAAGATCCGGACGGTGATCGCCGCCTGTGACTGCTGCCGCCTGGGGCTGTGCGACGGCGGACGGGCGTACATCGTACCCCTGGACTTCGGCTTTACGGAGCGGGAGGGGCGGTACACGTTCTACTTCCACAGCGCCAAAGAGGGCCGGAAGATCGATCTCATCCGGGAGAGCGGCTGGGCGTCCTTTGAGATGGACACCGGCCACGAGCGGGTCCCCGACGAGACCGCCTGCGAGTACACCGCCCGGTTCCAGTGCGTCATGGGCGGCGGCCCGGTGACGCTGCTGGAGACGGCGGAGGAAAAGCGGGCGGGCCTTACCGCCATTATGGCCCACGTCTCCGGAGGGGAGGGCCCCTGGGACTTTGACCCGGCCATGCTGGAGCGGACCCGGATCATCCGCCTGGAGGCGGAGGAGCTGACGTGCAAGATTCACCCGTGAGAGAGGAGCGGAGCCATGCAGATTTTTCCCGCCATCGACCTGCGGGGCGGACAGGTGGTCCGTCTCTACCAGGGCGACTATGACAAGGAGACCGTCTACGGCCGGGACCCCTGCGCCGCGGCCCGGGACTTTATCGCCGCCGGGGCCAGGCACCTCCACGTGGTGGACCTGGACGGGGCCAGGGACGGAACGCCGGCCAATTTTGACTCCATCGCCGCCATCGCGAAGCAGGGCGGCCTCTATATCGAGGTGGGCGGCGGCATCCGCACCGAGGACCGCATCCGGCAGTACCTGGACCTGGGGGTGAGCCGGTGCATTCTGGGCACCATCGCCGTGAAGGACTTCGATTTCACCGCCCGCATGGCCCAAAAATACGGCGGTCAGATCGCCGTGGGCGTGGACGCCCGGGACGGCTGTGTGGCCGTCAATGGCTGGAAAGAGCTCTCCCGGGAGAGGGGCGTGGACTTCTGCCGCCGCCTCCAGGGCGCCGGCGTCCGGACTGTGATCTACACCGACATCAGCCGGGACGGCGCGGAACAGGGGACCAATCTGGCGCTCTACCGGGAGCTGGCGGAGATCCGGGGGCTGGACGTCACCGCCTCCGGCGGTATCAGCAGCGTCGCGGAGCTCAGGGAGCTCCAGGCCATCGGCACCCGCGCCGCCATTCTGGGCAAGGCCCTGTACACCGGGCGGCTGGACCTGAAAACCGTCATAGAGGAGGTGGGGTCGTGTTAGCGCGGCGCATCATCCCCTGCCTGGACGTGCGGGACGGGCGGGTGGTCAAGGGAACAAACTTCCAGGGGCTCCGGGACATGGCGGACCCGGTGGAGATGGCCCGGTTCTACAATGCCTCCGGCGCCGACGAGCTGGTGTTCTACGACATCACCGCCTCCGCCGAGGGGCGGAAATTGTTCACGGACATCCTCCGCCGGGTGGCGGAGGAGATCTTCATCCCCCTGACGGTGGGGGGCGGCATCCGGACGCTGGAGGACTTCGACCGGGTGCTCAAGTGCGGCGCGGACAAGGTCAGCGTCAACTCCGGGGCCATCGCCGACCCCGGCCTCATTGCCGCGGGGGCCAAGAAGTACGGCGACCAGTGCGTGGTGCTGAGCATGGACGTCAAGCGGGTGGAGGGCCGGTTCCGCCTCTTCGCCAAGGGCGGCCGGGAGGACACCGGCATCGACGCCATGGAGTGGGCCGTGAGGGGCGTGGCCGCCGGAGCCGGGGAGATCGTGCTGAACTCCATCGACACCGACGGGGTAAAGCAGGGCTTTGACCTGGAGATGCTGGACGAGCTGGCCAGCCGGGTGAATGTGCCCATCATCGCCAGCGGCGGGGCGGGGAAAATGGAGGACTTTGCGGAGCTGTTCACCCACCCCGGGGTGGATGCGGGGCTGGCGGCGTCGATTTTCCACACCCGGCAGGTGGAGATTTCCGCCTTGAAGGCATATCTGAAAAGCATGGGGGTGCCCATGCGGGTGTAAGGGGTGGCTGATACTCGCCCTGGCGGGCGGGGGCGGAATTCAGCCACGTTGGTGGCTGGGCAATGCACCCCCCATTTCTCTTTTCTCTGTCATGCCAGAGAAAAGAGAAATGGGCCGTGCACGGTCCAAAGAGAAAAGAGAGGCGCCGGGGCGAGAATTTGACATTCGTCAAATTTCGCCCAAGATACGGGGGCTGGCCTGAATCGGTGCCAATATGAATTGCCAGCCCTCTACCGGGTGCGGCTGACCCCGTACCTTGTGGGGGCGCTCCGCCGCACTTGCTGGTGCTATCGAGGGTGTTTTGCATCTTTGACGCAAGGCCCCAAGCGTCTCTTCCCGCGCTTCGCGCCTAGCCTGACACATTTGGGCAGGCCACCCTCCTACCGCCGGTAGACGAACTCTCTGCCCCGCACGGAACCCGGCTAGGCGCGAAGCGCGGGAAGAGAAGGAAGTCCATGCGTCCACGCACCAA
>CAMNRF010000108.1 GCA_946551795.1 uncultured Oscillibacter sp.
TTCCTGCCCACGATACCTGGCTGGCGACGGCCCGGAAAAATAGGTGGTGCCAACATCTGAGACACACTCTTTCGAGTGTGTCTCTTTTTTGTTGCCGCTTTGTCTCCCTTTTGTGATGATTTCTCCCCCACTCCCTGCTAGAATATCTAAAAAAGGAGGGGGACCCATGAGGAAAAAAGCGATTCTGTGGGCGCTGCTGCTGGCCCTTGCCCTGACGGCCTGCGGACAGAGTGGAGAAGTCCTGTCGGAAGATTCTCCGCCGGAACCGGAGATTCAGGAGCCGGAGCGGTCTGAGGAGATCCTGCGGGAGCCCCGGCAGATCATGTACGAGGAGGCGCTGGAATACACCAACCGGGAGGAGAACAACAATGGCTTCCTTCTGGCGGAGCGGGAGGAGGACGGAGTGCCCTTTCTGGAGTTCACCCGCCCGGACGTGCCGGACTTCTCCCTGCGGATCAATCAGGACCTGACAGAGGCAGTGGTGGAGTACCAGGGGAGGACCATGACGCTGGAGCGGGAGGAGACGCCCAACGGGTCGCTCTATGACTGGTACGTCTCCGCGGGCTACGGCGGGCTGGTGTCCGGGTACAGCATGCCCTTCTGGGTGGATCTCACCGGGGACGGCCAGCCGGAGCTGGTATGGCTGCGGGGCGGGGGCGGCACGGGTGTCTATAAAAACACGTGTACGGTCTACGACATCAGCGGGGAGGGGGAGATCATTCCCCTGGTAGAGCCCTGGGAGGAGATGGCGGCCTCCATCACCGTGGAGCCCCAGGGGTATGAGGATGGCTGCGTCCGCAGCCTTGTGACGGACCGGGAGGGCAGCACCTATACCGCCTGGCTGCCGGTGTCGGAGGGGCTGGAGGAGCCGGGGGAGATCTGGCGGGACTGCAGTTATTGGCCTGGAGAGAGCAGTCATACCTACTTGGAGATTGACCAGGACCGGGGTGTTTTGACGGCACGTATGCGCTTTGGGCTGGAAGGGGCTTATCAGATGACCGGATATATCGGCGAACTGTGCACTACGCTGGCCTATGATGCGGAGCGGGGCGTGATTGCCCGCTCCGGGCCCGTCTCCGTGTCCGTCTATGACAAGCCGGAGATTTGAAGGAGCCGCGCCCGGTTTGGGCGCGGCTCTCCGCACGGTGCCTTATTGATAGATGGGAAACTCCCGGCACAGGGCGTCCACCTCTTGCCGGACCTGCTCCTTGCAGCCCTCGAAGTCCCGGGCCGCCATGCCCATCCACCGGGCAATCTTTACCATCTCCGGCTCCTTGAAGCCCCGGGAGGTGACGGCAGGGGTGCCCACCCGGACGCCGCTGGTGACAAAGGGCTTCTCCGGGTCGTTGGGGATGGCGTTCTTGTTCACCGTGATCCGGACCTCGTCCAGGCGGCGCTCAAATTCCTTGCCAGTGATGTGGAAGTTCCGCACGTCCACCAGGCACAGGTGGTTGTCCGTGCCGCCGGACACCAGGCGGAAGCCCTGTTTCACCAGCTCCTCCGCCAGGACGGCGGCGTTTTTCACCACCTGCTGTCCGTAGGCCCGGAACTCCGGCTTCAGCGCCTCCCCCAGGCACACCGCCTTGGCGGCGATGATGTGCTCCAGGGGGCCGCCCTGGGTGCCGGGGAACACGGCGGAGTTGATCTTCTTGTATATGTCCTCGTCGTTGCAGAGGATCATGCCGCCCCGGGGGCCCCGCAGGGTCTTATGGGTGGTGGTGGTGACCACGTCGGCGTAGGGCAGGGGGGAGGGGTGGACTCCGGCGGCCACAAGTCCCGCGATGTGGGCCATGTCCACCATCAGATAGGCGCCCACCTCGTCGGCCACGGCCCGGAAGCGGGCGAAGTCGATGGTGCGGGGGTAGGCGCTGGCGCCGCAGACGATGAGCTTGGGGCGGCAGGCCCTGGCGGTCTCCAGCAGGGCGTCGTAGTCGATGGTCTCGGTGTCGCTGTTGACGCCGTAGGGCACGATGTGGAAGTACTTGCCGGAGATGTTTACCGGGCTGCCGTGGCTGAGGTGCCCGCCGTGGGCCAGGTTCATGCCCAGGACGGTGTCCCCGGGCTGGACCAGGGCGAAGAAGGCCGCCAGGTTTGCGTTGGCCCCGGAGTGGGGCTGGACGTTGGCGTATTTGCAGCCAAAGAGCCGGCAGGCCCGGCTCCGGGCGATCTCCTCGGTGACGTCCACGGCGTAGCAGCCGCCGTAGTACCGCCTGCCGGGGTAACCCTCGGCGTACTTGTTGGTCAGGCAGGTGCCCATGGTGAGCATCACGGCGGGGCTCACCAGGTTCTCCGAGGCGATGAGCTCGATATTGCGGCACTCCCGGGCGAATTCCTCCCGGATGGACGCGCCCACCTCCGGGTCGAATTGGGAGATCAAATCCATGGTTTGCTGAATCATCGGGGAATTTCCTCCTTTGCTGACAGCGAAAGTAATACCTCTATTGTAGGCGAAAAGGCGCGTTTTCACAATGGCATATTTTCACCGGAAATTCCCCGGTGTTTCCGGGGATATTGGTGCTTTTTACAGGCCCCTCACCCCAGCCGGGCGGGGACGCCGTCCTCGTACAGCCCCCGCTCCGTCAGCACCCAGGGGACAGGGTAGTCGTGGGGCTCCACGGGAATCTCCTCCCGGAGCAGTCTCTCCCGGCACAGCAGGACGGCGCCGCCCCGGTAGCGGGCCAGAAAGCGGTCACAGTACCCGCCGCCGCGGCCCAGGCGGCGTCCGGCGCGGTCGCAGGTGACGCAGGGCAGGATGGCAAAGTCCACCTCATCCACTGCCACAGGGGCGCTGTCCGCCGGGGGCGCGGGGATGCCGAAGGCCCCCGGGATCAGCTGGTCCAATCCGGTGATCCGCCGCGGCTCCATGACTCCCGGCGCGGTGTACAGGGGGACACAGAGGACCTTTCCCCAGCGCAGGGCGTCCTCCAGAATGGGCCGGGTGTCCACCTCCCGCCCGGACCCCGCGAAGCAGAACACCGTCCCGGCGGCCCGGTACTCCGGCATGGCCAGGAGACGGGCGGCGATGGCCCGGCCGGATTCCTCCAGATACCGGGGGGAGAGCTGTTCCTCCAGCTCCCGGACGGCGCGCCGGAGACGGCGCTTTTCCTCTTGTCTCGTCATGGCAGGGGGTCCTCCTCTCGTCTTTCCGGCCGGGAGGCGCCGAAGGCGATGGCGTCCGGGCCGAACCGGCCCCGGATGCGGTCCATGGCGGCCTCTAATTTTTCCTGGCGCTCCTTTTTGGGCAGGGCCGCCGTGTTGAAGAGGTCCACCTGCTCATAGGCCGCGTCCTCCGGGGACAGGTGGATGGCGGTGACGGTCAGGGCACGGATGGGAGATGGGGGCTGCCACAGCTCCTCCGCCAGAGACACGGCGGCCTCGGTCAGGTCCCGGATCAGATGGGTGGGGGCGGCGAACTGCCGCTGGCGGGAGCGGTCGTGAAAGGCCGGGTCCCGGACCGTTACCTGGACGCCGCCGGCATAGAGCCCCAGGCGGCGCAGGCGGGAGGCCACGGAGTCCGCCAGCACGGCGATGCCCCGCTGTACCTCCTGCCGGGTGGTGAGGTTCCGGGGAAAGGTGGTGCCGCTGCCCACGGACTTGACGGGCTCCGCCTCCGCCCGGGAGCGGACGGGCTCCTTATCCAGGCCGTTGGCGTACTCGTGGAGCTGGGCGCCCATCTTGCCCATGAGGGTCTCCAGCATCTCCCGGCGGCAGGCCGCCAGCTGGCCGATGGTGTCCACCCCGTACTGGTGGAGGAGCTTTCGGGCCGCGCCGCCCACGTACAGCAGGTCTCCAACGGGCAGGGGCCAGACGATGGAGCGCCAGTTCTCCCGGGAGATCACCGTGGTGGCGTCGGGCTTTTTGTAGTCGCTGCCCAGTTTGGCGAAGACCTTGTTGAAGCTGACCCCCACGGAGAGGGTCAGGCCCAGCTCCCCCTTGATCCGCTCCCGCAGAGCGTCCGCCAGGGCGGCGGCGTCCCCGCCGAAGAGGTGGAGGGTGTGGGTCACGTCCAGCCAGCTCTCGTCGATGCCGAAGGGCTCCACCAGGTCGGTGTACTGGTCGTAGATGGCGTTGACCTTCCGGGAGTACTGGTGGTACAGGTCGTGGTGGGGCGGCAGCAGCACCAGGCCGGGGCACTTCTTTTTCGCCTGCCAGATGGTCTCCGCCGTCTGGACGCCGTATTGTTTCGCCGGCTCGTTCTTGGCCAGGATGATGCCGTGGCGGGAGGAGGGGTCCCCGCACACCGCCGTGGGGATCTCCCGCAGGTCCGGGCGGCTCAGGAGCTCCACGGAGGCGTAGAAGCAGTTCAGGTCACAGTGCAGAATCACGCGGTCCATAGGCGGTCCTCCTCTCCGGGGTGTTTTCCTAATAATAGCACATCTGTTCTCGCTTGAAAAGAGGGAGAAAGAGGGAGGGGCCTGCCGCGGGCTATATCAGGTCGGTTTTTTGAGGAAGCTTTTTGGGGGGCGGCTGACAGCCGCCCGGCTTGGCGCTGTGCGGCATTGGGAAAACGCGAATGTTCATATGCGTTGCTTGCGGCAACGGGCGGTTTCCCCTATAATCGGCTTAACCAATCAAAGAAAGAGGGCATTTTCCATGCTGAACGAAAACATCAAGGCCCTGAGAAAAGCAAAGGGACTCTCTCAGGAGGAGCTGGCTGTGAAGCTGGGTGTGGTGCGGCAGACGGTCTCGAAATGGGAGCAGGGAGTTTCCCAAAGTTAAAGATACCACATCAATCCCACGCGGA
>CAMNRF010000109.1 GCA_946551795.1 uncultured Oscillibacter sp.
TGGAGCGGTTCTACCGGGACGCCAAGATCACCACCATCTACGAGGGCACCAACGAGATCCAGCGGGTGGTCATCGCCTCCCACATCCTGGGCAAGGCCGCCAAGGAGGCCCCCTCCGCCGCCGCGGCAGGACCCCGGGGCCCCGAGACCGGCGCGAGAAAGCGGATGATCCTCAAGGACGGCACCGCCCAGGAGAAGGTGGAGACCCTGGTGGCCAATCTCAAGAAGGACGGCCATGACTTCACCGTGGGCATCCCCCTGGACACCCCCATCACCCAGGCGGAGCGGGTGGTCAGCGCGGGCCAGGGCATCGGCGAGAAGAAGAACATGAAGCTCATCGAGAACCTGGCCAAGGCCGCCGGCGCCGCTATCGGCTCCAGCCGCCCCGTGGCCGAGACGTTGAAATACGTCCCCCTGAACCGCTATGTGGGCATGAGCGGCCAGAAATTCAAGGGGAATCTGTACATCGCCTGCGGCATCTCCGGCGCCATCCAGCATTTGAAGGGCATTAAGGACGCCGCCTGCATCGTGGCCATCAACAACAACCCCAACGCCAAGATTTTCAAGAACTGCGACTATGGGCTGGTGGGCGACGTGATGGAGATCCTGCCCCTGCTGACCGCCGCTCTGGACACCGGCGACAAGCTGCCGGCGCCCCCCATGGTGAAGATGAAGCGGATGGCCCCCAAGAAGGTCACGCCGCCCCGGAAGCTGTACATCTGCAATGGCTGCGGCCACGAGTACGACGTGCTGGTGGGCGACCCGGAGAACGACGTGAAGCCCGGCACCGCCTTTAAGGACCTGCCCGAGGGCTGGACCTGCCCCCACTGCGGTGAGACGGTGGACGCCTTCATCGAGATCGAGGTATAAGAACCTGTATAAAGGTTTTCGCCCGCCTTTTTCAAAAGGCGGCGGGGTGCAGGGGCTCTGCCCCTGCCGGGGTCCGGGGGGCGGAGCCCCCGGGGACGCGGAGCAAGGCTCCGCCAAAATCGAGGATCAGCGGGCGAAGCCCCGTTGATCCCGGAGCACCCTCTCGCAGAGGATAAAACCAAAACAACAAAGGAGGCACTTCCATATGCACAATTACCGTATGGTTACCGACGACCTCTACTGGGTAGGCGCGGACGAGCACCGCCTGGCCCTGTTTGAGAACATCCACCCCCTGTACCACGGCGTCTCCTACAACGCCTACGTCCTGCTGGACGAGAAGACGGTCCTCTTTGACACCGCCGACTGGGCCGTGGGCCGGCAGTTCATCACCAATGTAAAAGCCGTGCTGAACGGCCGTCCCCTGGACTATCTGGTGATCAACCATGTGGAGCCGGACCACGCCGCCTCCATCGAGGAGATCCTTCTCCGCTGGCCGGAGGTGAAGATCATCACCACCCCCAAGGCCGTGACACTCCTGAACCAGTTCGGCTTCGCCCTGGACCCCAACGCCGTGGAGGAGGTGAAGGAGGGCGACAGCAAGTGCTTCGGCAGGCACACCATCGCCTTTGTCTACGCCCCCATGGTCCACTGGCCGGAGGCCATGGTGTCCTTCGACACCACCAACGGCGTCCTCTTCTCCGCCGATGCCTTCGGCTCCTTCCGCTCCCTGGACGGCAAGCTCTTCGCCGACGAGGTGGACTTTGCCGGCGAGTGGATCGACGACGCCCGCCGGTACTACACCAATATCGTGGGCAAGTACGGCCCCCAGGTGGCGGCCCTGCTGAACAAGGCCGCCTCCATCGTGGGCCTGGACAACATCAAGATGCTCTGCCCCCTCCACGGCCCCATCTGGCGCAAGGACCTGGGGTACATCATCGACAAGTACACCCACTGGGCCACCTACGAGCCGGAGGAGAAGGGCGTCATGATCGTCTACGCCTCCATGTACGGCAACACGGAGGCCGCCGCCGAGGTGCTGGCTGCCAAGCTGACGGCCCGGGGCGTCACCAACACCCGGCTCTATGACGTGTCCAGCACCCACGTCAGCTACCTGATCTCCGACCTCTTCAAGTACAGCCACCTGGTGCTGGCCTCCGTCACATACAACCTGGGCATCTTCCCGCCCATGCACAACTTCCTCATGGACATGAAGGCCCTGAACCTCCAGAACCGCACCGTGGCCATCATGGGCAGCGGCTCCTGGGCCCCCCGGTCCGGCGCTCTGATGAAGGAGGAAATCGAGCAGCTCAAGCACATGGAGATTTTGGACGAGGAGATGACCGTCACCTCCTCTTTGAAGGCGGACAACGAGTCCGAGATCGACGCCCTGGCGGACGCCATCGCCGCCTCTGTGCAGAAGTGAATTGACACTTGTCCATGCAGCCGCAAAAGGAGCCCCGCCGGAATAGCCGGCGGGGCTCTTGAACGCTCCTGTCCTTATTTTCCCAGCTCCGCCAGGTACTTCTCCCCGTTGCGCCGCTTGCCCATGGACGCGCCCTTGAGCTTGTTAAGGCCCGTCTCCGGGACGTCCTTGAACTCCAGCACGCCCTTCTCCCGGGCGATCTTCAACAGGGCCTCGCCCTTCTCGGACCGGACGATCACCTGGTTCCATTTCTTGTCCACGTCCCAGCCGTCGGCGCTGCGGGCTCCGCCCACGGAGAGGTCGGCGAACTCCGCCGTCATATCCGTGCAGGCCCGGCATCCAGGGCGCACCAGGGGCGTCACCTCGTCCAGATTCACGGAGACAGTCTCTTCGGCTGTGCGCAGCTCCAGGGAGTGGTACTTGCTGGGGGGGATGTCCATGTGGCTGACCTTCGCCGGGTCCGCGTGCCGGGCCGCTAGGGCCTTCATGCCATCCCAGTCCAGACCCCAGCCGCAGAAGAGGCCGAAGACCATGCCGATGTTCCCCGCGTGGTTGTCGTTGTCCGGCAGGGGGTTTCCCTTCATCTTGTAGACCGCCAGGGTCTTGCAGGGGGTGCCCACCACGCCGATCTTGTGGTATTTGTCCTCCTTCAGCGCCCGGTTCAGCACCGCCAGGGTGGGCGGCACCTGGAAGCTGCTGCCGGAGCAGGCCCGGATGTCCTCCGGCGTGACGGCCAGCGTCCCCTCCGGGTCCAGGCCGCCCTTGGAGCGGGTCAGGACGGCGGCGTCGATGAAGCCCTCTTTCATGGCCAGCTCCACCAGGGCGGTCATGGTGCCGCCGTGCTGGGCACGGGCCCGGATGGATTCGTCGGCGGCCCGGGTGAGGTACAGCCCCCGGAAGGGACCGATCTCAGGAAGAATGGTCTCCGCCGGGAAGAACTGGCGCCGCAGGGCGTCCAGGTCTGTGGGCATCCGGGGACAGAACCGCTGGCAGCGGCCGTCCCGGCGCTCACAGTCGAAGTAGCAGATGGTCCGCCCGTCCACGGAGTCCCAGTAGGGGCACATTCCCTGGCAGGCGCCGCAGCCGGTGCAGAGGCCCGGCTTGATGACCTGGGTGTCCAGTGCGATGGTACTTAACATTGCCGTTCCCCTCCTTATACCATGATCTGCGGATACCGGAAGATCTCCAGCTCCATGGACGCCGCCTGCGGCGGCAGGTAGTCCGCCAGCAGATGGTTCTCACCGCACAGGTGGTCCTGATAGAGATACCGGTAACCGGGCTTCTGGGGTGCCAGAAAGCCCTTTTCATACAGCAGCGGCGTCAGGGCGGAGAACGGCGTATCCGCCGGCAGGGAGAGCGTCAGCTCCGTGTGCTTGACAAAGTCGCTGAAATGCACCTGGATGGCGTCCATCACTCCGCCCCCTTTCCCGCGGCCTCGCAGCCCATGGCGAAGGCCCGCTGGTTGACCTCCAGCACATGGCCCTTGAACCGCTGGGTGAGAATCTTCTCCAGGTCCTCCCGGTTCAGGGGGGCGCCGGGGAGCTGGCTGAACGCCCCCAGCAGCGCAATGTTGGCGGCCTTGGAGTCCCCGGCCTCCATGGCGATGTCGGCGGCGGGGACGGCCACGGCCATGGCCGTCAGCTCACGGATCTCGGCGGCGATGTCCTCCACCGCCGGATACTGCTGGATGCCCTGGAGGACGCCCAGGGGGTAGACGGGCCGGGGATCGTAGACCACGGTGGTGTCCTTCCCGGCGTATTTGCGGACCATCCGCAGCGTCTCCAGGGGCTCAAAGCCGATGATGATGTGGGCCTCGCCGGAGGGGATCAGCACGCTGGGGTCCATTTTGGCGGACACCCGCACGTGGCTCATGACGGAGCCTCCCCGCTGGCTGGCGCCGTAGGTCTCTCCCACGGCCACCCGGAAGCCCCGGTCGCACATGGCGCTGCCCAGCACCTCGGCGGCCAGCACGTTGCCCTGCCCGCCGATGCCGCAGACCACGATATTCAAAGGATCGAATTTCAGCTCCTTCACGCTTCCTCACCCCTTTCCACATGGATGGCCCCGCTGGGGCAGAACTTGGCGCACACGCCGCACCCGACGCACGTCACGGGGTCGATCTGGGCCTTGCCGTTCTTGAAGTCCCAGGTGTTGCCGGGGCAGCCCCAGACCCGGGAGCAGTACTTGT
>CAMNRF010000110.1 GCA_946551795.1 uncultured Oscillibacter sp.
CGAGAATTTGCCCGTTCGGGCAAATTTCGCCCAAATGCGGGGGCTGGTCTGAACCGGTGCCCATAAAACCCTGGCGGCCTTCTGCCGGGTGCGCTTGACAGCGTACCGCCCTTTGGCGCTCTGCCGCATTTGCGGCTTCCTACCATGTTGTTTTGGTGCGTGGACGCATGGACTTCCTGCTCTTCCCGCGCTTCGCGCCTGGTCGGGCACGGGTGGGGTTGAAAGTTCGTCTACCGCTCGTCCGTCCGGCCTATCAGGTAGTCGACGGTTACATTAAAATGATCCGCCAGCTTCCAGGCGTTTTCCAGGCTGGGCAGGTTGGCACCAGCTTCAAACCGTTGATAATTGCGGTCCGCAATGCCAATCGCAGCCGCCACCTGAACCTGTGTCTCGTGTCTCTCAATCCGCAACTCCCGGAGACGTTCTTTGATTTTCATAGAATCCTCCTCTTGACACGATAATATCGCCGTGCTATACTAGTGTCAAGCACGACAGCATTATCGTATTCTTGAAAGGTGGTACAAAATGTCCGATTTCATGAAGTGGCTGTACGCCGTCTACATTCAGCCCCAGCTGCTGGAGATCCACGAAGGGGAGTACACGGATTACTTTCAGAATATTACGGATTCCCTGCCCGACGGACTCCTCCCTGACCTGCAAAAATGCGAGGAATTCACCGCCATCCACGCCTTCCTTCTGGGCCTGCGCACAGGCCGCGGCCTACCAAGAGAATAGGAGCAGAATTCCACCCAAGCGGGACCAGCCATGCGCGAAGCGCGGGAAGAGAAGGAAGTCCATGCGTCCACGCACCAAAACACCTTCGGAGGCAGCCGCAAATGCGGCGGAGCGCCCCCGCAAGGTACGCAGTCAGACGCACCCGGCAGAAGACCGGCAGGGTCTTATGGGCACCGGTTCAGGCCAGCCCCCGCATCTTGGGCGAAATTTGCCCGCACGGGCAAATTCTCGCCCCCGGCGTTCTCTTTTCTCTTTGGACCGTGCACGGCCCGTTTCTCTTTTCTCTCGCAAGAGAGAGAAAAGAGAAATGGGGGGTGCATTGCCCAGCCACCAACGCGGCTGAATCTCCCGCCCCCGCGGGCCCCCGGGATCAATCCTCAGACCTCGTCAAAGAACTTGTCGTGAACCGCCTTCACAGCCCGGTTCACATCCTCCTCGTCCAGGAGGACAGACACCCGAATCTCCGAGGTGTTGATCATCTGAATATTGATCCCCGCCTCGTAGAGGGCCTCAAACATCTTGGCGGCCACGCCACAGTTGCTGATGAGCCCCACCCCCACGATGGACACCTTGCCGATCCCGGCGTCGGTCTCGATGTGGTCGAACCGCAGAGCCGCCTTGTGGGCGTTGAGAACCTCCTCCGCCTCCTCCAGGTCCTTGCGGTGGAGGGTGAAGGTGATGTCCTTGGTCTCCTCCCGGCCGATGGACTGGATGATCACGTCCACATTGATATTGTGCTTGCTCAGAAGATCAAACACCTGGAAGGCGACGCCGGGGTTGTGCTCCAGGCCGATGAGGGCGATGCGGGCGATGCTGGTGTCCTTCGCCACGCCGGCGATGTTGGTTTTCTCCACTTTTACGACCTCCTTAACTTTCGTGCCGGGCTTGCGCTCCAGGCTCGACAACACTTCCAGATTCACTCTGAACTTCTTGGCCAGCTCCACGCTGCGGTTGTGAAGCACCTGGGCGCCCTGGCTGGCCAGCTCCAGCATCTCGTCGTAGGCGATCTCCTCCAGCTTCTTCGCCCCGGGCACCACCCGGGGGTCCGTGGTGTAGATGCCGTCCACGTCGGTGTAGATCTGGCACAGGTCCGCCCGGAAGGCCGCCGCCAGCGCCACGGCGCTGGTGTCAGACCCGCCCCGGCCCAGGGTGGTGACATCGCCGTTGCGGTCCACCCCCTGAAAGCCCGTAACAATCACAATCCGGTGCTGGTCCAGCTCCGACTGGATGCGCTCGGAGTCGATCTTCTTGATCCGGGCGTCGCTGTGGACGGCGGTGGACTGGATGCCCACCTGCCACGCCGTCAGGGACACGCAGGGCAGGCCCATGCTCTCCAGGGCCATGGCGCACAGCGCCACGGAGATCTGCTCCCCGGTGGACAGCAGCATATCCATCTCCCGCTTGGAGGCCCGGGGGTTGATCTCCTCCGCCTTGGCAATCAGATCGTCGGTGGTGTCCCCCTGGGCGGAGAGGACCACGATCACGTCGTTGCCCTCCAGATAGGTCTCCGCGATGATGCCCGCCACATTCCGGATGCGCTGGGCGTCCCGGACGGAGCTGCCGCCGAATTTCTGCACAATCAAACTCATAGCTGTGTTTCCCTCTTTACCTCGATGTACGCGGGGAAAGCCCCGCCTGTTCCATTATACGCCGGCGGGCGGGCGGCAGTCACGCCAGCACCCGCAGGCAGGCCAGCACCTCCAGGGCCCCGGAACGCTCCAGGGCCTCCCGGCCGGTCATGGCGTCCGTCAAAAAGGCAGTCCCGCCGTCCTCGTCCAGGACCTCCGCCTGGCCGAAGGCCCCCACGGCGTCCGAGAGGCTCCCCCGGATGCGGAAGTAGTGCCGGCTCTCCAGCTCCAGGGGGTCTGTGAAGCCGCCGCTCTCCGGCGACCAGCCGATCTCCTCCCGGCGGGGGCTCTGCTGGAGCACCTCCATCACGTCCGCCACGCAGGCGGAGGCGGTGGGCAGCTCCCCGGCGCCCCGGCCGTAGAACATGACCTCCCCGGTGGCGTTGCCCTTGACCACCACGGCGTTGAACACGTCCTCCACCCCCGCCAGGGGGCTGTCCTCGGAAATCAGGTGGGGGGCCACGTAGGCGGTGTGTCCGCCGCCGGCGGTCCGCGCCGCCCGGCCCAGCAGCTTCACCCGGTACCCCGCCCGCCGGGCGATCTTCACATCCCGGAGGCTGAGATCCCGGATGCCCGCCATGGGCACCCGCTCCGGGTCCACCTGGCGGCCGAAGGCCAGGTCCGCCAGGATGCAGATCTTCCGCCCGGCGTCGATGCCGTCCACATCGGCGGTAGGGTCCGCCTCGGCGTAGCCCTTTTTCTGGGCCTCCGCCAGGGCGTCGGCAAAGGAGGCCCCGGCGCGGACCATGCGGGTGAGGATATAGTTGGTGGTGCCGTTCAGGATGCCGTACACCTCGTCGATGCGGTTGGCGGCCATGCACTGGGTCAGGGGGTGCAGGATGGGGATGCCGCCGCCCACGCTGGCCTCGAAGAGATAGCTGACGTTCTTCTTCCGGGCCAGGGCCAGCAGCTCGCAGCCCTTTTCCGCCACCAGCTGCTTGTTGGCGGTGACCACGTGCTTGCCGGCGCTGAGGGCCCGTCTCGTGTAGTCATAGGCGGCCTCTACGCCGCCGATGGCCTCCACCACCACCCGGATGTCCCCGTCCTCCTCGATCTTCGAGAAGTCGTCGGTCATCAGCTGGCGGAAGGGACCGTCCTTGAAGTGCCGCACCAGGATGGACTTGACCTCCAACGGCTCCCCCAGCTTGCGCTCGATCTGCCGGGGGTTCTCCGCGATCACTTTGGCAACGCCGGTGCCCACGGTGCCAAAGCCCAATATGGCAATCTGTATCATCTTCCGTTTCCTCGCTTTATCTCTTTTAAGTCTCTTATGAATCTCTCCGCCGGTCAGCCCGCTAAAATCTCAAACTTCACCACGCCGTCCAGGCCGCCGGCGTCCGCCACCAGCTGCTCCAGCGTCTCCGCCATCTCGCTGGTCTCGGCGGAGATGGTGACGGCGGCGCAGCCGTTGGTGGGAATGCTCTGGTTGATGGTGAGGATGTTGGCCCCGGAGGCGGCAAACACCGCCAGCACCCGGGAGAGAACGCCGGTGGCGTCCTTCAGCATGGCCTGAAAGGTGATGATGTGCTCCGACTTCATGTCATTGAAGGGGCGCACGGCGTCCTTATACTTGTAGAACGCACTGCGGCTGATGCCCGCCAGGCGGGTGGCCTCCCCCACGGTGTCCGCCTCCCCGGCCTGCATCATCCGCTTGGCCTCCGCCACCTTGACGAAGATCTCCGGCAGCGCCTCCGCGGCAACAATATAGTATTTAATGGTCTTGCCCATTCCGTCCGCCTCCTACGGTCATTTGTCCATTTATACTGATTATGGTACCACACTTCTCCCGTCAAAGCAACCAAAAGCGGCAAAACTTCTTTGTGGGAAACAGGGAAAGTTCTTCTGAAATGTCCGCTTGCAGTGGGCAGATTGCTGGATGGAGAGGCGAAAGCCTCTCCGCCTTTTTCTGCTTCCGGCAGGGAGGGGGGGATTGTATTCCTTCGGAATCCGCCCCACGGGGGCGGGACGGGGGGTGTTCCGCCTGCGGGCGGGGCTTGTTTCTGCCCTGGCGGGCAGGGGGGGTGTCAGCCATGAAGATGGCTGGGCTTTTGCACCCCCCATTTTCTCTTTTTCTCCGCGGAGAAAAAGAGAAAACGGGCCGT
>CAMNRF010000111.1 GCA_946551795.1 uncultured Oscillibacter sp.
GCACCATCTGGCTCTTCCACAGGGGGATGGTGTTCACCAGGGAGGACTGGATCTTCTCCACCATCAGCGTGTCGTTGTTCTGCAAGAGCCGGGTCTGGGGCCCCATCTGGATGGAGATCATCCTCGTCAGCTCCAGGTCGTGGAGCTTCTTCTCGAACCGCTCGCACATCTGCACCTTGTCGTTGTAGGCCTGGGCGTCCTCCTGGGCGCCGGTCTGCTCCGCCCTGGCCCGCAGGGCGGGGAGCTCGTTGTCACGCACGTCGGCCAGCTTCTTTTTGCCCGCCAGGATGTACATGGTCAGCTCCTTGTAGTACTTGAGGTTCAGCTCATACATCTGGTCGAACATGGCCACGTCCTTGAGGAGGGCCACCTGGTGCTGCTCCAGCTCCCGGGCGATCTTGTCCACGTTGGCCTCCACCCTGGCGTGCTGGGCCTTCATGGTCTCCAGCTTGTTTCCGGCCTTTTTGAACTTGCCGAAGAGGCCCTTTTTCTCCTCCTCCTCGCCAAAGCCCTTCAGCTCCACCACCAGCTCCGAGAGGGACTTGCCGATCTCCCCCAGGTCCTTGGTGCGGACGGATTTCAGGGCGTTTTCAGAAAAGCCCGCCACGTTCTTCTGGGCCGCCGCGCCGTACTGGAGGATCATGTTGGAGTCCATCACGTCGATCTTTTTGGAGAACTCCTCCACGGCCTGTCTTTCCGCCTCGGTGAGCATGGAGTCGTCGATC
This sequence comes from uncultured Oscillibacter sp., assembly GCA_946551795.1. Lineage (GTDB taxonomy): Bacteria > Bacillota > Clostridia > Oscillospirales > Oscillospiraceae > Oscillibacter. The sequence continues at coordinate 726 of CAMNRF010000111.1, forward strand.
TCCACCGGCTTCACCTCCGGCTTCGCGGGCTCCGGGGCGGCGGGAGCGGGGGCGGAAGGGTCCAGCGTCAGCTCCGGTACGGCCTCCGCGGCCGCGGGGGCGTCGGGGGTCAGGGTCAGCTCGAAGTCATTGCTCTCAGTCATGGATGTCTCCTCCGTCTATTATGTTGTTATCTTCGGTCGTTTTTCTGTGAGATTTCTGCTGGCGAAAGGCGCACACCGCCCGGACACTCCAGACCGCGGCCTCTATCAGATACAGCAGCACCAGCGTAACGCCCCATCCGCTTGCCCTTCTCTGGCGAACCATGCTCCAGATGCAAATCAGCACGGCCAGACCCAAGGCAGTCGCCGTCAGTGCTTCCACCCACCAGGGCGCATGCCGTTTTTTGTTCTCCATGGCGCGCCTCCTCACAGCTCCAGCTTGATGTCCGTGCCGTCCTCCGGCGGCGCCGTCTCGGCCTTTAAGGGATGGCCCGTCAGGCCCTCCCGGGCCATCATGGTCTCCAGCACGGTGATGTCCGTGGAGATGTCCAGGGCGTCGGAGCCGTACAGGGCGTCCAGCTGCTTTTCAAAGGCGGCCACGATGTTGCGCATCATGCCCTCCACCTTGTTCAGCGTCCCGTCGATGTTCTCCCCGGAGACGCCGGTGGCGCTCATGCGGTCGTAGGCGTTCAGGAGCTTTAACGTGGTGGGCAGATAGTAGTCCATGAACTTGTGAATCTGGGGGAGCTTCTCCGGCTGGTCCTTCACCGCCTCGAAGATCTTCTCCGACACCTGCTCCAGCCGCACGATGTCGGCGGAGACGCCGGGGTCGGCGATGTTGTCGTCCAGCCGCTTCATCTCGGCGATGGCAAGACGCCCGTCTTTGAGCATCTTGTCCAGCTCGGCGCTGCCGGTGGAGGGCTCCTCCTGTTTCTTCTCCGCTTTGGGGGCGGCCTTTTTCTCTCCCACCACGCCGCCGCTCTTACAGAGGGCGTTGGCGATCAGATACACCGCCGCCGAGGCGGCGATCAGCAGGGCGTAGTGCGCGGGGGCGTACAGGGGGAACAGCAGGGCATAGACGATCCAAAGCGCCGCCACCGCGTAAAAGGGCGCCACGGGCTTTCGTGCCTCCGTCTTCATCCGCGCCCCTCCTTCCGTCTGGTTTTTGAATGGGAACATTATACTGCGGAATCCCCGCCGGGTCAAGGCGGGGGATGTAAAATCGATGTGAACTCTCATGGGGGGCGGAAGGACAGAGGCGCCCCCGGAGGAGCGCCTTTTGGAACCTGTATTCACAAGCGGAGGATGCCATACTGACCCGTCACCGGGTCCTGCCACAGGGCGATATGGGGCGGGCGGAAGGTGCAGAGGACAAAAATGAACATCAGCCCCCACAGCACCGCCAGTCCGGCCACCTGCTGCCAGAGGGTCCCCCGCCGTCCCCGGCGCAGCAGCCAGCCGTCCAGGGCGAACAGCCCCGCGTCCGCCAGGTAGAACACGGCGATGTTGGCCCAGGTGACGGAGCGGCCCAGGACGCCGGAGTAGGTGTAGAACAGCACCGGAATCAGGGCCAGCCCCGCCAGGGTGGAGAGGGCCCGGCTCCACAGCAGGTGGGGGCAGTCCCGCCCCAGGAGGCATACCTGGACCACGGAGAAGAGGAACACCGGCACAAACAGCAGCTTCATGTGCTCCCAGGTGGACTCGTTGACGGCGGAGAAGGCCGCCGCCGCGGGATTTCGCCCGCTCCAGTCATAGACGAAGTGGAGCGCCGTTCCCAGCGCCCCGGTGAAGAGGAAGCCCCCCAGCTCCCAGAAAAACAGCCGTCTCCGCATAGCCGCCTCCAACGTCCCAGATTGAAAAAGGGATTCGCAGTTCCAGTTTCTCCGCTTTTTCCAGGATTATGCGGAGCGGCGCACTGGGGGATCTGAGCGCCGTTGATTTCCCGAAATTGCAGATTGAAACGGAGTGCTGGCCGCGATATAATGCGGAGTATCAAACAGATATTATAATTGGAGGACAAGGTTATGGAGAGGATTCCTGACGAGAAATGCGCGTCCATATGCGGCCTGTTTTGCGGAGCATGTCCGTCTTTTCCCGGTGAGTGCCACGGCTGCTTCTCCGATTTTGTACGTGAGGGTTGTAAGGGCTGCGCTGACCACGGTTTTTTGGATTGCGCGGTCAGCCACAATGTCACGCGCTGTTATGAGTGCGGGGAGTTTCCCTGCGCAAAACTGGAAGAGTTTCGGATAAAACCCGTTATCAGAGGAATCTGTAATCACGCGAATGTGATTTCTGACTCCCTGCGCATGAAAGAGGTTGGAGTTTCACAGTGGATCAGGGAAAAAATAGCCGAGCACAGATGCCCCAAATGCGGCAGACTGATAAACTGGTTTGAAATGAACACACACGTTTGCGAATGAACCGCTGAAAGATCCGGTCGGCCGGACGGTTTCAATCAATATGGTGGATAACTGCCCCCTCAGGTAGAGGAAAAGATTCAAACGCCCCTTTCCGGGTAGAGAGGCGCCCCCAAAATGCCGGAGACAAAGCTGCACCCCCTGAAAGCCGCCCGCACCCTGGTCCTGGGCGCGGCCCTGTGCGCCGTCGTGGGCCTGGGCTGTTTCCTCGCCGGGCGGGCTGCGGCGGACGCCGGGTCTCAGCCGCCCCAGGTCGATGCCGTGGTACTACAGGCCCGGCTGACGGAGATCAGCCAGCTGGCGGTGGTGGACTACCGCTACACCACCATGGCTCAGTTTGAAAATGCCAGCGACTTCTACGGCGTGCGCATCCCCCTTACCACCAAGCGATTCATCCTCACCTACGACGGGGAGATCAAGGCCGGCGTTGATTTGGAGAGGGCCCGGGTAGAGGTGGGGGAGAACGCCGTCACGGTCCATCTGCCGGAGGCGGAGATCCTCTCCCATGAGATCGACGCGGACAGCGTGGAGATCTTTGACGAGAAGTCCAGCATCTTCAATCCCTTCACTGTGGAGGACTTCGCCGCCTTCCAGGCGGAGCAGAAGGATGCCATGGAGCAAGAGGCCCTGGGGAGCGGCTTGCTGCGGGAGGCGCAGGTGAAGGCTTACGCCAATATCCGGCTGCTGCTGGCCGCCGCTCTGCCGGAGGGGTACACGCTGACCGTCCGCACCGGCCCCTTCGCCGATTAGGACACCGGAAGCCGCCGCGCCTTTGGGGCGCGGCGGCTTTGTCCCTGCCCGGGGAAATTTCTTCCCTGGCTGAAAAATATCCCGGTCCCCGCCCGTGTTATGGGTGAAAGGAGTGAGAACGTGATTTCACTTGGTACCGATGAAATCATCTCCCGCGTGGTGGAGCAGTACAGCTCCATGCTGCTGCACCTGGCCGCCAGCCGGCTGGACTCCCCCGCCGACGCGGAGGACGCCGTGCAGGAGGTGTTCCTGAAGCTGCTGACCGCCCGCCCCGTGTTCCGGGACGCCGGACACGAGAGGGCGTGGCTGATCCGGGCCACCCTCCACCGCGCCAGCGACATCCGCCGCGGCGCGGAGCGCCGGAATCTCCCCCTGGAGGAGGCCGCGGAGCCGGCGGCTCAGGAGGACGCTCTCGATCTCCTCTCCGCTGTCCGGGCGCTGCCGGACAAGTACAGTGCTGTCATCCACCTCTACTATTACGAGGGATATTCCATCAAAGAGATCGCAAAGACGCTGGGCCTGCCCGCCGCCACGGTGGGCACCCGCCTGGCCCGCGGCCGGGAGCGGCTGCGGCAGATGCTGA
>CAMNRF010000112.1 GCA_946551795.1 uncultured Oscillibacter sp.
TTTCGAGTGTGTCTCTTTTTTGTTGCCGCTTTGTCTCCCTTTTGTGATGATTTCTTCCCCCCTCTTTGCTAGAATATCTAAAAAAGGAGGGGGAGAGATGACAGGAAGAAATAAGGAACTCCGCCCGCCCCGGCGGCGCAGCTGGCTGCGTCTGCGGATGGGGAAGCTGTATTACACTGTACGGCGCCATTGCCTCTGGCTCTCTCCCAGCTTTCACTGGGCCCGGCGGCGGCAGGCAGAGAGACTGCCGGAGGTGCAGTTCTGCCATGCTACGCCACTGATCCGCAATTTGGGCAGAGAAGAGGAACAGCAGTGGCAGAAAAACAAGGTGGTCAACCTGAAATTAGCCGTCTCCAGGCTGGACGGCGTGCTTCTCTATCCCGGGGAGACTTTCAGCTATTGGCGGCTGATCGGGCGGCCCAGCCGGAGAAAGGGCTACCGAGAGGGCATGGTGCTGTTCCTGGGGCGGATCGGCGGGGACATCGGAGGCGGGCTGTGCCAGCTCTCCAACCTGATCTTCTGGATGACCCTGCACACTCCCTTGACCGTCGTGGAGCGGTACCGCCACTCCCACGACGTGTTCCCAGACAGCGGCCGCACCCAGCCCTTCGGCAGCGGCGCCACCTGCGCTTATCCCCACCGGGACCTGATGATCCGCAACGACACGGACCAGGTCTTTCAGCTGTGCCTGCGGGTGGGGGAGACCCACTTGGAGGGGGAGTGGCGGGCCCTGCGTCCCCCCGCCTGCCGTTATGAGATCGTGGAGCGGAAGGCCCGGATTGACCAGGCGTCCTGGGGCGGGTACATCCGCCACAATGCCTTGTACCGCCGGGTGTTTTCCCTCTCCGGGGAGCTGCTGGAGGAGCGGTTTCTCTTTGCCAACGACGCCATTATGATGTACAATCCCCTGCTGCCGGGGAAGGAGAAGCCGTGAGGAGCGGGATGACCGGCGGACCGCGTTGGACGTGTTCCTTTTGTCCTTGACAAGCATTGATCATCTATGTATAATAAGCATAGATGATCAAGGTGTAGAGAGGAGGGGCCGCCATGAAGATCGACAAGAGCTTGATCAGTGGCAGCACCACCATGCTGATTTTGTCTCTGCTGGCGAAGGAGGAGATGTACGGCTACCAGATGATCCTGGAGCTGGCCCGGCGCTCCAACAGGACCTTTGAGCTGAAGGAGGGGACGCTGTACCCCATTCTCCACGGCCTGGAGGCGGAGCAGCTGGTGACGGTGCGGGAGAAGGAGGCCGACGGGCGGGTGCGGAAGTACTACCGCATTACGAAGAAGGGCTTGAAGGCGCTGGAGGCCAAAAAAGAGGAGTGGGGCGTGTTTACGGAACAGGTCAACGCCGTGATTCACGGCGCGTCTCTGGCGTGAGGGCGGCGCGATGCGGGACAATTTTCAGATCTGGGTGGACGCCGTGTGTGAGCAGGTCCGCTTCTGGCCGGACCGGAAGGGCATTGCAAAGGAGCTGCGGATTCACTACGAGGACCACTGCCAGGCCCTGGAGCGGCTGAATTACGAGCGGCCGCTGGCGGAGGAGCGGTCCCTCCGGGCCATGGGGAACGCCCAGGAGGTGGGCCGGGCCCTGGACCGGGTACATAAGCCGTGGCTTGGATGGCTGTGGGAGGCCAGCCGCTGGCTGGCGCGGTGCCTCGCGGTGCTGGCGCTGGTGACGCTGCTTTGGACCGTCGGCTGGGAATCCCTGGCGGAGCGGACACAAGGCGAGCTTGCCTGGGAGGCTCCGCCCGCCGGGGCGGAATCTGTGGAGCTGGAGCACGGCACCCTCTGGGCCGCGCCGGGGGATGTGACGGAGCGGGACGGGCACACCGTGGCGGAGGTCCGGCTGTGGCTCCAAATGCGGGACCCGCTGGGGACAGGGGGATACGCCTGTATGAGAAACTGGATGTTCTCCTACCGGGACGAACAGGGGGAGCTGCCGCTCCAGACACGGGACCCTCTCACGATGGAGCTTACGCCCAGCCGCTACTGGCAGAATATGGACAGCGGGAGCAGAGGGTGGACCCGGTACCGGCAGACCGTGGAGCTGGTGCTGGACAGTCCGCCCCGGTGGGCAGAGGTCTCCTATCCCCTCTCCGGTGGGGACTGGGCCCTGCGGGTGGAATGGGAGGCGGAGCCATGAAGCTGAGCCGGGGGCAGAGGACGGTCCGGAACCTCATTCTGTGCGCCCTGCTGGGGGCGCTGGTCTATGCCATGCTGGGTTTTCCGCCCTATACCGTCCGGGGGATGTTGGAGCGGGTGGAGCGGCAGTATCTCCTCTCGGACCTGGAGCCGGTGCTGGCGGAGCGGATTTCCTGGCGCTATGACAACGATGTTTTTCCCCGCCGCACCACCTGTCTGATTGCCCGTTCGGGAGACACCTATATCGCCACGGCGTTCACCCGCCACGCCCTGGAGGTTCGGCATGAGGACCGCCGGAGCCTGAAAATAAGCCGGGGGGCCATCTGCATGGGCCTGGACGGGACGCTGTATGTGGCGGGGGATTTTCCGGGCGCGGCCTCCGCCTCTGTGGAGGTGACGGCGGAGCGCACGACCTGCGTATACGACCCGGACAAAGAGGAATACGAGGTCACCATCGGGGAGCGGAAGACGTTCACCTACCCGGGCGAGAGGGCCGGCGAGGGGGTGTTCTTTTTTTGCTACCGGGAGGAGGACCCGGATACCTGGGGAGCTTGGGGCCCCTACTCCGGTCTGGAGGCGGCGTCGCTGAAATGGTACAGCGGCTATGTCAAAGGGGGCGAGGGCCGCAACGTCCTGCACAGGGACCTTCCGGTCAAGGTGACGCTGTATGACGCGGCGGGCGGCGTGCTGGACACGCTGGAGCTGAGCGTCGACAACTACGAGCTGCACATCCGCTGGTAAGCGAAAGAGGACGGGATCTCGTGATCCCGTCCTCTTTTGGATTCTTCACTGCCGCCCCGGCCCGGCTGAACACCGGACGGCCGAAGCGCGCTAAAGCTCTTTCTGGGGACCTTTCCTTTCAAGGTAAAGGTTTCAGCCCTTGAACTCCACGTACAGCTCCCGCACCGCGTTGGGGTCCGCCGGGGCGGCCTTCTGCGCCGGGGCCGCCGCGGGCGCGGGCTCGTCATGCGGCCCATCCCGCCAGGCCAGGAACTTGGGCGCCACCTGGGGGAACAGGGCCAGGGAGAGCACGTCCTCGTCGCTCTTGGCGACGCCCTGGAACTCCTGGCGGTACTTCTCCACCTCCGGCTCCAGCAGGTCCGCCGGGCGGCAAGTGATGACCTCCTCCGGCTTGATGCCGGCCAGGGCCCGGACCTCCTCGTTGACCTCGCCGGGGAGCTTGCCGTACTCGCCCTTCAAGAGGGCCTTGGACTCCTTGGGGAAGGTCTTGTACTTGCCCACCACCACGTTCATCACGGCCTGGGTGCCCACAATCTGGCTGGTGGGGGTTACCAGCGGGGGATAGCCGAAGTCCTTGCGGACCCGGGGAATCTCCGCCAGCACGTCGTAGTACTTCTCCTCCTTGCCCGCCTGCTTGAGCTGGGAGATCAGGTTGGACAGCATACCGCCGGGCACCTGGTAGAGGAGGGTGTTGGTGTCCACGTTCAGGACCTTGGGGTCCAGGGAGCCCTGCTCCTTGAGCTTCTGGGCCACCTTCCGGAAATGGGCGGCGGCCTGGCTCATCTTGTTCAGGTCCAGCCCGGTGTCCCGGACGGTGCCCTGGAGGGTGGCCACCAGGGACTCTGTGGCGGGCTGGGCCGTGCCGTTGGCCAGGGGGCTCAGGGCGGTGTCCACGATGTCCACGCCGGCGTAGGCGGCCATGAGGTACACCATGTCGCCGGTGCCGGTGGTGTTGTGGGTGTGGAGGTGAATGGGGATGGAGACGGTCTCCTTGAGCTTCTTCACCAGGGAGTAGGCGTCCATGGGCAGAAGGAGGTTCGCCATGTCCTTGACGCAGATCACGTCCGCGCCCATCTGCTCCAGCTCCTGGGCCAGCTTGACGAAGTACTCCTCGCTGTGGATGGGGGAGATGGTGTAACTGAGGGTGGCCTCCACCATGCCGCCGTACTTCTTGGTGGACTTGATGGCCTGCTCCAGGTTCCGCACGTCGTTCAGCGCGTCGAAGATCCGGATAATGTCGATGCCGTTTTCAATGGACTTGCGGCAGAAGGCGTCCACCACGTCGTCGGCGTAGTGCTTGTAGCCCAGGATGTTCTGGCCCCGGAAGAGCATCTGGAGCTTGGTGTTGGGCAGGGCCTTGCGGAGCTTCCGCAGACGCTCCCAGGGGTCCTCGTTGAGGAAGCGCATGCAGGAGTCGAAAGTGGCGCCGCCCCAGCACTCCAGAGACCAGTAGCCGATGGAGTCCAGCACCTCGCAGGCGGGGAGCATATCCTCCACCCGCATCCGGGTGGCCGCCTGGGACTGGTGGGCGTCCCGGAGGATGGTGTCGGTGATATACAGGGG
>CAMNRF010000113.1 GCA_946551795.1 uncultured Oscillibacter sp.
GAGCCCGACGAGAAGGGCCGCCGGAAGCCGGAGCCCACCGGGGAGTTTGTGGAGATCGACTGCGACACCGTCATCTCCGCCGTGGGAGAGAAGGTGGAGAGCGAGCTCTTCGCCGCCAACGGGATTGAAGTCGACGCCAAGGGCCTGCCCGCCTTCAGAACCAATGTGGAGGGCGTCTTTGCCGGCGGCGACGCCATGCGGGGCCCCGCCACCGTGGTGGAGGGCATCGCCGACGCCCAGTGGTTTGCCAACGCCGTCATCGGCGAGGCCCACAAGTACGCCATCCCCGCCCACGCCAAGGCCGGCCGGGCCGAGGCCATCGCCAAGAAGGGCGTTCTCTGCGAGTCCGCCAAGTGCGAGGGCGACCGGTGCCTCACCTGCAACGTGGTGTGCCAGGTCTGCGCCGACGTGTGCCCCAACCGGGCCAACGTGGTCATTGAGCTGCCCGACGGGCGGCATGAGATCCTCCACGTGGACCGGATGTGCAACGAGTGCGGCAACTGCGCCGTCTTCTGTCCCTACGACTCCGCCCCTTACCGGGATAAGTTCACCCTGTTCAAGACCCGGGAGGGCTTTGACGAGAGCGTGAACAACCAGGGCTTCCTGCCCCTGGGGGGCCGGAAAGTGCTGGTGCGGCTGGAGGGCAAAGTCTTCGAGGCCGACCTGGACGGCGCCAATGACCTGCCGGCGGACATCGAGGTCTTCATCCTCACGGTGCTGACCAAGTACCCCTATCTGCTGTGATTTTTCCGCGGAGGGCGGGAGCGGGAGCTCCCGCCCTCTTTTACGGCGCCGACAGCTCCATGGGCGCGTGTTGACGGCCGGAACCGGCGATGGTATAATCAAAAAACAGATTGGAGGCAGTGGAAATGGATGGGACTGTATTTACGATTACGCTGTTTTTGGTATTTGCCGCGTTGATGCTGGGCCTGACGCTTTGTGTCAAGGGAAAACGGTCTGTGTATCTGGCCGCCGTGACCGCCACGCTGTGCGGGTGGTTTGCCGGACTGCTTTTGGACGCGAACATTGATTTCGGGGGGCCTGACGGGTTCTTGTCTTTCAGGATGCTTCTCCCCATATTGGCCATGGGGCTCTGCGTTCTGCGCGCGGTTATGAGGGATAAGCCTGATTGATCAGGCGTGTTTGAGACGGAAGAGGCAGCCCTTCAAAATGATTTGACTGATAACGGGGCTTGATATTCGCGGGTTTATCAAAGTTTGCGGGAGGGGGTTGTGGAATGAGCGGCTGGCTGTTGATCTGGATTCTGTTTGCTGCCGGTTTTTTCCCGCTGGGATATGGGATCTATATTCTTACAAACGCGGAATTGCGGAAGAGGAGAGATCAGCGCAGAGCGGGCATTGTGTTTGTGATCATCGGCCTCGTGATGGTACTCCCTGTCCTGTGGGTGCTGATCCCGCTGTTACACCATACGCATCGCCTAGTTTGACGAAAGATTTTTAATATGGCCCGTCTGCCGGTACGAACGGCGGGCGGGCCATATTTTTGTTGCCCAATCCCTGGGAAACGTGGTATACTGTGTACCATTGATTGACAAAGGAGAACCCTATGGAGAACTACTTTGAACCCTGTCTCGCCCCGGACCAGCTGCGCTCCATCAGCTCCATCGGCCTGGCCCACATCGGGGACGCCGTGTTTGAGATTCTGGCCCGCACCTGGCTCTGCGCCCACGGCGGGGCCACCGGGCGGGGGCTGCACCGCTCCGCCGTCCAGCTGGTGTGCGCGGAGTCCCAGGCCCGGCGGGCGGAGCGGATATTACCCCTGCTCACCCAGGAGGAATCGGCGGTGTTCCGCCGGGGCCGCAACGCCCACGTCCACACCGTCCCGGGCCACGCCACCCGGGCCCAGTACGGCGAGGCCACGGCCCTGGAGGCACTGTTCGGCTGGCTGTACCTCGGCGGACAGCGGGAACGGGTCAACCAGCTCTTTTGCGTGATGATGGAGGAGGAAACGCCATGCCGTTAGATGCGATCTGCTTACAGGCGGTGGTGGAGGAGCTGCGGCCCCAGCTGCTGGGCCTTCGGATCGACAAGGTGCAGCAGCCCGCCCGGGATCAGGTGGTCCTGCTGCTGCGGGGCCGGCGGCTGCTGCTGAACGCCGGGGCCAATGCCCCCCGCATCCAGCTGACGGAGACCGTCCGGGACAACCCGGCGGAGCCGCCCATGTTCTGTATGCTGCTGCGCAAGCATCTGACCGGAGCGAAGATCGCGGAGCTCAGCCAGCCGCCTCTGGAGCGGCTGGTCCGGCTGGAGCTGGACGCCGCCGACGACTTCGGCCGCCCCGGCCGCCGGACGCTGGTGCTGGAGGCCATGGGCCGCCGGTCCAACCTGATTCTGCTGGACGGGGAGGGCCGGGTGGTCGACTGCCTCCGGCGGGTGGACGGGTCGATGTGCGCCCAGCGGCAGGTGCTGCCGGGGCTGTACTACGAGCCGCCGGCGGCGGGAGACCGCCTCCCTGTGCTGGAGGAGACGGAGGCGGGCTTTTATGAAAAGCTCTCCGCCGCCAATCCCGAGCGGCAGATCGACGCCTTTCTGCTGGACCACTACTTCGGTATCTCCCCCCTCATGGCCCGGGAGCTGGCCTTCCGGGCGTCCGGGGAGACGGACGGGCGCCTCTGCGCCCTGGGAGACCGGGCGGCGCTCTGGCGGGAGGTGGAGGGCTTCCTCTCCGCCGTCCGGGAGAGCCGCTTTACCCCCGTGTGCCTCAAGCGGGAGGGCCGGCCGGCGGAGTTTGCCTGCCTGCCCGTGACCCAGTACGGCGCCGCCATGGAGACGGAAGTCTACGACAGCTTCTCCCGCCTGCTGGACGATTTCTACGAATCCCGGGAGCGGCAGGAGCGCGCCCGCCAGCGGGGGGCGGACCTGATCCGCACCGCCTCCACCGCCCGGGACCGCCTGCGGCGCAAGCTCAGCCAGCAGGAGAGAGACTACGCCGAGACCCAGAACCGGGACCAGCTCCGGATCTGCGGCGACCTGATCACCGCCAACCTCTACCGCATGGAGCGGGGCCAGGGGAAGCTGGTGTGCGAGAACTACTACGACGAGGCGGGGGGCGAGGCGGTCATATCGCTGGACCCCCTGCTCACCCCCCAGCAGAACGCCGCCAGGTATTACAAGCGATACGCCAAGGCCAAGACCGCCGAGCGGTATCTGAGGGAGCAGATGGCCATTGCCCGCCGGGACCTGGAGTACCTGGAGAGCGTGCTGGAGGAGATCGGCCTGGCGGAGACGGAGCAGGACTTTCTGGACATCCGGAGCGAGCTGCGGGAGGCGGGCTTTCTGCGGGGGCAGGGGAAGAAGGAGTCCCGCCAGCGGGCCGCGAAGCCCCGGGAGTTCCGCACCAGCGGCGGCTTTGTGGTGCTGGTGGGCCGCAACAACCGCCAAAACGACCGCCTGACCCTGAGGGAGGCGGACCACCGGGACATCTGGCTCCACACCCAGAAGCTCCACGGCTCCCACGTGATTCTCCGCACCGGCGGGCAGGAGGCGGGGGAGAGGGACATCGTGGAGGCCGCCAAGCTGGCCGCCTGGTACTCCCAGGCCCGGGAGAGCGGCAATGTGCCTGTGGACTATGTACAGGTGAGGTACGTGAAAAAGCCCGCCGGAGCCCGGCCGGGCATGGTGGTCTATACCGGGCACCGCACCGTGAACGTGACCCCGGAGGAGGCCCTGGTGAAGCAGTTGAAAGTACGGTAGATAAAGCAGCGTGCGAAAGGGAGCGCCGTCCGGCGCTCCCTTTTCCTCAGGCCGTATAGGGGGTCCGCTCTTCTCCGCTGTCCCGAAACAGCAGCGTGGCGCACCACAGGCCCGCGGCGCCCACCAGGGTGTAGATCACCCGGGACAGCACGGCCGCCGGGCCGCCGCACAGAAAGGCCACGCAGTCAAAGCCGAAGAGGCCGATGCTGCCCCAGTTCAGAGCGCCGATGACCGCCAGGGCCAGCGCGATCTTGTCGATAATCACCATGGGAATACCTCCTTTGGACCGCCGGCGGAAACCGCCGGTGATGCCGCGGTTAGTTTGCCCCAGGAAAAGGGCTTTATGCCTTGGCGGATTTTGGCTTTTCTGCCGCCTTTTGAGCAGCCCGCATGGGGAACCGCCTGCCCGCTTTCCCGCGTTTACGCCGAGACTGGAGCAATCCCCAAAAATACTATAGCAATCATCAGAATTCCTGACAAACGGGTCGGCCGGGGGGCCGACCCCTACAGGGATTTG
>CAMNRF010000114.1 GCA_946551795.1 uncultured Oscillibacter sp.
TGGGGCTTCGACTACTTCGGCGACAGCCGCACCGTGGACGTCCACATCAAGCGCCTGCGGGAGAAGGTGGAGAACGTCTCCGACCAGTGGGCGCTGAAGACGGTGTGGGGCGTGGGCTATAAGTTCGAGGTCTCCGGCGCCAAGCCGCCGGAGAAGTCATGAGGGGCTTCCGGGGGCACTTTCAGGGACTGTACTGGCGGCAGCTGCTGGCCATGGTCAGCATGGTGCTGCTGACGCTGTTTCTTCTGGGCGCGTCCTTCTTCTCCCTGAGCTACAACTACGCCAAAAACCAGGAGCGGGACGAGCTCAGGCTGCGGGTCCAGATGGTGGCCCGGCTGGCCGCCGGGTACCTGGAGAACGACCCCAGCTATGACCGGGATGACTTCCGCCAGCTGGCGGTGGTGGCCGCCAACATCTCCGATGTGGAGTTTCTCATCTGCGACACCGCGGGCCACGTGCTCCTCTCCACCGACAAGGACCTGGAGGGCCGGGTGGTCACCATGCCGGCGGAGATGGTCCAGAAGGTGCTGGAGGAGGGCGTCTGCGCCCGGCGGGACGACCTGGGGGGCCTATACGCCGGCAAGCGGTTCATCCTGGGCGTCCCCGCCCTGTCCAGCGACGGGCGGTCCACGGCGGGCATGGCCTTCGCCGTGTCCACCGACGCCTCCCTCAACGCCATGTGGCAGGGCTTTATCGGCCTCTTTTTCATGACCGCCTTCGTGGTGCTGATGGTGACCTTCATGGCCTCCTCCGTCACCGCCATGCGGCAGATCCAGCCCATCCGGGAGATGGTCCAGGCCACCCGGCAGTACGCCGCCGGGGACTTTGACATCCGGGTGAACGACTACGGCCAGGTGGACGAGATCGGCGAGCTGGCCGCCTCCTTCAACAACATGGCGGAGTCCCTCCAGCAGACGGAGCGCCAGCGGCAGGAGTTCATCGCCAACATCTCCCACGAGCTCAAGACCCCCATGACCACCATCGCCGGCTACACCGACGGCATTCTGGACGGCACCATCCCGCCGGAGAGCGAGCGGCAGTACCTCCAGATCATCTCCGACGAGAGCCGCCGCCTCAGCCGCATGGTCCGCCGGATGCTGGACGTGAGCCAGCTCCAGGTGATGGACCCCCTGCGCGGCGGGGGCCACTTCGACATCTGCGAGAGTATGCGCCGGGTGCTGATCTCCATGGAGCGCAAGATCACGGACCGCCGGCTGGACGTGGAGGCGGACATCCCCGAGGAGCCCATCCTGGTGCTGGGGGATAACGACATGATCACCCAGGTGATCTACAACCTGCTGGAAAACGCCGCCAAGTTCGCCACCGCCGGATCCACGCTGTACCTGGGGGTCACCCTCCTGGACGGCAAGGCCCGGGTGACGGTGCGCAACGTGGGCGACACCATCCCGGCGGAGGAGCTGCCGCTGCTGTTCGAGCGGTTCCACAAGAGCGACAAGTCCCGCAGCCTGGACAAGGACGGCGTGGGCCTGGGGCTCTACATCGTCAAGACCATTCTGGAACAGCACCGGGAAAAAATCAATGTGACCAGTGAGGACGGCGTGACCACCTTCTCCTTCTCCCTGGCCGCGGAATGAGGTCCCATGGAAGAACAGGAATTGACCCGCCTCCCCGGCGAGGTGGTGGAGAGCTACCGCCAGCCCCCGCCGGGGGAGATGGTGGAGACATACAGCCGCCCCCTGCCGGGCAGCCCGCGGCGGCCGGCCCCGGCCCCGCCCCCGCCCGCCCGGCGGCGCTCCAAGAAGGGGCTTTGGATCTTTTTGGGCTGCTTTGTCCTGGCGGCGGTCCTGGCGGCGGCGGCGTTCCTCTGGAACCGCTCTGTCTCCGGACACACCCGCCCGGACCCCTTTGACTACGATTTCCAGGAGCCCGGGGAGACCGGGCGCCCCCAGGGGATCGCCATCCCCCTCTGGCCCGCGGACCAGGGCGTCTCCCTGCCCCTGGAGCGGGAGCACGGCGCCTCTCTCACCGCCCAGGAGGTCTACCGCCGGGTGAACCCCGCGGTGGTGGTGGTCCTGGCGGACCTGGGGGACGGCTCCGCCTCCGTGGGCACCGGCGTGCTCTTCACCCGGGACGGCTACCTCCTCACCAACTACCACGTGGTAGAGGGGGGGCAGGAGTGCACCGTGGCCCTGGACAGCGGCCGGGGCTATGAGGCGAAGTTCGTGGCCGGAGACGCGGACAGCGACCTGGCGATTTTGAAGGTGGAGGGGCAGGACCTGCCCGCCGCCGCCTTCGGCGACTCGGACCTCCTCGCCGTGGGAGACAAGGTGTACGCCATTGGCAACCCCCTGGGGGTGGAGCTGCGGGGAACCCTCACCGACGGCATCGTCTCCGCCATCGACCGGGACGTGGAGGTGGAGGGCCGCACCATGACGCTGCTCCAGACCAACGCGGCGCTGAACTCCGGCAACTCCGGCGGCCCCCTCATCAACGAGTACGGCCAGGTGGTGGGCATCAACACCATCAAGATGACCTCCCGCTACTCCAGCGTGGAGGGGCTGGGCTTCGCCATCCCCACGGCCTACATGGAGCGGATTGTCAACGATCTTCTGACCTTCGGCAGCCTCCAGCCGGAGCCGGTGCTGGGCGTCACCGTCCTCCAGGTGGCGGAGCAGGTGGAGGAGGACCTCTGGGGCATCGAGGTGCAGTCGGTGAGCGAAAACTCCCCCGCGGATAAGGCGGGAGTGCGGGAGGGGGACTACGTCCTCTCCGCCGGAGGGCGGGCCGTCAACTCCAGCCAGGACCTGCTGCGGGTCCGCCGCCAGCACCATTTGGGCGACGAGCTTTCCGTGACGCTGTGGCGGGACGGGGAGATCATCGAGGTGACGCTGTCCCTTACGGAGCCGGCGGCGTAATAACGGCGAAGTCCCCCGCTGCGGGGACGCGGAAGGAGAGATACCATGGACCGGACAAATCCCTGGCTGGACTGGGCGGTGGAGCTCCAGGCCCTGGCCCAGGCGGGGCTGTACTACGGGGCGGACCCCTATGACCGGGAGCGGTATGAGCGCATCCGCGAGATTGCCGCGGAGATGGTGGGCCTCCAGGCGGACATCCCCCTGGAGAAGGCCCGGGACCTCTTCTGCTGTGAGACGGGCTACCAGACCCCCAAGCTGGACACCCGGGCCGCCATCTTCCGGGGTGAAAAGATCCTGCTGGTGCGGGAGAACGACGGCAGGTGGTCCCTGCCCGGGGGCTGGGTGGACGTGAACGTCTCCGTCAGGGAGAACGTGGTCAAAGAAGTGCGGGAGGAGGCGGGCCTGGAGGTGACGGCGGACACCGTCATCGCCGTGCAGGACCGGGAGAGGCACAACCGCCCCGTCTACGCCTGGAAGGTCTGCAAGATCTTCGTCCTGTGCTCCGCGGCGGGCGGGCACTTCACCCCCAACATTGAGACCACGGAGAGCGGTTATTTCGCCCTGGAGGACCTGCCGCCCCTGGCGGAGGAGAAGAATACCCGGGAACAGGTGGAGATGTGCTTCGCCGCCTATCATGATGAAAACTGGAAGACGCTGATGGACTGAAAGTCCATCAGCGTCTTTGGCATTGCTGTGCGGGGCCGGACCCATGGGGCGTTTACCGAAGGTCCGGCAGTTGAGGGCGGCGGGCGATTGATAATCGCCCCTACGGAAGGTTTATCGGAAGTGCTGGGATCGCCGGGGGACGGGCCGCCGAAGGCGGCGGCCCCTACGACTGTCTACCGATAGAATGACGCGCCACCCCGCACGTGCCCGACTATGCGCGAAGCGCGGGAAGAGGCGCTGGAGGCCTTGCGTCAAAGATGCAAAACAACCTCGATGGTACCAGCAGATGCGGCGGAGCGCCAAAGGGCGGAACGGGGTCAGCCGCACCCGGTAGAGGACTGGCAATTCATATTGGCACTGGTTCAGACCAGCCCCCGTACTTTGGGCGAGAATTTGCCCGCATGGGCAAATTATAGCCCCCCGCGTGGTGTTCTCTTTTTGGACGTGCCCCGCCCCGTTTATCTTTTTTTTGGCGGGGAAAAAGCTA
>CAMNRF010000115.1 GCA_946551795.1 uncultured Oscillibacter sp.
TTTGTCCCTTTTCCCGTCCCCCCCCCCCCCCCCTCGCCCGGCTGCTCCAGGCCCCCCCCCCCCGGGGGGGGGGGGGGGGGGGCCCCCCCCCCTCTCCCGCTTTCCCCCGTCAAAACCGCCGGATTTTTGCCCCGCCGGGGCGGGAAATTTGTCTCCCAAACCGACAGCGTCCCCCTTGTATTCCCAGGAAAAATCCAGTAAAATGGCCGTAGTAAACGATTAAATCATCAGGAGGCGATTCTATGAGCCGGCAGGAGGCCGCGGCGCAGTACGCCGCCGCGCTGAAACAGGGCCGCAAGACCTATCACGACTGTGTGCTCCGGGGGCGGTATCCCTACCCCCAGGTGCTGGACGAGATTATCAGCGAGGCCATGGTGGCGGGGCAGGTGGACCTGGGCGTGGTGGAGATTCCCATCGACCAGATCAAGGGCACCAAGTCCGCGGGGCGGCGCACCGCCTTCGCGGCGGACTTCATGCCCCTGCTGGACGCGGACACGGAGTTCGGCGCCAAGTGGATGGACCTCTGCACGGCCCACCTGGGGGACGAGGGCATCCGGGACCCCATCCGCTGCTATGAGTACCTGGGCCGGTTCTACGTCCAGGAGGGCAACAAGCGGGTCAGCGTCCTCAAGAGCTATGGCGCGCCGGTGATCCCCGGCTATGTGACCCGGATGGTGCCGGTGTGGTCGGAGGAGCCGGAGATTCTGGCCTACTACGACTTCCTGGACTCCTACCCGCTGACCAGGCTCTACCGGGTGCGGTTCAGCCGGGCCGGCAGCTTCCGGAAGCTCCAGAAGGCCCTGGGCTACGAGGTGGACCACGTGTGGACCGACGACGAGCGGCGGCGCTTCACCGCCGGGTACACCTACTTCCAGGAGCCCTTCCGGAAGCTGGGGGGCGGGGAGCTCCCCATCACCCCGGCGGACGCCCTGCTGGTGTGGCTGAAGGTCTACGACTTTGACCAGCTGGTGTCCCTGCCCGCCGGGGAGCTGGCCAGGAGCATCAGGGCCGTGTGGGCGGACATCAAGGCCCTGACGGAGCCCATCGAGGTGAAGACCGACGCGCCGGAGCCAAAGGACACCGGCCTCCTGGGGCGCCTCTTCAAGCCCGCCCGGCTGAACGTGGCCTTCGTCAGCGACCAGCTGCCCGAGCACAGCGACTGGGCCCGGGCCCACGACCTGGGGCGGCAGTACCTGGAGGCCGTCATGGGGGACCGGGTGACCACCCAGGTCTTCAACGGCGTCCGCCCCGGCGGGGAGGCCGAGGCGGCCATGGAGACGGCCATCGAGAACGGGGCCCAGCTGATCTTCGCCGTCACGCCGCCCCTCATCGGGGCCTGCCGCAAGACGGCGGCCCAGCACCCGGACGTGCGCATCCTGAACTGCTCGGTCTCCATGCCCTACGCCGGCGTGCAGACCTATTACAGCCGCATCTACGAGGGGAAGTTCATCGCCGGGGCCATCGCCGGGGCGCTGAGCGGGGACGGGCGCATCGGGTATGTGGCCTCCAGCCCCATCTTCGGCGTGCCCGCCAGCATCAACGCCTTCGCCCAGGGGGCCCAGCTGACCAGCCCCGACGCGCGGATCATCCTGCGCTGGTCCTGCGTGGAGGAGGACCCCATGGAGGACCTGGCCCGGCAGGGAATCACCCTGATCTCCAACCGGGACATCCCCACCCCGGACCGCATCCGGGAGCCCTGGGGATTGTGCCGGGTGGAAGACGGAAAATTCCACGCCCTGGCTTCCCCCTACTGGCACTGGGGCAACGTCTACACCAACCTGGTGCGCAGTGTCTTCAACGGCGGCTGGGACGCCCTGGGCCCCCGGGGGAATCAGGCGGTGAACTACTGGTGGGGCATGAACAGCCGGGCCATCGACATCCTGCTGGGGGACGACCTGCCCGCCGGCGTCCGGCAGCTGGCGGAGATCCTCCGCCGGGGGATCATCGACGGGTCCATCCAGCCCTTCCAGGGGGCCACCACAGAGGAGATCCTCCACATGGACCAGCTCGGCCCCTGCGTGGAGGGCAGCATCCCCCCCTATGAGGATCTGCTGCCCATGGCCCGGTCCATCGTCCGGCTCCAGGGCGTCTACCGGGAGGGCATCCCCCCGGAGAGGGAGGACCCCATCCTGTGAAGCTGCTGCTGATCTCCGACAAGGAGAGTCCCGCTCTCTGGGACTACTACCAGCCCGGGCGGCTGAAGGACGTGGACATGATCCTCTCCTGCGGGGACCTGAACGCCAGGTACCTCTCGTTCCTGGTGACCATGGGCGGGATGCCCCTGGTCTATGTCCACGGCAACCACGACAGGACCTATGACCGGTACCCGCCGGAGGGGTGCGACTGCGCGGAGGACCGCATCCTCCGGGTCAAGGGCCTGCGGATTCTGGGCCTGGGGGGGAGCTACCTCTACAGCGGCGGCCCCCACCAGTACACCGAGCGGCAGATGGAGGCCCGGGTCCAGCGCCTCCGCTTCCAGCTGTGGAGGAGCGGCGGCGTGGACATCGTGCTGGCCCACTCCCCCATCCGGGGCTACGGCGACGGGGAGGACTACGCCCACCAGGGCTTCTCCTCCTTCCTGCGCCTGGTGGACAAGTACCAGCCCAGGTACCTGATCCACGGCCACGTCCACGCCAACTACGGGGCCAATCTCCCCCGGGTCCTCCGGCGGGGGGAGACCACCATCATCAACGCCTACGAGCGGTTTCTGCTGGACACGGACAACCCGCCCCGGCCCGAGGGGTGAAGCGGCCGTTAAAAATGCGGGCTGGGACACTTCTCCGCGGAGAGGCCCCTTGACCCGTGAAGGCGTCTGTGCTATCATGCACAGTAGAATCACCCACCAATCTGCACCGTAAATGGAGGACTGCGTGTCATGCGGATCAAGAAGAAACTTACGCTCTGTCTGCTCTGCGTTCTGACTGCCATATCCCTGGCTGTTCCCGCCTCCGCCCACGGCGGCGGACACCACGGCGGGCACCACGGCCGAAACGCCGTCCAGCCTGCCGCCGTGGCCGTCTGCCCGGTGGAGGGCTGCACCGCCGCGGGGCAGCACACCCACGGCGGCACGGTGTACTGCGGCTACGGCCACGAGAGCGGCCTCTGCGACGGGAACTGCCGGGCGCTGTGCCCGGTGGAGGGCTGTACCATCGCCGGGCGGCACAGCCACAACGGCACGGCCTGCTGCGGCTATGACCACGCGGAGGGCTTCTGCGATGGGAATTGCCGGGCGCTGTGCCCGGTGGAGGGCTGTACCATCGCCGGGCGGCACACCCACGGCGGCACGGCCTGCTGCGGTTACGACCACGCGGAGGGCTTCTGCGATGGGAACTGCCGGGCGCTGTGCCCGGTGGAGGGCTGTACCATCGCCGGGCGGCACACCCACAACGGCACGGCCTGCTGCGGTTACGACCACGCGGAGGGTTTCTGCGATGGGAACTGCCGGGCGCTGTGCCCGGTGGAGGGCTGTACCATCGCCGGACGGCATACCCACAGCGGCACCTCCTACTGCGGCGGCCGCCACGGGTGCGGCTTCTGCGACGGGAGCTGCGCGGCGTGACGGAACAGCGGCCATACATCAAAAAAAGCGGCATGGAGCCAAAGCTCCATGCCGTTTTTCCGTATGTACGGCCCGGCGGGGTCTCAATAGCCGAAGAGCATGGACCGGCTGATGTCCGAGATCCTGCGGGCCCCGCACATGGACATGGCGTCCGCCAGCTCTCCGCGGAGCTTGTCCACGTAGAGCTTCACGCCCTCCGCGCCGCCGCCGTAGACCATGTTTACGAAGGGACGGCAGATCAGCACGCCGTCGGCCCCCAGGGCCAGGGCCTTGAACACATCCATGCCGGAGCGGATGCCGCCGTCCACCAGGACGGTCATCTTTCCGCCCACGGCGTCCACGATGGCGGGCAGGACCTCGGCGGTGGCGGGGCACTGGTCCAGCACCCGGCCGCC
>CAMNRF010000116.1 GCA_946551795.1 uncultured Oscillibacter sp.
CCCGTTTTCTCTTTTTCTGCGCTCAGAAAAAGAGAAAATGGGGGGTGCAGCCCCAGACACGCCGGGCACCGGCGTGTCGTCGTCCCCGGCCCGTGGCCGGGCAACTCCCGTCCCGCCCCCCTGGGGCGGTATTCCCCGTCCCGGCCCGCAGGCCGGATTCCAAAGGAAGGAACTTCAGCATGAACATCAAACAAGCCAAACAGGAGATCACAAACACCCTGAAGGCCTATCTCGCCAGAGATTCCCTGGGCAACTACCTGATTCCCGCCGTCCGCCAGCGGCCCATTCTGCTGATGGGACCGCCGGGTATCGGCAAGACCCAGATCATGGAGCAGATCGCCGCGGAGACCGGCGTGGGCCTGGTGGCCTACACCATCACCCACCACACCCGCCAGAGCGCCGTGGGCCTGCCCTTCATCGAAAAACGGACCTACGGCGGAGAGGAGTTCTCCGTCACGGAGTACACCATGAGCGAGATCCTGGCCTCCGTCTACCAGCTGATGGAGCGGACGGGTCTCCGGGAGGGCATCCTCTTTCTGGACGAGATCAACTGCGTCTCCGAGACCCTGGCCCCCATGATGCTCCAGTTCCTCCAGTGCAAGACCTTCGGCAACCAGCGCCTCCCGGAGGGGTGGCTCATCGCGGCGGCGGGAAACCCGCCGGAGTACAACAAGTCCGTCCGGGACTTCGACGTGGTGACATTGGACCGGGTGAAGCGCATCGACGTGGCGGAGGACTACGCCGTCTGGAAGGAATACGCCCGGGGGAAGGGCGTCCACGGGGCGGTGGTGTCCTATCTGGACATCAAGAAGGACCACTTCTACCGGGTGGAGACTACGGCGGACGGGCTGGAATTCGCCACGGCCCGGGGCTGGGAGGACCTGAGCGAGCTGATCTGCGCCTACGAACAGCTGGGCCTCCGGGTGAGCCGGGAGGTGGTGGGGCAGTACATCCAGCTGCCCCGGATCGCCAAAGACTTTGCCAATTACCTGGAGCTCTACTATAAATACCAGCGGACCTACCATGTGGAGGACATCCTGCGGGGCACGTGGCTGCCCATCACCGTTTCGGAGCTGCGGGCGGCGCCCTTTGACGAGAAGCTGTCGGTCATGGGCCTGGTGCTCTCCCGCCTCAGCGAGGAGGCCCGGAACACCCGGCATCAGGACGCCCTGACCACCGCCCTCCACGCCGCCCTGACGGAGTTCCGGGAGCGGATCGGGGAGGAGGCGCCCCAGGCGGTGCTGGCCCAACTGATCCGGCAGCGGCAGGAGGCCTTGAAGCGGGCCAAAGAGGCGGGGCAGCTGGACCGGGAGCGCCGGGACCTGGGCCAGCGGGAGATCCTCGCCCTGGAGGACTGCCGCCGGCAGCTGGCGGACGTCCCCCCGGCGGAGGCCATGGACGCCGCCCGGGTGTGGTTCCGCCGGGAGGTGGACCGCCGGACGGCCCTGGGAGAGGAGACCGGGGCCATGTTCGCCAGCGCCTTCCGCTTTCTGGAGGAGACCTTCGGCGACAGCCAGGAGCTGGTGATTTTCGTGACGGAGATCACCGCCGGATACGACACCAGCTGGTTTGTGGAGAACTTCGGCTGTGACGCCTACTTCCGCCACAACCGGGAGCTGCTGTTTGACGACACCCGCCACCGGATTCGGGAGGAGATCGCCGCCGCCCGGGCGGCGGAGCAGGAGGAAGAACATGACTGAGGAGCTGAGAAAAATCGAGGCCGTGCTGGACGAGAGAGTCCGGCCCGCCCTGCGGGCCCACGGCGGGGAGATTGAAATCGACCGCCTGGAGGACGGCGTGCTGTACGTGAAGCTGCTGGGCCAGTGCGCCGGGTGTCCTTCGGCGGACCTGACCAACGAGACCCTTGTGGAGGCGGAGCTGGTAAAGGCTCTGCCGGAGCTGGTGCGAAAGGCGGTGGTGGTGCAGACCGTCAGCGACGAGCTGTGGGAACAGGCGAAGAAGCTGCTGCGGGAGCACCATCTTTGAACATTGGACGCTGGAGATGCAAAAGCGGCATGGCCCTGCGGGGCCATGCCGTCTTTTGGATTTCTCCACCTTATTTCATCAACTCGCAGACCAGGTCCGTGTACCCGGCGGGGTCTTCCAGAGGCAGTCCCGCGATGAGCAGGGCCTGGCTGTAGAGCAGGGAGGCGTACTTCTTCGCCTTCTCCGGGTCTTCCGTGACCGCGGCCTCCAGCGCCCGGAAGGCGGGGTGGTCCACGTTCAGCTCCAGGATGCGGTCGGCCTTCAGGGCGGCGTCGGGCTGGACGGCCTGGAAGTACTTCTCCATCTCAAAGCTCAGTCCCTCCCCGGCGGTGAGGCAGACGGGGTGGGATTTCAGGCGGGCGCTGGCCTTGACCTCCTTCACCGCGTCCCCCAGGGTCTCCTTCACGAAGTCGAAGACGGACTTGTGGGCGGCGGCCTCCTCCTCGGCCTGTTTTTCCGCCCCCTCGTCGATCTCCTGGTCCAGCACGGAGCGGAACTCCTTGTCCTGGTATGCGTGGAGGGTCTGGGCGCAGAACTCGTCCACCTCCTCGGTGAAGTAGAGGATCTCCGTTCCCGCGTCCCGCAGGGACTCCGTCTGGGGCAGCTTGTCGATCTTGTCCAGGCTGTCTCCCGCGGCGTAGTAGATATACTTCTGGTCCTCCTTCATCCGGGAGACGTACTCCTCCAGGGTGACCAGCTTCTTCTCCGTGGAGGAGTGGAACAGCAGCAGATCCTGGAGCAGGTCCTTGTGCCGGCCGTACTCGTTCACCACGCCGTATTTCAGCTGGCGGCCGAAGTTCTTCCAGAATTTCTCGTAGTCCTCCCGGCTGTCCTTTAGCATTTTACTAAGCTCGCTCTTGATCTTCTTCTCCAGATTCCCGGCGATGACCTTCAGCTGCCGGTCGTGCTGGAGGAGCTCCCGGGAGATGTTCAGGCTCAGGTCCGGGGAGTCCACCACGCCCCGGATGAACCGGAAGTGCTCCGGCAGCAGGTCCGCGCACTTGTCCATGATCAGCACGCCGCTGGAGTAGAGCTGGAGGCCCTTTTCAAACTCCTTGGTGTAGTAGTCGAAGGGGGTGGCGCCGGGGACGAACAGCAGCGCCTTGTAGGTCACTGCACCCTCGGCGGACACGGCGATCACCCGCTGGGGATCGGCGTAGTCGTGGAACTTGTCCCGGTAGAATTTGTTGTACTCCTCCGGCTTCACGCTGGACTTGCGCCGCTGCCAGATGGGCACCATGGAGTTCAGGGTGTCCACCTCGGTGTAGGTCTCGTACTCCGGCTTGTCCTCCGGGGAATCCTCCTTCTTCCTCGTCTTGCTGACCTCCATGCGGATGGGGAAGCGAATGTAGTCGGAGTACTTCCGCACCAGCTCCTGAATCCGCCAGGACTCCAGAAACTCGCCGTACTTCTCGTCGTCGGTGTCCGGCTTGATGTGCATGATAATGTCGGTGCCCACGGTCTCCTTTTCGCACTCGGTGATGGAGTAGCCGTCGGCTCCGGAGGACTGCCACCGGTAGGCGGTGTCGCAGCCGTACTTCCTGGTCACCACGGTGATCTGGTCGGAGACCATGAAGGCGGAGTAGAAGCCCACGCCGAACTGGCCGATGACGTCGGTGTTCTTGGCGTCGTCGGGCAGGTCCTGCTTGAACTTGTAGGAGCCGGAGGAGGCGATGACGCCCAGGTTATTCTCCAGGTCCTCCCTGTCCATGCCCAGCCCATTGTCGGAGACCGTCAGCACCCGGCCCTCCCTGTCCACGGTGAGGTCGATCTTGAAGTCCTTGCGGTTCATACCCACGCTGTCGTCGGTGAGGGCCAGGTAGCACAGCTTGTCGCAGGCGTCGCTGGCGTTGGAGATGATCTCCCGGAGGAAGATCTCCTTGTGGGTGTAGATGGAGTTGATCATCAG
>CAMNRF010000117.1 GCA_946551795.1 uncultured Oscillibacter sp.
TGTTGGACTGCTCCAGGAAGGCGGGATAGAACTTGGCGTAGGTCTCGTCGGAGACGAAGTCCTTGATGGGCCGGAGCAGGTCGTCGGAGACATAGTCGGCGAAGGTGTCGATGTTCAGGATGTCAGGGGGGGTGTTGCCGGCGATGCGGGTGTTGACCACGGTGTAGATGTCGTTCCAGGAGACGACCTCCACGGTCAGGTCGATGTCGTCGTGGCTGGCGTTGAACTCCGTCTGGAAGTTGGCCCACCAGTCCTTGGTCAGGTCGCCGTACTGGGCGGCGATGACGTTGAGGGGGATCTTCTCGGCGGGGGTCTCAGGAGCGGGGGCGGGCTCGTTGGTGTCCGCGGGAGGGGTGTTCTCGGCGGGAGCGTCGTTTTTGCCGCCGCAGGCCACCAGGGCCATCGTCATGACCAGGGCCAGCAGCAGCGCAAGAAATCTCTTCATCTTCAATTCTCCTCTTTCATGAAATAGTCTTGAAATACCCGTGCGGAGCACTCCATGTGGAA
The DNA here is from genome assembly GCA_946551795.1 of uncultured Oscillibacter sp. Classification (GTDB taxonomy): domain Bacteria; phylum Bacillota; class Clostridia; order Oscillospirales; family Oscillospiraceae; genus Oscillibacter. The sequence continues at coordinate 508 of CAMNRF010000117.1, forward strand.
ATAATCCACAAAGGCATTTCCATAATCTAAATTATACTTGTTCATTCTGCGAATAATAGAGCAAAAAGTTCACTTTATAGAAAAATCGTACGAACCGTGAAAGTTCGTACGATTTCGTAATCGATTAGCCGGAAATCCCCCTGCCGCTGAGTCCTTTTTTGCGGAAGGCGCTGGGGGTGCTGCCGGTGACGGAGCGGAAAACCTTGGAAAAATAGTTGTAGTCACTGATGCCCACCATCTCCCCCACCACGGAGATGGGCAGGCTGCTCTGGAGCAGCAGCCGCTTGGCCTCGTCAATGCGGCGCTGGGCGATGAGGTGGGACAGGGTGTGCCCGCCGGAGAGCTCCTTGGCCAGGGCACAGAGCTTCGTGCGGCCGATGCGCAGCTCCTGGGAGACGGAGGCCAGGGAGAGCTTTTCCATATAGTGCTGGTCCAGATAGAGCTCCAGCTTCTGCAGGTCCGTCTGCTCCGCCGTGAGGATCATGCCCTTGAGCTGGATATAGGAGGACAACGCCTCCAGCGTCTCGGCGTAGGCCCGCAGCTCCCGCTGGCTGTACTGCCGGAACTGGAAAAAGGCGGGGCGCAGGGCATCGGCCCCGCCGGGGTACCAGTCCAGGCGGCTCCGGGTCATCTCCCACTGCTCCTCCATAGGGGTCTCGTCCAAATAGCAGCCGAAGGCCAGATAGGCCAGGGGCCGCTTTTTGTCAAACAGGGGCATGATGGCCTCGCAGATCCCCGCGTGGCAGCGGTAGAACTGGAACCCCTTCTCCGCGGTGTAGTGCTGGATCTTGCACCGGTCGCAGGCCACGCACCGCTCGTGCCCCTCCGGCAGGTCGTTGAGCATCCGGCAGAAGGGCGGGTGCCCCTTGAAGAGGTTGATGTCCCGCCCCTCCGGGTCCAGGATGTTGGCCGGCAGGCCGGTGAGGATGTTGAGGTTGGCAATGAGCTTGCGCAGCCGCTCCTCGTCAAACAGGATGTTCATCTCCGCCACGCAAAGGTCACCTCCCCCATGGACGGCCCGCGCTCCGCCCCAAAAGGGACGGAGCGCCTGCGGGAGGGCGCCCTCCCGCAGGGTGTTTCACTCTGATCTCAGTTTCCCCGGTACTTGTCCACGATGGCGGCCAGCCGGTCCCAGCACGCCTCCATGTCCGACACCAGCTTGAACTGGGTGCGGCAGCGGTCCAGGTTCTGCCGCTCCCGGCTAATGTGGAAGTAGGTGTCCCCCTCCAGGTAGTCCGTGAGGAAGCGCATCCCGCACTCCAGGGTCATCAGCTTGGCCCCCCAGGGGAGATACTCCATCTCCGCGTCCGTCAGGGAGCCGCCGGTGCCCTCTAAAAAGGCCCTGGTGTACACGTCGAAGAGGTCCACGTCCAGCTTCACCTTGGAGAGGTCCGTCTCGTCCTCGGCGCTGTGGTTGGCGCCGAAGCGGATGGAGTCGCCGAAGTCGTAGATCACCAGGCCCGGCATCACGGTGTCCAGGTCGATGATGCAGATCCCCTCGCCGGTGGTCTCGTCCATGAGCACGTTATTGAGCTTGGTGTCGTTGTGGGTGACCCGGACGGGGAGCATCCCCGCCCGCATGGCGTTCAGGGCGGCGGAGCAGTCCGCCTCCCGGGCCAGGACGAAGTCGATCTCCCTCCGGCACTCCGCCGCCCGGTCCAGCTTGTCCGCCTCCAAGGCGGCCTTGAATTTTTTCAGCCGGTCCTCGGTGTTGTGGAAGTTGGGGATGGTCTCGTGGAGGGTCTCCGCCGGATAGTCCTTCAAGAGCTGCTGGAAGCGGCCGAAGGCCCGGCCGGAGGCGGCGAAGAGCTCCGGCGTGTCCGCCGCCTGGCAGCAGACGGTGTGCTCCACAAAGGGATAGAGCCTCCAGGCGCCGCCCTGGCTGTCGGTGTAGTAGGGCTCCCCGTTCTTCGGGCGCAGAACCTCCATGGCCTCCCGGCTCCGGTCGCCGTGCCGCGCCTCAATCTGCCGGCCCAGGTACTCCGTGACGCCGATGATGTTCTCCATCAGCTGGTCCGGCCGCTTGAAGGCGGCGGCGCTCATGCGCTGGAGGATGAAGCGGCGGCAGGCCGCGTCCTCCGGCTGGGTGTGTACACAGAAGGTGTCGTTGATATGTCCCTGTCCATACCGGACGGCCCCCACCACGGGAGCGCCGAAGTCAAAGGCCCCCAGGACCTCCTGTAACGTCTCCTCCGCCCGGGCCATCACTTCACCCCCCAAAGATCGTCGGGATACAGCCCGGCGGCGGTCTTCTCCGCGATGGCGGCCACCACCGTGGGCTTGTCCTCCCGGTAGGTGACGCCGTACCACTTGTCCTCGCTGCGCAGGACCTTCACCCGGGCCCTCCCCTCGTCGATGAGCTGGCTGACCACGGTGGGCAGGAAGTACTCCGCCTTGGCGGGGTTCCCAGCCAGGGCGCCGTCCAAAAAGGCGGGGAACCGCTTCCAGGCCTCGTCCAGGAAGCTGCGGTTGAAGCCCCACATATTCATGGAGACGATGGTGTCCCCCGGCAGATCCGTCCAGGTCTTCCCGTCGTCCTCGGTGAAGCGGGGGGGCTCGCCCTTTTCGATCTTGGTGCGCTCGGTGACCCGGGTGAGGAAGCGGTCCGCCGTCTCCTCACACACGCCCCGGGCCACGGTGCCGTTCTCCGTCACCGTGTTTTTCAGGAGGTAGCCCACCATGACGTATTCGTACAGAGCCCCGTCGGGGTGGCCGGAGAGGTAGGTGTAGATCTCCCGGAGGGCCTCCGGGCCGTAGTAGTCGTCGGCGTTGATGACAGCGAAGGGGCCGTCCACGATGTCCCGCACGGACAGCGCCGCGTGGGCGGTGCCCCAGGGCTTGGTGCGCTCCGCCGGGACGGAATACCCCTCCGGCAGGTCGTCCAGCTGCTGGAAGGCGTACCTCACGTCCATCACCCGGGCCACCCGGTCGCCGATGGCCCGCTTGAAGTCCTCCTCGATCTCGTGCTTGATGACGAAGACCACGGTCTCAAAGCCCGCCCTGCGGGCGTCGTAGATGGAGTAGTCGATGATCAGCTGGCCGTGGCTGCCCACGGGGTCCAGCTGCTTGAGGCCGCCGTACCGGCTGCCCATGCCGGCGGCCATGATGACGAGAACAGGCTTGTTCATACTCTCTCCCTCCTCAGCCTTTATATCCATTGGGGTTCATGGACTGCCACTTCCAGGAGGAGGCGCACATCTCCTCGATGCCAAGC
>CAMNRF010000118.1 GCA_946551795.1 uncultured Oscillibacter sp.
TCGTTGGTGCCCTCGTAGATGGTGGTGATCTTGGCGTCCCGGTAGAACCGCTCCACCTCCATGCCCTTCAAATAGCCGCAGCCGCCGAAGATCTGGAGGGCGTCGTTGGTGACCTCCAGGGCGATGTCGGATGCGTACTGCTTGGCCATGGCGGACTCCATGCCGTAGGGGACGTGGGCCTGCTTCAGCTCGGCGGCGGAGTAGACCAGGAACCGGGCGCAGCGGAGCTTGGTGGCCATGTCGGCGATCTTGAAGGCGATGTTCTGCTGCTGGCAGATGGGCTTGCCGAACTGGACGCGCTCCTTGGAGTACTCCACGGCCGCCTCAAAGGCCCCCTGGGCAATGCCCAGGGCCTGGGCCGCGATGCCGATGCGGCCGCCGTCCAGGGTGGCCATGGCGATCTTGAAGCCCTGGCCCTCCCTGCCCAGCAGGTTCTCCTTGGGGACCTTCACGTTGTTGAAGTTCAGCTGGCAGGTGGCGGAGGAGCGGATGCCCATCTTGTCGTAGTGCTCCTCAAAGGTGAAGCCCTCCCAGCCCTTCTCCACGATCAGGGCGGAGATGCCCCGGGTGCCGATGCCCGGCGTGGTGACGGCGAACACCACGTAGGTGCTGGCCTCGCCGCCGTTGGTGATGAAGATCTTCTCGCCGTTGAGAAGGTAGTGGTCCCCCATGTCCTCGGCGGTGGTCTCGGTGCCGCCGGCGTCGGACCCGGCGTTGGGCTCCGTCAGGCCGAAGGCCCCCAGCTTGCGGCCGCTGCACAGGTCCGGCAGGTATTTCCTCTTCTGCTCCTCGGTGCCGAAGGCGTAGATGGGCCAGGTGCCCAGGGACGTGTGAGCGGACAGGATGACGCCCGCGCCGCCGTCCACCCTGGCCAGCTCCTCCACGGCGATGGCGTAGCTCAACGCGTCGGACCCGGCCCCGCCGTACTCGGTCTCATAGGGCAATCCCATGATCCCCAGCTCCCCCATCTTCTTCACCGCGTCAGTGGGAAACCGGTTCTCCTTGTCCAGCATGAAGGCGATGGGTTTGATCTCCGCCTCGGCAAAGGAGCGGACCTTGGCCCGGAATTCCTCGTGGGCCTTCGTGGTTTGGTACTGCATATTGACCTCCTTTAAGTTTTTATCTTCCCGCGATACACGTGATTCACTTTTTATACTATAGCAAACATCAAAATTTCTGACAAACGGGCCGGCCAAGGGGCCGGCCCCTACAGGGGATCGTAGGGGCCGCCGCCCTCGGCGGCCCGCTGGCGGCAATTTTGGGGATTGCTGTAGAATCCATTCAAAAACTTGAAAAGTTTTCATAGCGCCGGAGGTGTGCTGGATTCCTATGAGACGTGTTTTGCGCCATTTTGGCGCAAAACGGAAACGCAGAACGCGTTTCCATTTCAAATAAAACGAAATCGTTTTATTTGAAATTAGTGTCAAACAGCCGGCTCAGGGGCGTCCGCCGCAGCTCCGCGTCCAGAATCTCCTGGATGCGGCACAGCTCCCGGCAGGTGCCGCAGTCCCCCTCGGGGTAGTTCTCGCAGCGGTAGTCCGCCGCCTGGCAGCGGTTCAGCAGGGGCGCTCTTCCAAAGACACAGAACAGGTCGTACAGCGTCAGCTCCTCCGACGGACGCCGCAGCCGGTATCCCCCGGCGGCGCCCCGGCGGCCCTCCACGATCCCGGCGGCGGTGAGGCGCTTCAGGATTTTCAGCGTCACCGCCGGGGACATCCGCTCCCGCTCCGCCACGCCGGCGGCGGTGGCCAGACCCTCCCGGCCGTCCAGCGCCCGGACCACCCGCATGGCGTAGTCCATCTCCCGCGTGACCAGCAAGCAAACCGCCTCCTTAAACTGTACCTTTTTAGTCCATTATATATGTTTTCGCCGCATTGTCAATAAATTCCTTTCTCCTATTTTGGATTTTGTGAAACTCTCCAATTTCCTCCGTCAAAAGGCACGTTTCCCATAAAGCCGCCGCATAGGACGCGCCTTTTCGGAGATCCTATCTCCACAGAGGAGGCGACCCCCGTGAAAGACCGCAAAGAGGGCAAACCCATGAAAAAGGCCAGGGAGATGTCCCAGTTCACCGCCGCGAAGACGGACCCCCAGGGCAGCTGGACCGGCCGTCCCGCGGACCCCTATGAGGTGCCGGTGCAGGACGCGGACGACCTGTGATACTAATTTCAAATAAAACGATTCCGTTTTATTTGAAATGGAAACACATTCTGTGTTTCCATTTTGTTCCAGGATGGCGCAAAATCCGTCCCATAAGAATCCAATAAAAAGCTTTTCAAGCTTTTTATTGGATTCCAGTATGACCATTCTATGAGAAAGAGGCCGGCGGGATACCCCGCCGGCCTCTGCCTGCTGTCTTGCGCGCTGTTTACTTTTTCAGGGAGTCCACCCACTTGCCGTACTTCTCCACGTTGGCGGCGGCGTCGGCGGCGTCTTTACCCTGGGCCAGGATGTAGACCTTGATCTTGGGCTCCGTGCCGGAGGGCCGGACAATTGCGCTGGTGCCGTCGGCCATCTCAAAGCGAAGCACGTTGGACCCGGAGAGCTCCATGGCGCTCTTCGCCCCGGTGGCACAGTCGGTGACGGAGCCGTCGGCGTAGTCCTTGAACTGGAGGACCTTTACGCCGGAGATCTCCGCCGGGGGATTCTCCCGGAGGCTCTTCATCAGCTTCGCCATGTCCTTGAGGCCGTCCAGGCCGGGCATCACCAGGTTATATGTATGCTCGGCGTAACAGCCGTACTTCTCGTACAGGCCCTCCAGGGCGTCCGCCAGGGTCTTCCCCTGGGCGGCGTACCAGGCGGCCATCTCCGTCAGCATCAGGGCGGCGGTGACGGCGTCCTTGTCCCGGACGTAGCTGCCCAGCATGTAGCCGTAGCTCTCCTCGTAGGAGAAGATGACGTTCCCCTCGCCGCTGCTCTCCAATTTGTCCTTCTTTTCCGCCAGGAACTTGAAGCCGGTGAAGGTGTCAAAGCACTGCAGGCCGTTGACCTCCGCCACCTTCCGGGCCATCTCGGTGGTGACGATGGTCTTCAGGGCCACGGGCTTCTCCGGCAGCTTTCCGGATCGCTTCATGGCGCCGATGAGATAGTCCAGCAGCAGCACGCCGGTCTGGTTGCCGGAGATGGTCTTGAAGCTGCCGTCCTTCGTGCGGACCATGATGCCCACCCGGTCGGCGTCGGGGTCGGAGCCCAGGATGAAGTCCGCCCCCTCCTTCTTCGCCAGGTCCACCGCCAGGTAGAAGCCCTCGGGATTCTCCGGGTTGGGGGAGACCACCGTGGGGAAGTCCCCGTCGATGACCATCTGCTGGGGGACGCAGATCAGGTGCTTGATGCCCAGGCGCTTCAACGCCTCGGGGATCAGCTTGTGGCCGGTGCCGTGGAAGGGGGTGTACACCAGCTTGAACGTATCCGCCACCTTGGCCACGGTCTCCTTGTCGTTGACCTGGGCCATGACGTTTTCCAGGAACCTCTCGTCGGTCTCCGCCCCCAGGACCTCAATGAGCCCCGCCTTCACGGCGTCGTCATAGTCCATGGTCCTGATGTCGTTGAAGATGTCCAGCTCCTCCAGGCGCTTGGCGATGGCGTCGGCGTGATGGGGGGGCAGCTGGGCGCCGTCCTCCCAGTAGACCTTGTAGCCGTTGTACTCCTTGGGGTTGTGGCTGGCGGTGACGTTGATGCCCGCCTGGC
>CAMNRF010000119.1 GCA_946551795.1 uncultured Oscillibacter sp.
CGGCAGCGGGCCTCGCAGGGGTGCTCGCAGATGTAGGCGCAGGCGGTGGGGAAGGGATTGTCCTTGCGGATCAGGCGCACCGCGTCGTCGCAGCGGCCCTCGCTGATGAGGGCGATGTACCCGGGGATGTCCACGCCGGCGGGGCACAGGGCCACGCAGGGCACGGGGTTCTTGAGGCTCCCCAGGCACCGGTGGTGGAGGATGTGCTCCTCGTAGTCGTCCCGGAAGCCCCGGAGGCCCATGAGGACCAGGTTGGCCGCGTCGATGCCGATGGCGCAGTCCGCCGTGTCCACGATCACCTGGGCGGTGCCCTCGATGCGCTCCAGGATCTTGATGCTGGGCTCGCCGTCCAGCACCTCCCGGATCATGTTGGAAAGCTGGGTCAGCCCCACCCGGCAGGGCACGCACTTGCCGCAGGTCTGAGCACGGCAGAGGTCCAGAAAGTTCAGCGCCATGTCCACGGGGCACAGCCCCGGCGGGCTGGCGGCGATCCGCCGCTCCATGTTCCGGTACAGCTGTTCCACTACTGCCTGGGCCTGACCCGGGGTCTTCACTTCCAGTCTGCTCATACTGTCACTTCTTTCCAAAAGTTTGTTTGGTTCCCTAAATATAATTATGAACCCGGCGGGTGAAAATGTCAACAAAAGTTATTATTTAGTCAAACTTTCGTTAAAATTCAGATAACTTCTTGTGAAAAAACCACAAATCCGTCAGTAAAACGTTTAACCGCTCTCCGGGGTCCCGCGGGGAGACAGAGCGTTAAAACTGTGACAGCTCCTTTCCGTTCCGCCTCGGGGCCGCCGCGAAAAAAACGGCCCCGAGGCCCTATGGGGGCCGCGGGGCTCCGGCTCACTGCTCCAGCAGGGCCAGGTTCCGGTCCGTGATGAAGTTGGGCACGCTCTGCAAAATCACAATGGCGTCGACGCGGTTCTCCGCGGCGTAGGCGGCGGCGGAGCCCCGGTAGTACCGCAGGTCCAGCAGGTGGACCTCCTGAAAGTGCCGGGCCAGGAAGGGGGCCAGGGAGTCCGCGTAAGAGTCCCTGACCAGCAGCAGCCTCCCTGTGCCCGCCTCATTGCGGATCACGCACAGGGGCTGGTTGCCCCCCAGAAAGGCGGCGTACTTGTCCTTTTTCCCCAGATAGGCAAACTCATACAGTCCCGTCTCCTTTGGCGTGCCGTCCCGCCAGGAGGTGACGCGCAGGCCGCTCTCCCCCACCCAGAACTCGATGCTGTCCGGCTCCAGCCAGTGGACACCGGACTGGGAGTAGAGGGTCCCCTGAAAGGCGTTGGAGCCCGGCAGGCCCGGCTCCCTCGCCGCCTCCGGAACCTCCTCTCCCCGGCCCAGGGCCTCCATGAGGGCGGCGCAGCCGTAATAGGCCCCCAGGGTGGTCCAGTGGTGGTCCGTGCGGTAGAAGATGTCCTCCCCGGCGTGCTCCCGGAGGGCGGTCAGGAGATCCACGGGCTCCACGCCCTCCAGCGCCGCGGCCCGGGCGATGAAGGCCCCCTGGTCCCAGCTCTCCGCCCCGGCGGGGAGCTTCTCCCGCCAGATCTCCGCCGCCGAGGGGATCAGCCCCAGGTACACCGGGATCTCCGTCCTCTCCGCCAGGCGGGCCGCGTGGCGCAGGTTCTTCTCCTCCAGGCCCTCCAGAGGCGGGTTGACCTTCGCGATCAGCGTGTCGCCGCAGAGGTACACGCCGTTGAACTCCCGTTTGCCCAGCATCTGCTCCGCCCGGGCCTTGAGGCCCGTCCAGCCGTCCCGCAGGGGGAACTGGTCGGCGAAGTAGTCCTCCACGTCCGCCGTGAAGCTGCCGCTTGCCAGGGCGGCCCAGGAGAAAGCGGGCCGCTGGGCCAGGGTGCGGTTCTCCGTCTCGGACCGCTCCCGGTCCGGCAGCAGGACGTGCCACGCCAGAAGCCCTCCCAGGAAGAGGCAGAAAAAGGCCGTTAAAAAGCGGCTGTATGCTTTTGTCATCGGGCGTCCCCCCTCTCATACTATGACAAGCATCAAAATTCCCGACAAACGGGTCGGCCAAGGGGCCGACCCCTACAGATCCCTTGCGGGGGCCGCCGCCCTCGGCGGCCCGCTGGCGGCAATTTTGAGAATTGCTATGGAATCTATTAAAAAGCTCGAAAAGGTCTTCATATCGCCAGAGGCGCGTTGGATTCTCATGAGACGTATTTTGCGCCGTCCCGTCGCAAAACGGAATCGTCTTATCTGAAATCAGTATCAGAACCGGAAGTACAAAAACGGATTGTAGCTGCCGTCCACCAGATACGCGGTGCAGAGCACCAGCCCCAGACCCATGAACACCGGGGTCAAAATCCGCTCCGCCCGCCGGGGCAGCCTCCGCCAGAGGCGCTGGCCCAGAGTGGTGGAGGCCAGAATCAAAATCAAAAAGGTCAGCCCATAGCTCCGGAGGGTATAGCCGTCGGCGGCGCTCCACAGCTCCCCGCCGCCGAAGCACACGGAGAAGTACCCGCCGCAGACGGACAGGTCCTCCATGGCGAAGATCCCCCAGCCGGTGAACACCACCGCCAGGGTGTACAGGTGCTTGACCCAGGCGGGCGTCCGCGCCAGCACCCCCCGCAGGACGTATTTCTCCAGCACCAGCCACAGCGCGAAGTACAGCCCCCAGAGGAGGAAGTTCCAGCTGGCCCCGTGCCAGAAGCCGGTACAGAGCCACACGATCAGGATGTTCCGCAGGGTCCTGGCGGTGCCGCGGCGGCTCCCCCCCAGAGGGATATACAGGTACTCCCGGAACCAGCCGGTGAGGGACATGTGCCACCGCCGCCAGAACTCCGTCACCGAGGCGGAGAGATAGGGGTGGTCAAAGTTCTCGCCGAACCGGAAGCCGAAGATCCGCCCCAGGCCGATGGCCATGTCGGAGTAGCCGGAGAAGTCAAAGTAGATCTGAAAGCCGAAGGCCAGGATGCCCAGCCATCCCCCGGCGGCGGTCAGCGTCCCCGCCGCCCGGGCCGCCAGCTGGGCGTCCCACAGGGCGCCGATGGAGTTGGCCAGCAGCACCTTCTTGGCAAGGCCCACGGTGAACCGCCGGGCCCCCAGGGCGAAGTCCTCCGCGGTGCTCACCCGGCCCGCCAGCTCCGCCGCCACGGTCCTGTACTGGACGATGGGCCCGGCGATCAGCTGGGGGAACATGGTGACATAGGCCCCGAAGCTGACGAGGTTCCGCTGCACCGGCGCCTGGCGGCGGTAGACATCGATGGTGTAGCTCATGGTCTGGAAGGTGAAGAAGGAGATGCCGATGGGCAGGGGGATGCCCAGCCGGGGCAGCTCCACCCCCGGCAGGGCCGAGAGGTTCACCGCCAGGAAGTCCCAGTACTTGAAAAAGCCCAGCAGCGCCAGGTTGAACACCACCGACTGC
>CAMNRF010000120.1 GCA_946551795.1 uncultured Oscillibacter sp.
CATGATGATGGCTGGGCATATGCACCCCCCATTTTCTTTTTTCTCCGCTTGTGGAGAAAAAAGAAAACGGGCCGTGCACGGTCCAAAAGAAAAAAGAGACGCTGGGGCGGAATTTGACCGCAGGGGTCAAATTCGCCCAAGATACGGGGGCTGGCCTGAACCAGTGCCAATTTGAATTGCCAATCCTCTACCGGCTGCGGCTGACCTCGTACCGTGAGGGGGCGCTCACCCGCATCTGTTAGTACCTCCGAGGGTGTTTTGCATCTTTGACGCAAGGCCCCTAGCGTCTCTTCCCGCGCTTTGCGCCTAGTCGGGTGTGTTTGGGCAGGCGGCCATTTCTATTCCTGCGGTAGACCTCGGCCTGTGCGTAAACCCAGAAAAAAGGCGTGGATGGCTGTAAATTCCTGCGTTTTCTTGTAACTGGTCATGAGGTCAGGTTCTAAATAATCTTCCAACAGAGATAAATGCGTCTCGTAATCTTCCCGTGAGGCAGACTTTATCTGTGGATCAATGTAATTCGCATACAGCCATTTCATGAAATCCGACATATTGACCGCCTTTCCAAAACACAGCTTATTCGTGGTGTATAAGTGTATTGTATCACAAAACAATCGTGGTGTCAAGAGGTATGTTATGCTTTTTAAAGAAAGGGTCCGCGCACTCCGAAAAGAAAAGGGAGAGACTCAGGTTCAAGTAGCTGCGGCAATTGGTATTGCGGAACAGCACTATCAACGTTTTGAAGGTGGCGTCAATCTGCCCAATCTGGAAAACGCCTGGAAACTGGCAGACCATTTCAACGTCACCATCGACTACCTGGTAGGCCGCACAAACGACCGCTGACCTCCACCCAGGCGGTAAACGCAGTTCCACCCACCCAGGCCCAGCCAGGCGCGAAGCGCGGGAAGAGAAGAACGTCCATGCGTCCAAGCACCAAAACAACCTCGGAGGCACCCGCAAATGCGGCAGAGCGCCCCCGCAAGGTACGCTGTCAGACGCAGCCGGCAGAAGGCTGCCAGGGTCATATGAGCACCGATTCAGACCAGCCCCCGTACTTTGGGCGAATTTGACCCTTGCGGTCAAATTCCGCTCGGCGCCTCTCTTTTCTCTTTGGACCGTGCACGGCCCGTTTCTCTTTTCTCTGGCAAGACAGAGAAAAGAGAAATGGGGGGTGCATTCCCAGCACGGGCAAAGCCCGTGCGTCGTCCCCGCCCCGTGGGCGGTTAACTCCCGTCCCGGCCCGCAGGCTGGACTCCGAAGGAATCCATCCCCCCAATCTCCCTTGAAAAGGAAAGAAGGTAATACCATGTCCCATCAGACCGTCATCATCCTGGACTTCGGCGGCCAGTACAACCAGCTCATCGCCCGCCGGGTCCGTGAGTGCGGCGTCTACTGCGAGGTCAAGCCTTACACCACCCCCCTGGCGGACCTCCGCGCCATGGACCCCATCGGCATCATCTTCACCGGTGGTCCCAACTCCGTGTATCTGGAGACCTCCCCCCACATAAGCCCGGACATCTTCACCTGGGGCGTGCCCATCCTGGGCATCTGCTACGGCTGCCAGCTCATGGCCCACACCCTGGGGGGCAGGGTCACCGCCGCCGCCGGGGACACCGCCCGGGAGTACGGCAAGACGGAGACCTATTTCGACATCAGCTGCCGCCTCTTCAAGGGCCTGCCCGCCCAGGGGATCACCTGGATGAGCCACGGGGACTACATGGAGAAGGTGCCCGAGGGCTTCGCCCTCACCGCCCGCTCCGACGCCTGCCCCAACGTGGCCATTGCCGACGAGGCCCGGGGCTTCTACGGCGTCCAGTACCATCCGGAGGTGAACCACACCCAGCACGGAACGGACATGATCCATAACTTCCTCTACGAGATCTGCGGCGCCGTGGGGGACTGGTCCATGAGCGGCTACAAGGAGACCGCCGTCCGGCAGCTGCGGGAGAAGATCGGGGACGGCAAGGTCCTGCTGGCCCTCAGCGGCGGCGTGGACTCCTCCGTGGCGGCGGCCCTGCTGGCGGAGGCCGTGGGGCCCCAGCTGACCTGCGTCTTCGTGGACCACGGACTTCTGCGTCTGAACGAGGGAGACGAGGTGGAGGCCGCCTTCTCCCAGTGGGACATCAACTTCGTCCGCGCCGACGCGGAGGAGCTCTTCCTCACCAAGCTGGCCGGCGTCACAGAGCCGGAGCGGAAGCGGAAGATCATCGGCGAGGAGTTCATCCGGGTCTTTGAGGCGGAGGCCAAAAAGATCGGCCGGGTGGACTACCTGGCCCAGGGCACCATCTACCCGGACGTCATCGAGTCCGGCGCCGGGGACGCGGCGGTCATCAAGAGCCACCACAACGTGGGGGGCCTGCCGGACTGCGTGGACTTCAAGGAGATTATCGAGCCCCTGCGGCTCCTCTTCAAGGACGAGGTGCGGGCCCTGGGCCGGGAGCTGGCCCTGCCGGAGTACCTGGTGAGCCGCCAGCCCTTCCCGGGGCCGGGCTTGGCGGTCCGCTGCATCGGGGACATCACCAGGGAGAAGCTGGACACCCTGCGCCAGGCGGACTTCATCTTCCGGGATGAGATCGCCAGGGCCGGCCTGGAGCACACCATGGACCAGTATTTCGCCGTGCTGACCAACATGCGCTCCGTGGGCGTCCAGGGGGACGGGCGGACGTATGACTACACCCTGGCCCTGCGCAGCGTCACCACCACGGACTTCATGACCGCCGACTGGACCCGCATCCCCTATGAGGTGCTGGACCGGATCAGCGTGCGGATTGTCAACGAGGTGCCGCACATCAACCGTATCGTGTACGATATTACAAGCAAGCCGCCTGCCACGATCGAGTGGGAGTGAGTTTTTGAAACTCCAAACCCGTTGCGGCACAACGGATAGACGGTTTTGCGTCTCTCTTTTGATAACAATTTGATAACGCTCCCCATAGGCCGTATCATTCTGTATCCCCGGTGGATTGCAGGTGAAAAGTGTTCCTTTGCGGCTTGTGGGTGACAAAAACCATATTAGAAAGCCCTTACCGATGGCGACATCGGTAAGGGCTTTTGCTGTCTGTCAATCCTTTCCCAGCCTGTCCTTGAACGCTTCTACAAGGAAGTCGCTCAATTCCTTGGAGGGGACTTTGACCCATTTCCGGGTGGTGTCGTACTTGGGGTAGTTGTAGCGCCAGCGGTCGTAGTCCCCCCTGGTGATCTCCCCGGCCTCCAGCTTCTTGGCCTGCTCCGCCCAGGCGGACAGCATTTCAAGCATATCAACATAGGTCTTGCCTTTGGACTTGTCCAGTTTCAAACAGATTTCGCCGTCAATCTCTCCGATGGTCAGGCCCCGAATGTCCTCCAGGGCAAAGAGGGTGTGCATAAGGCCAATGT
>CAMNRF010000121.1 GCA_946551795.1 uncultured Oscillibacter sp.
CACTCGATGTGCCAGCCGGGATAGCCCACGCCCCAGGGGGAGTCCCACTTGAGGGCCTGGTCCTCGAACTTGCTCTTGGTGAACCAGAGGACAAAGTCGTTCTTGCCGCGCTTGTTGGTGTCCTCCTCCACGCCCTCCCGGACGCCCACGGCCAGGTCCTCCTCGTCGTGGTCGTTGAAGACGTAGTAGCGGCTGAGCTTCGAGGTGTCAAAGTACACGTTGCCCCCGGCCAGGTAGGCGTACCCCGTGTCCACCAGCCTGGAGATGATTTTGATATACTCGTCGATCAATCCCGTGGCGGGCTGGACCACGTCGGGCCGCTTGATGTTCAGCTTCCGGCAGTCCTCGAAGAACGCGTCGGTGTAGAATTTCGCGATGTCCATGACGGACTTGTTCTCCCGCCGGGCGCCCTTGAGCATCTTGTCCTCGCCGGTGTCGGCGTCGGAGGCCAGGTGGCCCACGTCGGTGATGTTCATCACCCGGTTCACGTCGTACCCGGCATAACGCAGATACTTCTCCAGCACATCCTCCATGATGTAGCTGCGGAGGTTGCCGATGTGGGCGAAGTGGTACACCGTGGGGCCGCAGGTGTACATCTCCACGTGGCCGGGGGTGTGGGTCCGGAACTCCTCTTTCTTGTGGGTGGCGGAATTGTAGAGATACATAGTCTGACTGCTCCTTCTCTTTTCTATCAATTTATCAATTTATATCAATTTTCTCTCTGCTTTTCTCCTGTCAGTCTGCCCCGCCGGGGCCGCCGGCCTCCAGAAACTTTTCATCCAGCAGCTTCTCCACCAGGTCCAGCCGGGAGGAGAGGATCTCCAGCATCTTCTGGGTGGGGTCCTCCACACTGGTCTGGTCCACCTCGTCGGCGAAGTGGGCCTCCTGTCCGGCGATGCGGACCACCTTGGCGGGAATGCCCACGGCGGTGGCCTTCTCCGGGACCTCCGTGAGCACCACGGCACCCGCGGCGATGCGGGCGTTGTCCCCCACCCGGAAGGGTCCCAGCACCTTGGCCCCACAGGAGATCAGCACGTTGTTGCCGATGGTGGGGTGGCGCTTTCCCTGGTCCTTGCCGGTGCCGCCCAGGGTGACGCCGTGGTAGATCAGGCAGTCGTCCCCGATTTCGGCGGTCTCGCCGATGACGATGCCGCAGCCGTGGTCGATGACCAGGCGGCGGCCGATTCTGGCGCCGGGGTGGATCTCGATGCCGGTCCAGAAGCGGCTCCACTGGGAGACGCACCGGGCCAGAAATTTCAGTCTGCGGCAGTAGAGCCAGTGGGCAATGCGGTGGTTGATGATGGCGTGGACGCCGGGGTAGAGCAGCAGAATCTCCAGCTTGCTGCGGGCGGCGGGGTCCCGGCGCTGGTAGGCCTCCAGCAGGCCGCCCGCCCGGGGGGTATATTCTTCCATGGTCAAGGCTCCTATTCCCAAAAGACTGCGGGGCGGGGCCCCGGTCCAAAACAAAAGCCCCCTGCGCCAAATGGCACAAGAGGCGACGGATCGCGGTTCCACTCTCATTTCTCACTCAAGGCCCTTGACGCGGGCCGGACGGGGGCATCCCCCTCGCTCCCGGACGCACTTCCCGGTCCCCGCCGCAGGCGCGCTTTCAGCCGGTGACGCGCCCTCTCTGCCCTTTGGAATGACCGGTACTCTTTCCGTTCATCACGCTATGCAGTTTTTATGGTTCATTATATTAGCAGGGTCGCGGAGGCGTGTCAAGAACTTTTTCCCGGGCGGCGGGAGGGCCCGCCGGGGTTATCTGCTGATGAAGTACAGCCCCACCAGGCAGAGCGCCACTCCCGCGGCCTTGCTCACGGTGACCGCCTCGTGGTACAGAACTCCGCCCACCACCAGCAGCGCCAGGGAGAGGAAGGCGCTCTGCACGATGGACGCCGTGCTGACGGGCCAGCCGATCTTATAGGCGTATATGAACCCCACCTCCAGGCCCACCACGGAAATCCCCAGCAGCACGGGGGCCATGTTCAGCCTGCCGTACTCCTCCAGCAGATTCCCCTGCCGGTTCAGCAGGAAGAACAGCGCCCCGGAGCAGACCGCCCCCACAAGATACGTCACCGTCATGGACGCCAGGGGGTCCAGATCCTCCGGAACGGACTTGGCGCAGATCTGATAGACCACGTTCGAGACCACAACCAGCGCAATCGGCCAGATATAGGACATCTCCAATCCCTCCTGGAAACAAAAACAGCCAGACCCAATAGCCTGACTGCCGGTAGGTGCTCACCCGTACTGAGATCATACCGCGTTCTCCGCCGTTTGTCAACTCCCGATTGTTCATGCCTGTGCGGGCAGCGCCGCCGGAAAACGCCGGAGACGGCGCAAAAACAATTTGAACGGAGACGAACTCTGTGATAGAATCGGAGCAGTCAATCTTTTGGGGAGATGCTGTGAGATGGTGGAAGTGAAATTTTACGATCACGCGGAGGACGCGCTGCTGAAATTCGCGGTCATTCTTGCCCGGACCGGCGGCAAATGGGTGTTCTGCAGGCATCGGGACCGGGACACATACGAGATCCCGGGCGGACACCGGGAGCCCGGCGAGGACATCCTGTCCGCCGCCAAACGGGAGCTGCGGGAGGAGACCGGCGCGGTGGAATTTACCATCAGGCCGGTGTGCGCGTATTCCGTCAGGGGGAAGACCGGGACGCACAAGAGCGCGGAGGAGGAGACATTCGGGATGCTCTTCATGGCCGATATAACCTCCTTTGAGGCGCTCCACTGCGAGATTGAAGCGATCCTGGTCACGGACCGCCCCGTTGACCGCTGGACCTATCCGCTGATCCAGCCCCGGCTGCTGGCCGAGGCCAGGAACAGAGGGTTCTGGTGAGCGCAGACGGACCTGTGCCGGTATCACCGTTAAAAACGCGTGACGGCACATACCCGGAGAGGACGCCCCCTTGCAAATCCCGCCCCGCTGTGGTACATTGAATAAGTTATATTTTCCAGCGCACCCTGTTCCCAGGGCCCGCTGAACTTTTTGAGAGCGCCCCACGGCGCATGGAGGTACTATGTCTGACTACCGCTCTGAGATCTCCCGGCGGCGCACCTTCGCCATCATCTCCCACCCCGACGCCGGCAAGACCACCCTGACGGAAAAATTCCTGCTCTACGGCGGGGCCATCGCCCAGGCGGGGGTGGTCAAGGGCAAGAAGAACGCCCGGGCCGCCACCTCCGACTGGATGGAGATCGAAAAACAGCGCGGCATCTCCGTCACCTCCTCCGTGATGCAGTTCCAGTACGAGGGCTTCTGCATCAACATCCTGGACACCCCCGGCCACCAGGACTTCTCCGAGGACACCTACCGCACCCTCATGG
>CAMNRF010000122.1 GCA_946551795.1 uncultured Oscillibacter sp.
GTTTAACATTATATATATAAAAAAAAATTTTTAAAATACTTTAAAATTTTAAAAAAACGGGGGCGGGGGCGCCAATTATTTTCGCCGCGCCCCGGCCTCCGCTTGCCAGCGGGGTATCTTTGTGCTATAATCGGCTGTAATTCAAAGAGAACAAATCGGAGAGGGAGGACCGGCCTTGAAAAAGACGAAACAGGAGAAAGCGCGGGAGAAGAAGAGCTTCCGCCAGGCCATGGACCGGGAGCTGCGGGAGCATAAGAGCTCCTTCATCGTCTTCTACGTGCTGCGGGCGCTGGTGATCGTGGCCCTGGTGCGCCAGCTGATGCTGGGCAGCTATGAGAGCGCCTTTTTCTGCGTGCTGACGCTGACGCTGCTGTATGTGCCCAGCTGGATTCAGGTGAAGCTGCGCATCGAGCTGCCGCCGCCCCTGGAGATCACCATATTGTGCTTCATCTTCGCGGCGGAGATTTTGGGGGAGGTCAACGCCTACTACGAGCGGGTCCCCCACTGGGACACCATGCTCCACACCCTCAACGGCTTCCTGGCGGCGGCGGTGGGCTTCTCCCTCATCATGCTCTTAAACGACGACGAGCGGCTGACCTTCGACCTCTCGCCCTTCTTCCTGGCCCTGGTGGCCTTCTGCTTCTCCATGACCATCGGCGTGCTGTGGGAGTTCTTCGAATTCGCCATGGACTGGTTCTTCCACACGGATATGCAGCGGGACACGGTGGTGCACGCCATCCACAGCGCCGCCCTGGATCTGACCCACTCCAACAGGGTGGTCACCATCCCGGACATCCAGGACGTGGTGATCAACGGCGAGAGCCTGGGCATGGGCGGGTACCTGGACATCGGCCTCATTGACACTATGAAGGACCTGTTCGTGAACTTCATCGGCGCGGTGGTGTTTTCGGTAGTGGGGTTCTTCTACGCCAAGAGCAAGGGGAGCAGGCGGGGAGCCGCCATGAGCTTTGTCCCCAGCAGAAAGACCCGGGCCCAGGACTATCTCCGCCAGGCCCAGGAGGAGAACGGCGTCACACCGGAGGAGCCGGCCTCCCGGGAGGGGGGCGGCCCGGAGGCGCCCGGTCCGGAGGATTGAAAGACAGGGAGCACGGAGTGCTCCCTGTCTCATGTTCACCCTATTTGCACGCCGCCAGGTCCCGGAGAAATTCGTCCACGGCGGAGGGGGGCGTGGCCCAGCTGGTGACGAAGCGGACGCAGGTGTGGTCCGCATCAATGACCCGTTCCGGCTCGAACTGGTAGCCCAGCTCCTCCAGCTGCCGGGCCACCGTGTTGGGCAGCACCGGGAACTGCTGGTTGGAGGGGGAGGGGAGGGGGAATTCGTACCCCAGCTCCGCCATGCCGCGGCGAAGGCGGAGGGCCATGTCGTTGGCGTGGCGGGCGATTTCAAAGTAGAGCCCGTCCTCCAGCAGGGCCTGGAACTGCAGGGCCATCAGCCGCCCCTTGGCCAGGGTGGCCCCCCGCTGCTTCATGTGCCAGCGGAAGTGGTCGATGGGCCGCCGCAGCACCAGGGCCTCCCCGAAGAGGGCGCCGTTCTTGGTGCCGCCGATGTAGAAGGCGTCGGTGAGGGCGGCCAGATCCGGCAGCGCCAGGTCGTTGCCGGGGGCGGTGAGGGCGGAGCCCAGCCGGGCGCCGTCCAGGCCCAGATAGAGGCCGTGGGCGTCGCAGCAACGGCGCAGGGCCGTCAGCTCCGCCTTGGTGTAGATGGTGCCCAGCTCCGTGGTGTCGGCGATGTAGACCATTTTAGGGCGGACCATGAACTCGTCGGGGTGGGCGTCCAGCACCGCCTCCACCATGGCGGGGGTCAGCTTGCCGTCGGGGGTCTCCACGGCGCAGACCTTGTGGCCCGTGGCCTCGATGGCCCCGGCCTCGTGGAGGCTGATGTGGGCCGTGGCGGGGGCGATGACCGCCTCGAAGGGCCGGAGGAAGGCGGCGATGGTCAAAAGGTTTGTCTGGGTCCCGCCGGAGAGAAAGTGGACGTCCGCCTCCGGGGCGCCGCAGACCCGGCGGATGGTCTCCCGGGCGGCGTCGCTCATGGGGTCCAGGGCGTAGCCGCAGGTCTGGGTCAGGTTGGTGTCCACCAGGCGCTGGAGCACCCGCGGGTGGGCACCCTCGCTGTAGTCGTTGCGGAAACTGTACATGGCGCGGTACCTCTCTTTCAAAAAGTAACAAAACAGTTGCCGGAATGTTACGGAATTGATGTTGAAATTATAACTGATTTCCTGTATAAATGCAAGGAGAGAACTGCCGCTCTATATTTTCAGAAAAAGGGAAATACTGAGGGTGGAACTTTTTTCGCCGTCCGTCCGTCATAAGGACAGACAAAACCCAATGACAAAGGAGCAACAACGCGATGAAAAGATGGATGACCCTGACCCTGTCCCTGCTCACCCTCCTGGCCCTGACGGCCTGCGGCGGCGCCCGCGGCGGCAAGACCGAGCCCAAGGATGTGGACCTGACGGAGGTGTACGCCTCCATGGAGGCGGCCTGCGACTGGTGGACCGACGGCTACATGGAGGACCTCTCGGAGGAGATGCTGGACCTGTACTACCCCGGCCTCAGCGAGCTGGAGCCGAAACAGCTGATCGCCCGGACGCCCATGATGTCCGCGGCGGTGAGCGAGGTGGTATTGATCGAGTGCAGGTCTGGGGAGGACGCGGACAAAGCCCAGGAAATTCTCCAGGGCCGCATTGACTACCAGGTGGGGGACGACACCAACCCCGGCGGGGCGTGGTATCCCGAGTCCATCGAGCAGTGGGAGAAGACCACCGTCCAGCGGCAGGGGAACTATCTGGCCCTGCTGGCCGTGGCGGACACCCAGGGCCAGCTGGAGGACATCTTCAACCAGGCCGTTGCCTGAGATGGATTAATTGCGGAGCGGCAGCCGCGGCGGCAGATCCGCCGCGGCTGCTTTTCCGGCCTTGCGGGAGGAGGGAATCCCTTGATTTTCAGCAGCCTGACCTTTCTGTTCGCCTATCTGCCCGTGACGCTGGCGGTGTATTTCCTGGCGCCCCTCCGGGCCAGGAACGCCGTGCTGCTGGCGGTGAGCCTGGTGTTCTACGGCTGGGGGGAGCCGGTCTACATCTCCATCATGGTTCTCTCCACCCTCATCGACTACACCCACGGGATGCTGGTGGAGCGTTTCCGGCAGCGGGACAGGCTGGCCCGGTGGTTTGTGGGGCAGTCGGTGGTGTTCAACCTGGCGCTGCTGGGCTTTTTCAAGTACTGGGACTTC
>CAMNRF010000123.1 GCA_946551795.1 uncultured Oscillibacter sp.
AGGCGGTGGCGATGCCGGTGGTGAGATTGGTGGCTCCGGGGCCGGAGGTGGCGAAGCACACGCCCACCTTCCCCGTGGAGCGGGCGTAGCCGTCCGCCGCGTGGGCCGCGCCCTGCTCGTGGGCGGTGAGGACGTGGCGGATCTTGTCCCGGAAGCGGTACAGCTCGTCATAGAGATTCAGGATGGTGCCGCCGGGGTAGCCGAAGACGGTGTCCACCTCCTGCTCCAGCAGGCACTCCATGATAGCCTCAGGCGCTTTGATCTTCAATTTATCAGCCTCCTCAAATGAAGAATCGGGAGAGAAGCAAAAAGTCCGTGGCCCTGGCCGGGTCACGGACTTTCAAACGGTTGACTGCGGTTCCGGTTTCTTACCGGTATCCTCGGCAGGAACCGGGGGCCGTATTCGCGGTGTGTGCATGACCAGGCGCACTATTCTGTTTTCCGGTAATCAGTACCAGAGCCAGAATAATGTCAATAGCCAGGATGCTGTTGAGGGCGCGCGTTCCAGCCATAGGAGCCTCCTTGGTGCCTGTCTTGTTTTGTTATTATACCTGCCGTATGAATAAAGCGCAACAGGAAAATTCAACGGACCGCTGATTCTGGATGAATTCACGAATATTTCCGCAGAACAGGCCTGAATTGTGGTAAAATGCGACAGGGGAATCCGACAAACAGTCCCTGAGTGCACTGCTGAATTTTCCAGACAACGCAGGACGCGGTATGACAAGCGGGCCCGGCGTCAATGCCGGAAGCTCCCGGCGGATTCCGGCAGATCGTCCTCGGTGTACGCCTCGGCGTCCAGGCCGATGACGGATTCCCCGTGCCTCTTCCGGACAGGTGAAGAGAAGGTGCCGGCAGGCGCTGATTTCCTGACCAGAGGCCGGAGCGGCAGCCTCTGCGGCTGTCTGCCGATCGGAATAACCGTTGGACGAAGCGGGCATCCCACACGGGGCCAGCCAGGCGCGGAGGCGCAGGAAGAGAGGAAGACCCATGCGTCCACGCAGCGATTAAACCAGCAGTGCCGATGAGTGAAACGCACTCCCGCGAGGTACCAGAGCCTTCTTTTCCGCTTTTGGACCGTGCCTTGCCCAACCGCCTCGCCCGTCAGGGCAGGGAGAGGTCCCTGTTAGAAACAGATACCCATCCCCCAAAATTCAGTCTTGACAAATCCCCCAAACTCCTGTAAGTTATTAAAAAAGCAAACAGCACAGATATGATGACAGGGAAAAAGTCCCCCCGGAACGCTTCAGAGAGCCGCCGGTCGCTGCGAGGCGGTGCGGAAGGGAAGGACGTCACTGGCCCTCGAGTATTTCCGCTGAGCCCCCGGCGGGTTAGGCGGGAACGGGTCTCCTCACCGTTACCAGCGAGGCGGGATTCGCGCGGCGGCGCCGTGCCGATTCCGGGAGCGGGCAGTTTCTGCCAATGAGAGTGGTACCGCGGAAGTTTGGGCTTTCGTCTCTTCAAGTGAGAGGGGACGAGGGCTTTTTTGCTGTCTGTGCCGGCTTTGAACGATCATCAGGAGGAACGATTTTTATGAGACGCATCAAAATTTTTGACACCACCCTGCGGGACGGCGAGCAGTCCCCCGGGTGCAGCATGAATCTCCCTGAGAAGGTGGAGATGGCCCGCCAGCTGGAGAAGCTGGGGGTGGACATCATCGAGGCGGGCTTCGCCATCGCCTCCCCCATGGACTTCAAGAGCGTGCAGAGGATCGCCGGGGCTGTGAAGAACTGCACGGTGGCAAGCCTGGCCCGCTGCACCAGGGGGGACATCGACGCCGCCTGGGACGCGGTGAAGGAGGCGGCCCACCCCCGCATCCACGTCTTCCTGGCCACCAGCGACATCCACATGGAGTACAAGCTCCAGATGACCCGGGAGCAGGTGCTCCAGCGCATCAGCGAGATGGTGGCCTACGCGAAGGCCAAGTGCGGCGACATCGAGTTCTCCGCCGAGGACGCCTCCCGGTCCGACTGGGCGTTTCTGGCCCAGTGCTACTCCAATGCCGTGGCCGCCGGGGCCACGACGCTGAACGTCCCCGACACCGTGGGCTACTCCACCCCCCAGGAGATGGGGGACCTGATCCGCTATCTCCGGGAGAACGTCAGGGGCATCGAACGCGTGGACATCTCCGTCCACTGCCACAACGACCTGGGCATGGCCGTGGCCAACACCCTCTCCTGCATCCAGGCCGGGGCCAGCCAGGTGGAGTGCACCGTCAACGGCATCGGCGAGCGGGCGGGCAACGCCAGCATGGAGGAGATCGTCATGGCCCTCCACACCCGCCGGGACTTCTACGGCGCGGAGAGCGGCATCAACACCCGGCAGATCTACCGCTCCAGCAAGCTCCTCAGCACCATCACCGGCGTGCCCATTCCCCCCAGCAAGGCCGTTGTAGGGGCCAACGCCTTCGCCCATGAGTCCGGCATCCACCAGCACGGCGTCATCGCCAACGCCCAGACCTACGAGATCATGAACTCCGCCGACGTGGGCATCCCCCAGAACACCATGGTGCTGGGCAAGCACTCCGGCAAGCACGCCCTGCGGGAGAAGCTGGAGTCCATGGGCTACGAGCTGACGGACGAAGAGCTGGAGAGCGTCTTCACCCGGTTCAAGGTCATGGCGGACAGGAAGAAGAACATCACCGGCTCCGACCTGGAGGCCCTGGTGCTCCACCGCCGCAACAACATCAACCCCACCTGCCGCCTGGTGGGCCACTCCATCAACACCAGCACCAGCGACGTCCTGCCCACCACCTCCTATGTCAAGCTGGAGCGGGACGGGGAGCTGCTGGAGGAGGTTGCCATCGGCTCCGGCCCCGTGGACGCCGCCTATAAGGCCATCAACCGGATGCTGGGCATGGACGTCAAGCTGGAGAGCTTCAGCCTCAACGCCGTCACCGACGGCGAGGACGCCATCGGCGAGGCCGTGGTGAAGGTCACCAGCGGCGGCGAGTCCTACACCGGCACGGGCCTCTCCACCGATATTCTGGAGTCCTCCATCCGGGCCTATGTCAACGGCATCAACAAGATCATCGAGGCCGGCACGGCCCCCGAGGAAGGCAGGGAGTGAAGAAAATGGGAATGACCATGACACAGAAGATCCTGGCCCGCCACGCGGGACTGGACAGCGTCCGCCCCGGGCAGCTGATTCAGGCGAAGCTGGACCTGGTGCTGGGCAACGACATCACCACCCCCGTGGCCATCA
>CAMNRF010000124.1 GCA_946551795.1 uncultured Oscillibacter sp.
TTGTGTGACACCTGTTCCAAATCTTTTTTTCCGTTTTTTTGTGGCTCCTTACACTAAACAAACCCACCCCCCCCCCCCCCCCCCCCGCGCCCGCCCCGGGGGTGTCCAATCAGTTCTTGGTGTGCAGCAGGTGGTGGGCCCGCTCGCTGAGAGGGGCTTTCAGATAGGCCCGGTACAGAGCCTGGACGTCCGGATTCTCGTGGGAGAACCGCAGCTCCGACTTGGCGTCCAGCTTCCAGAGCTTGTCGCCTCTGGAGGCCGCCATCTCCACGCCCTCGTGGATGGGCTGTCCGCCGCCGCCGGCGCAGCCGCCGGGGCAGGCCATGACCTCCACGAAGTCGTACTCCGCGTCGCCGCTGTCGATGGCCTCCATCAGCTTCCGGGTGTTTCCAAGGCCGCTGACCGCCGCCACCCGCACGTCTCCCGCACCGGGGATGTTGAACGTGGCCTCCCGCCAGGGCTTGCTGCCCCGGACGGCCTGGAAGGCGTCGGGGTCCGGATTCCTGCCGGTGACCAGATAGTAGGCGCTGCGGAGGGCCGCGTCCATGACGCCGCCAGTGGCGCCGAAGATCACCGCCGCGCCGGTGCCGGTGCCCAGAGGGCTGTCGAACTCCGCCTCCTCCAGGTCGGCGGGGACGATGCAGTCGCTGCGGAAGAGCCGGCACATCTCCCGGGTGGTCAGCACGGCGTCCACGTCCGGGTCGCCGCAGGCGTCCTTCATCTCCGGCAGCTCGCACTCCGCCTTCTTGGCGGAGCAGGGCATGATGGACACCACAAACACCTTGTGGGGGTCCAGGCCCTGGCGCTCGGCGAAGTAGCTCTTGGCCACCGCGCCGAACATCTGCTGGGGAGACTTGGCGGTGGACAGGTGCTCCGCGTAGGCGGGGTACTGGGTTTTGAGGAACTTCACCCAGCCGGGGCAGCAGGAGGTGAACATGGGCCAGCGGTGCCGCCCCCGGTGGGTGAACCGCTCCACGAACTCGCTGCCCTCCTCCATGATGGTCAGGTCCGCGGCGAAGTTGGTGTCGAACACATAGTCAAAGCCGATGCGCTTCAGGGCCGCCACCATGCGGCCGGCGGTGGCCTGCCGGGGGGACAGGCCGAAGGACTCCGCCCAGGCCACCCGCACCGCCGGGGCCACCTGGACCACCGTCGTCACCTCCGGGTCCGCCAGGGCCCAGAAGACCTTGTTGGTGTCGTCCCGGACGGTCAGGGCGCCGGTGGGGCAGTGGGTGACGCACTGGCCGCAGAAGGTGCAGTCCGTGTTCTTGAGGTAGCGGTTGTAGCTCACGTCCACCGTGGTGCGGGAGCCGGTGCCCGCCACGTCCCAGATGTGCATGCCCTGGATCTTGTCGCACACCTGGACGCAGCGCATGCACTTGACGCACTTGCTGGCCTCCCGGACGATGGGCACGCTCAAATCCAGGCGGGCCCGCTCCGGCTGCACCTCGTAGGGCTGGTAGTGGATGTTCAGGTCGTGGGAGAGCTTCTGGAGCTCGCAGTTGCCGCTGCGGACGCAGACCGTGCAGTTGGAGTTGTGCTGGGAGAGGATCAGCCGCAGATTGGTCTTCCGGGCCTCCCGCACCCGGGGGGAGTTGGTCTGGATCACCATGCCCTCCAGCAGCTCCGTGTTGCAGGCGGGCACCAGGCGCTCCGTGCCCTCCACCTCCACCACGCACATGCGGCAGGCGGCGATCTCGTTGATGTCCTTCAAATAGCACAGGTGGGGGATGGGGATGCCGGCCTTCTCCGCGGCGGCCAGAATGGTGGTGCCCTTGGGGGCGGTGAGCGCCCGCCCGTTGATCGTGAAGTTTACCATTTTTCCACACGTCCTCCCTTGAAGTTTCCATACCCGAAGTGGTCGCACCGCAGGCACCGGGAGGACTCCTGCCCGGCCTCCTCGTCGGTCATGCCGCACTCGATGCACTGGAAGTCCGCCTTGCGCTCGCAGGCGTCCCGCTCGGTGGCATTGACCCGGCCCCGGGGCCGAAGGTCCGTGCACCGGGGCGTGGGCACCTTCACCTCCGCCTCGATCTCGTGGTTGAATCCCAGGTACTCGTCGATGTTGGCGGCGGCGGCCTTGCCGGCGGCGATGGCCCGGATGACCGTGGCGGGGCCCGTCACGCAGTCGCCTCCGGCGAAGACGCCCACCATGTCCGGCAGCTGGGTGCTGGAGTCCGCCAGCAGGGCGCCGCCCCGCTGGATCTTGATGCCCGTCTGCTCCAGGCCGCGGCTCTCGATGCCCTGGCCGATGGCCACGATGATGGTGTTGGCCGGGATGCGCAGGGGCTCCACCGCGGCGGTGTTGGGCCGCGGGCGGCCCGCCTTGTCGATCTCGCCGATGATCTGGGGCTGGGTCCAGAGGGCGGCCACGTGGCCGTGCTCGTCGGCCTCGATGCGCAGGGGGGCCTGGAGGGTCAGGACCTCGGCGCCCTCGGCGATGGCGCCCTCCACCTCCTCCTGCTGGGCCGTCATATCCTCCTGGCGGCGGCGGTAGACGCAGGTCACCTTGTCCGCGCCCAGGCGGATGGCGGAGCGGGTCACGTCCATGGCCACGTTGCCGCCGCCGATGACCACCACGTTCTGGCCGGAGAAGTCGGGCATCTCGTCGTCGCCGATGTGGCGCAGCAGCTCCACGGCGGACACCACGCCCAGGCTGTCCTCCCCCTCGATGCCGGTCTTCTTGTCCGTGTGGGCCCCGATGGAGAGATACAGGCTGTCGTACTGCTGCTTGAGCTCGTCAAAGGTCACGTCCACGCCCACGTCCACGCCGGTGTGGACCTCGATGCCCAGGGACAAGATGGAGGCGATCTCCGCGTCCAGCTTCTCCCGGGGCAGGCGGTAGTTGGGGATGCCGTAGCGCATCATGCCGCCCAGCTGCTTTTGCTTTTCGTACACCGTGACCCTGTGGCCCATGAGGGCCAGGTAGTAGGCCGCGGAGAGGCCGCCGGGGCCGCCGCCCACAATGGCCACGGACTTGCCGGTGGCGGGGGCGGGCCTGGGCTGAGGCACTTCTCCGGCGTGGTCCACGGCGTATCGCTTGAGGCCGCGGATATTCAATGCGTCGTCCACCATGTTCCTGCGGCAGCGGGCCTCGCAGGGGTGCTCGCAGATGTAGGCGCAGGCGGTGGGGAAGG
>CAMNRF010000125.1 GCA_946551795.1 uncultured Oscillibacter sp.
GCCACGGTGGGCACCCGCCTGGCCCGCGGCCGGGAGCGGCTGCGGCAGATGCTGAAGGAGGATATGTGATGGACCGAAAGACCTACCGGGACGCCTTTGACCAGATCCCCTTTTCCGCCGGCTTTCAGGAGCGGACGGCCGGCCTGCTGCGCCAGCGCGCCCGAGAATTGGAAAAGGAGAACAAAATTATGAATTTCAGCAAGACAAAAAAACTGGCGGTGACGGCTGCCGCCGCCGTGGCCCTGCTCGTCGTGTCCGTGTCCGCCGCCCTGGTGTGGCTGACCCCCGCCCAGGTGGCGGAGCGCCAGCAGCAGCCCCTGCTGGCGGAGGCGTTTGAGGGCCCGGACGCCATCGAGATCGACGAGACCGTGGAGACCGGGGACTTTGCCGTGACCCTCATGGGACTGGTCTCCGGCGAGGACCTGGACGCGATGAACCCGGACCCGGGCACCGCCCACACCTACGCCGTGCTGTCCCTCCGCCGCCTGGACGGGAAGCCTTTGGACAACGAGACCTTCGACTTCTTCAGCTATACCATGACCCCCCTGGCGGCGGGATGCAATCCCAATGCAGTGAACAACTGGACCCTGGGGGCCTTCGCCTCCGGCTCCGCGGAAAACGGCGTCTACTACTACCTGCTGGACACCGAGAGCATTGAGAAGTTCGCGGACCGCACGGTGTACATGGCCTTCTACGAGGGCGGCGTGCCCAACAACACCATCTTCACCGTGAACGACGACGGCACCATTGATTTCTGCGACGACTTCACCGGCGTCCACGCCCTGTTCACCCTGCCCCTGGATCCTGCCAAGGCGGACCCGGCGGCGGTGGCGGCCTTCCTGGAGGAGAACCCCATAGGCTGGACCAACGAGCGCACACCTGCGGAGGATGGAAACTATGTGATCGATGAGCAGGATACGGAGGATGGCAAGATCGTCACCATCCGGCCCGTTGGCGGAGAAAAGCCGGAGGACGCTCCTTACACCGTCACCCCGGAGGAGATTGCGGCGGGTACACCCTATACCCGGGAGGAAGCCGAAAGGCGTTTGGTCGAACAAAATGAGCGTCAGGAGAAGCACTATGCCGAGGGCACCATGTCCGCGGAGGACTATGCTCTGTGGTGTCAGGAGTACCCCGCGTGGCTGGAGGGGATCCGGAACGGCACCATCGCCATGGTCCGGCTGGAAAACGGCACGGACTACTCCTATGATGTCTCCGGTGAGAATGTGAACTGAGCATCGCTCACCCCCTACGGGGAGGCCCACGCCATGGGCCTCCCCGTTGACTTTTCTCCAGGGCGGTGGTATGCTCCAGACGAGTTTATTTTGGGAGGCGGAGGACCATGTACCGGATCTTCATCGTGGAGGACGACCCCGTCATCGCCGGGGCCATGCAGCGGCACCTGGAGGGATGGGGCTACCGGGTGGCCCGGGCGGAGCGGTTCGACCATGTGCTCTCGGAGTTTGCCGCCTTTGACCCCCAGCTGGTGCTGCTGGACATCTCCCTGCCCTTTTTCAACGGCTACCACTGGTGCGCGGAGATCCGCCGGGTCTCCCGGGTGCCCATCATCTTCGTCTCCTCCGCCTCGGACAACGTGAGCATGGTCACCGCCATGCAGATGGGCGGGGACGATCTGCTGCCCAAGCCCTTTGACCTCCAGGTTCTCTCCGCCAAGGTCCAGGCGGCCCTGCGCCGGGCCTACGACTTCGGCCCCGCGGCCCGGCTGCTCTCCTGCGGCGGCGCGGTGCTGAACCTCGACCAGGGCACGCTGACGGCGGCGGGGCAGCGGGTGGAGCTCACCAGGAACGAGCACAAGATCCTCCAGCTCCTGCTGGAGCACAAGGGGGAGATTGTCAGCCGGGAGGCCATCATGACGGCGCTGTGGGAGTCCGACAGCTTTGTGGACGAGAACACCCTCTCCGTCAACGTGAACCGCCTGCGGAAGAAGCTGGAGGCCGCGGGCCTCCGGGACTTCATCCGCACCTGCCGGGGGGCGGGCTACCTGGTGGAGGACCGGTCATGAGCCTGCTTGCGGCGTATCTCCGGCGGCAGTACAAGCTGCTGTTGCTGCTGGCGGGGTTTGTGGTGATCTTCGCGTCGGTGTTCTCCCTGTACGATCTCCCGGCGGAGGCGGTGGCCTACGCCGCCGCGCTGTGCCTGGCCCTGGGGCTGGCCCTCTTCGCCCTGGGGTACAGCCGCTTCCGCGCCCGGCACCGGGAGCTGCGTCTGCTGCTGCGGCAGGCCCGGGAGAAGGTCCTGCCCCTGCCGCCCCCCAGGGGGCTTCTGGAGGAGGACTACCAGACCCTGGTCCAGGCCCTCTGCCAGGACCGGGCCCGCCTGGCGGCGGAGAACGGCAGCCGCCTGCGGGACATGACGGACTACTACACCTTCTGGGTCCACCAGATCAAGACCCCCATCGCCGCCCTGGGGCTCCTGCTCCAGGAGCGGGAGGACAGCGGCGCTCTGGAGGTGGAGCTTTTGAAGATCGAGCAGTATGTGGAGATGGTCCTCTCTTACCTGCGGCTGGACAGCGGCTCCACGGACTACGTCCTCCAGGACTGCGGCCTGGACGGGATTCTCCGGGGAGCGGTGCGGAAGCTGGCCAAGATGTTCATCCTGAAAAAGATCTCCCTGGACCTGCGGGAGACGGGGAAGACCGTGCTGACGGATGAGAAGTGGCTGGGCTTCGTGGTGGAGCAGGTGCTCTCCAACGCGCTGAAGTACACGCCGGAGGGCGGCACCATCCGCGTCTACGGCGACCGGGACACGGTGGTCATCGCCGACAGCGGCATCGGCATCCGGCCCGAGGACCTGCCCCGGGTTTTTGAGAAGGGCTTTACCGGGTACAACGGCCGGACGGAGCGGAAGTCCACCGGCATCGGGCTGTACCTGAGCAAGCAGGTGTGTGAGCGGCTGGGCCACGGGATCACCATCACCTCCCGCCCCGGACAGGGGACCTTGGTGCGGCTGGACCTGAGCCGCGGCAGGAGGGTGGTGGAGTGAATCCGCCCTTCGGGCGTGGCGTGGCGTATGCTCGCCCTGGCGGGCGGGGGCGGATTTCAGCCATAATGATGGCTGGGCAATGCACCCCCCATTTCTCTTTTCTCTGTCTTGCCAGAGAAA
>CAMNRF010000126.1 GCA_946551795.1 uncultured Oscillibacter sp.
ATCTTCTGGACCTCACCGCCCTGGTGGCGGGCACCCAGTTCCGGGGCCAGTTTGAGAGCCGGATGAAGGGCCTCATCGACGAGGTCAAGCGGCTGGGGAACATCATTTTGATGATCGATGAGGTCCACAGCATCGTGGGCGCCGGCGACGCCGAGGGCAGCATGAACGCCGCCAATATCCTAAAGCCCGCCCTCTCCCGGGGGGAGATCCAGGTCATCGGCGCCACCACCTTCAACGAGTACCGCAAGTCCATCGAGAAGGACACCGCCCTGGAGCGGCGCTTCCAGCCGGTGACGGTGAACGAGCCCTCCATCGAGGACTCCGTGGAGATCTTGAAGGGCCTGGCCCCCAACTATGAGAAGTTCCACGGCGTGAAGATCTCCGAGGGTATTCTCCGCCAGGCGGTGGTGCTCAGCGAGCGGTACATCACCGACCGCTTTTTGCCGGACAAGGCCATCGACCTCATCGACGAGGCCTGCTCCGACCTGAATTTGAAGGACCCGGACATCTCCCGCAGGATGCAGATCCAGCGGGAGCTGGACGACTATGAAAAAGAGCGGACCATGCTGGAGGAGAAGGAGGAGAAGGCCGAGGAGGACTACGCCCGCATGGCGGAGCTCAAGAGCCGGGAGCTGCAGCTGAACACGGAGCTCACGGCCCTGTGCGAGAAGGGGGACCCCCAGCTGTCCATGGAGAATCTGGCCCACGTCATTGAGCTCTGGACCAAGATCCCCGCCTCCCGCATCCGGGAGCAGGAGTTCCAGCGCCTCAGCCAGCTGGAGCAGCGGCTCAAGGGCCACATCATCGGCCAGGACGAGGCGGTGGCCGCCGTGTCCGCCGCCGTGCGCCGCAACCGGGTGGGCATCTCCCCCAAGCACAAGCCCGTCAGCTTCATCTTTGTGGGACCCACGGGCGTGGGCAAGACGGAGCTTGTCAAGCAGCTGGCCGGCGACCTCTTCAACACGCCGGACGCATTGATCCGGCTGGATATGTCCGAGTTCATGGAAAAGCACTCCGTCTCCCGCATCGTGGGGTCTCCCCCCGGCTATGTGGGCTACGATGAGGCGGGCCAGCTGACGGAGAAGATCCGCCGCAAGCCCTACGCCGTGGTGCTCTTCGACGAGATCGAGAAGGCCCATCCGGACGTTTTGAACGTGCTGCTCCAGATTCTGGACGACGGCGAGATCACCGACGCCCACGGGCGGAAGGTGAACTTTGAGAACACCATCATCGTCATGACCTCCAACGCTGGCAGCGCTACCAAGGAGGGCACCGTGGGCTTTGGCCGCACCCAGCAGGAGCAGGATGCCGACCGGGCCATGAAGGCCCTCCAGCAGTTCCTGCGGCCGGAGTTCATCAACCGGGTGGACGCGGTCATCACCTTCAACCGCCTGACGGAGGAGCACTTCCAGTCCATCGCCCGGATTATGCTGGGAGAGCTGGCGGCCTCGCTGAAGGACAAGGCCGTCACCTTCACCTATGACGACGCCCTGGTGGAGCTGCTGACCCACAAGTCCTACTCCCGGACCTACGGGGCCCGGAACCTCCGGCGGACCATCCAGAAAGAGCTGGAGGACCCCATGGCCACGAAGATCATCGACAGCTATGAGAGCCCCATCACCCAGATTAAGGCCACGGCGGAGGACGGAGAGGTTAAACTCTACTGCCTGTAATTTTGCGTTTGAGAGGAAGCGAGCGGATGCTGTTTCGGAAGGATATGGACCCCCGGTGTGCCTACTGCCGGAGGGGGCAGCAGATCAACGAGCGGGAGGTGGCCTGCGTGAAGCGGGGCATCGTGCCGGTGGAGAACAGCTGCCGGGCCTTTCAGTACGATCCCATGAAGCGGGTGCCGCCCCGTCCGGCGGTGCTGGAGACCGAGCGGCTGAAACCGGAGGATTTCGCCATATAGCGGCCTGCCTCCGGCGGCGCCGGGAAGAGAGGAGAGAGCGAGATGGAGCTGAAAAAGGTCTGGGCGGTGTATTACAGCGCCACGGGGACCACGGCCAAAGTGGTCCGCGCCGCGGCGGAGGCTCTGGCGGAGAAGCTGGGCCTGCCTATGGAGGAGCGGAGCTTCACCCGTCCGGGGGAGCGGGCGGAGACGCTGGTCTTCACGCCGGCGGACATCGTGGTGGCGGGCTCCCCCACCTACGCCGGGAAGCTGCCCAACAAGATTCTGCCGGACTTTCAGGAAAAGCTCCGGGGAGACGGGGCGCTGGCGGTGCCAGTGGTGCTCTTCGGCAACCGCAGCTTTGACAACTCCCTGGCGGAGCTGCGGGCGGTGCTGGAGTCGGACGGGTTCCGCCCTGTCGGGGCGGGGGCCTTTGTGGGCCGCCACGCCTTTACGGACGAGCTGGCCTTCGGCCGCCCCGGCTGGAGCGATCTTAAGGAGATCCGGGACTTTGCCGGGAAGATCGCGGAGAAGGTGCTGGCGGGGGATCTCTCTCCGGTGCGGGTTCCGGGGGACCCGGCGGCGCCGTACTACGTTCCCAGGGGGCTGGACGGGGAGCCGGTGAAGTTCCTCAAGGCGAAGCCGAAGACGGATCTGAGCAGGTGCAATCACTGCGGGGCCTGTGTCCGGGCCTGTCCCATGGGGGCCATCGACCCGGGGAACCCGGCGGAGGTGCCGGGGACGTGCATCAAGTGCCAGAGCTGTGTGCGCAAGTGCACACGGGGGGCCAAGTTCTTTGATGACCCAGCGTTTTTGTCCCACGTGGCCATGCTGGAGCGGGACTTCCGGGAGCCGAAGGAGAACCAGGTGTTTTTGTAATACTATTTCTTGATAAAAACATTTTAAAATCGTACAGGAAAAATTAGAGTATAAGATCACTTTTCCATCAAGAGAGGGGGGGGGGGGGGGGGGGGGGGGGGGGGGACAACGTGGAAGACAAAAAAAAAAAACGGGAGGCACGGGCGACCCCCCCACCACCAAAAAAAAAAAAAAAACCACCCCCAGG
>CAMNRF010000127.1 GCA_946551795.1 uncultured Oscillibacter sp.
GCTACGGCATGACCGACACCATGGGCCGGATGCACTCCGACGCCCAGTTCGCCGGGTCCAGCTCTGTCCCCGCCCACGTGGAGATGATGGGCTTCCTGGGCATGGGGAATAACCCGATGGTGGGCGCCACCGTGGCCGTGGCCGTGGCGGTTGCCGAGAGCAAGAAGTAAGATCAGGCGCGCGAAATCCCCCGGAGGAAATTCCTCCGGGGGATTTTTTCGTCCTGGGATCAGAAGAGCTTTTTCAGGCCGCCCAGCACGTTGCCGATGTCCCCGGCGGCCAGTTTGGCCTTGATGCCGGTGACCAGGGGCTGGAGCTTCTCGTCGGGCAGGTCCACGCCCAGCAGGCCCTCCACGGTCTTGATGGGGTCGCTCTGGAAACGCTTGAGCAGGGCGGGGTCCTTCTGGATTTTCTCTACCAGTTCCTCGATCTTGGCCTTCACGTCAAAATTCATGTCCATGACAGCGGGTTCCTTTCTCTCTCGTTTTGCGGGGCCCGCGGGCCCCGCGATTTTTTTATCATAGTGGATTTTGGGGCGGCTGTCAAGACGGAAGAGGTGACAAGGAGGGGCGCGAAGCGCAGTTAAAAGTTTCGCCAGCCTTGTCGTCGAAAGGAACTCCGCCGCTCCATTTCCGCCGCAGGCGGCGAAAATTCCGCTAAAGCTCCGTTCCTTTCTCCTCTCCCCACCGGACCCGCTGCGCTGGGCTCCGGTGGGGGCCCCGTGGGCTGCGGGGTCCGGGGCAGAGCCCCGGAGGCCTGTCGCGGGCGGGGAGCCTGTCGCGGGCGGGGAGCCTGTCGCGGGCGGGGAGCCTGTCGCGGGCGGGGAACCTGTTGCGGGCGGGCCGCCCAGGGGGGCGGCCCCTACAGGGGTTTACGGGGCTGGAATGAGGAGTTGTAAGAACCGAAAGGAAGCCATAGGGGCGGGGTGAGGAGCCGCAAGGACCGAAAGAAAGCCGTAGGGGCCGCCGCCTTCGGCGGCCCGTCCCCCGGCCCACTCTCCGGGGGCATCCCGTTTTGGCCGGGGCGTTTAGAGCTCGATCTTCCCGTGCTTTTCCTCGTACCGCGCAATGGCGTCCCGGATCAGAATCAGAACCTGGCTGTTGGCGGAGCGGCTCCACCCCCTCCCGCCGGAGGAAACAGAACAGCGGGGCTGAAAAGCCCCGCTGTTTCCGTTCAGATGGACAGCCCCGACAGATACCGCCGGACCACGTCGAAGGCGTGGTTGGCCGCCAGGCCCTGGATGCGGTCCCGCCGCCGCCGGCCCAGGTCCAGGGAGCGGCAGAAGGTCCCCTCCGGCGCGGCCAGCCCGATGTACACAATGCCCACGGGCACGCCCCGCTCGTCCGGGTCCGGCCCCGCCGCCCCGGTGACGGACACGGCGATGTCCGCCCCGGTGATCCTCCGGGCCCCCTCCGCCATGGCCCGGGCGCAGGGCTCCGACACCGGGCCGTATGTATCGAGGATCTCCCGGGGCACCTGGAGCACGTCCCCCTTGACGCTGGTCCAGTAGCTCACCACACCGCCCCGGTACACCCGGGAGGCCCCGGGGATGGCGGTGATCCGCTGGGCCGCCATGCCGCCGGTGCAGCTCTCGGCGGTAGCCAGGGTCAGCCCCCTGGCCCGCAGCAGCTCCAGGCACGCCTCCGGCAGGCCGGTCACGTCCACGCCGTAGACCAGGTCCCCCAGGGTGTCCCGTACCATCTTCTCCACCGGGTCCAGCATGGCCCGGGCCTCCTCCTCCGTGGGGGCCTTGGCCGTGGCCCGGAGGCGCACCTCAAAGGGCTTGGCGTAGGTGGCCAGGGTGGGGTTTGTCATGTGGGTCATCTGATTTCGCAGCAGCTCCTCCACGGAGCTCTCCCCCATGCCGAAGGTCATGATGTCCCGGGAGACGATGACCTCGTGGGACAGGCTCCGCAGGTAGGGCTCCGCGCAGCGGCGGAGCATGGTGGACATCTCGTGGGGCGGCCCGGGGAGCATGAGGACATGGACCCCGCCGCTCTCAAAGGCGCAGCCGGGGGCGGTGCCCACGGGGTTGTCGAAGATGACGCCGCGCTCCGGCAGCTCCGCCTGCTGGGTGTTGTTCTCCGGCATGGGGACGTGGAGGGAGGTCTCGTAAAAGGTTCGGATGTCCTCCAGGATCTCCGGGTGGAACACCAGCTTTTGGCCGAAGGCCTCGCAGATGGTCTGCTTGGTGAGGTCGTCGTAGGTGGGCCCCAGGCCGCCGGTGGTGATGATGATGTCCGCCCGGCGGCGGGCGATGTCCAGGGCCTCCTTGAGGCGCTGGGGGTTGTCGCCCACCACGGTGTGCCAGAAGACGTTGATCCCCAGGGCGGAGAGGCTCTGGGAGATGGCCTGGGCGTTGGTGTTTGAAATGTTGCCAAGCAGCAGCTCGGTGCCGACGGCGATGATTTCCGCTGTATGGGACATGGTTTTTCATTCCTTTCCAAGGAAGTGGGGGGTCTGCCCCTGCGGGGGGACGGGGGATGCCGCCCCACGGGGGCGGGACGGGAGCTGCCCGGCCTCGGGCCGGGGACGGACGACACGCCGGTGCCCGGCGTGTCTTGGGGCT